>JBKEFM010000019.1:0-37401 GCA_046709505.1 Paraglaciecola sp. | reverse complement strand
GGTGACGATCCCTGCTCTGGCTTAGCTGACCCAGATTTAATGGCCTATGATTATCCCGAACTGGATCTGTATCACCCCATAGAGCTCGATACCGACTTTGCTATCGAGCAGGTTATTAAGGCTGAGACCAGTGCCCTGGGCTTTGATCCCCGTATTAGTAATTCAGATGGGGCGTCTTACAACGCCAATTTGGGCAGCAAGGTTTATGGCAACAGCCATGGTCTGAATGCGGGTTACAACAGCACGCGCTATAGCCTCAGCTGTGTGGTCATTGCCGAGCAAGACGGTGAGATGCAACGTGACTACAGTTACACAGTCGACAGAGACGCTGCCTTATTAGCATCCCCGGAGCAGGTCGGCATAGAAGCCGCCGAGTTTACGCTTGGCAGATTGGGTGCCAGGCAGATTAAAACAGCTAAAGTGCCGGTGTTATTCCATCGCGATATTGCTGCAGGTCTGATGGGGCATTTTATCAGTGCTATCAGCGGTGGTAATTTATATCGCCAGTCGTCATTTTTACTCGACTCACTGGGCAAACAGGTCTTACCCGACTGGTTTGAAATCAGTGAACGCCCCCATATATTAAGAGGACTTGCCAGTTCGCCCTTTGATCACGAAGGGGTAAAAACCAAGGATTTACAAGTTGTCACAGCCGGCATACTCAATAGTTATTTACTGACCAGTTACTCGGCGCGCAAAATGAAAATGCAAACCACGGGACATGCTGGCGGTATTCACAACTGGTTTATTAAAAATAGCGGGCAGTCTGACCTGGAAATGCTCGCTACTTTGGGCACAGGCTTACTCGTCACTGAACTGATGGGCCAGGGCGTCAACGTCGTGACCGGTGACTATAGCCGGGGAGCGGCGGGTTTTTGGGTAGAAAACGGCATAATCCAATACCCTGTACACGAGATCACCATAGCCGGTAATCTGGCTGACATGTTGCGCAATATTGTCGCTGTGGGCGCCGTAACGGAGCGCCGTGGTAGCATTCAGACGGGCTCTATCCTCATCGATGAAATGCAGGTCGCTGGCGAATAATAAGTCTGCCCCTGAGTCAATGGCTAAGTAAATTAGTCATTGACCTGTCATACCTCCGCCCCTGCAGCGCAATGCTCATCGGGCGGGTTAAACAATCACATAATGTAGCGCGTGTAACCACGGCAATTCTCTGTTGTCCTGATAAAAAGTGGTTCATCAGCCTCCCCAGCAGATTAATGCTGAGGTTTAGAGCTTGACGTTACGGTGGTTGATAGAAGGCAGCAATTTAATTCATTCAGGTGTTATTGCCCTCAAATAGGCCCTTGTTATTGGTCGTCTTTGACTTTTAATTGGCAGGCTTTGACTTTGAATTGCCCCACTTCTACCTCCACCACTTCAACCTTGGTGCCGGCCGCCAGCACTTCATCACTGGTTAACCGCCAGTTTATCCCCGAATAATGATAAACCGACTGCAGGTGTGGTGAGATATCCGCAGTTAAAGTAAAACTATGACCGATTAGGTCACTGGTGACTCTTTTAGTCTCCACCTTAGTCTGCAAATTTTTCAGGGGCTGCCACAGCACCACAGCGAATAACACGGTACCGAGTCCGACACTTAACAGCGCCCCCGATACTGTGTCAGGCACGATACCCGCATAGATAAGGGCACCACTAATAAGGGCAGCCAGGCCCACAAAAAACAAGAAAAAGGTAGCAAAACCCAAGATCAGGATCTCGATGGCCAGCATCAGCAAACCAAGGGCAATCAGGCTTTGGGCCAGGTTATCAGTTAGCCACATCATTTTTTGCTCGATTTAGTGAATTAATAATAGTCATTGCCTGGGCGACCACACTGGCGATATCGGTGCCACTATCGGGTAGCAATACCACGGACGATTCTTTGGCGATAGCTTGTTTCGCTTCGATGGCCTTAGTGGCAAGGTCGAGCTGAATGGCTTTTTGCCCTTCTTCGGTGGCGGCGGCCTCACCGACCTGGCGTAAAGCCTCAGCCTGTGCGGACGCGACTGCAACTATGGCCTTCGCTTCACCTTCGGCCCGCAGTACCTGTTCGGCTTTGTCTGCTTCGGCGGCCAGTACCACTGAGGCTTTTTGACCTTCAGCCCGGTTAATGGCGGCTTGACGATCCCCTTCAGATTCAAGAATTTGCGCCCGCTTGACCCGCTCGGCTTTCATTTGCGCTTCCATGGCCTCCATGACGGACTGAGGCGGCACGATATCTTTAATTTCATAACGCAATACCTGAATGCCCCAGGGGCCTGCTGCGTCATTAATCGCGGCGACTATATTGGTATTTAATACATCTCGTTCTTCAAAGGTTTTATCCAGCTCCATCTTGCCTAATTCTGAGCGCATAGTCGTTTGGGCCAGTTGGGTGACGGCAAAAACATAGTCATCTATGCCATAGGTGGCTTTGTAAGGGTCCAGTACTCTAAAGTAGAGTACGCCATCAACTGACAGGGAAATATTATCTTTAGTGATGGCGCTTTGCTCAGGCACATCCACCGCTTTTTCTTTCAAAGAGCGATCGGCAGAAATGCGATCGATAAAAGGAATAATAAAATTGAGCCCGGCTTCTTTGGTGGACTGATATTTACCAAATCTCTCGATCACGTAAGCACGATTTTGCGGTACAAATTTAATTGACGATTTGAGCAGAGCGATAACAAACACCAGTAACAGGGTTTGCACGGACAGTACATAACTTAGGAGGACATCCATTTACTATTCCTTTTTGTGATTAAGACACTAAGGTGCCATTGCTTCGATTCTACCTTTAAAATTAGCCATTATGCAGCTAAAAAACTCGAAAAATTGCTGACCGGGTTTTAATACCAAATACATGCCTGACAATCCCGGGGGGTAATGACTGATATCATCAGGGACAAACCCGGCTGGCAAGGGTGCCAGCCGGTGAGTCTTAGTGTAAACCAAGATCCCGGGTCATATTCTCGTTTTTATCCCGATGCACTATGATGTTGTCTTCAATTCTGATGCCACCAAAAGGCCGGAAGGTATCCACTGTAGACCAATTGATATGTTTGCCATTGGCGCTGTCTTTCAGATCGGCCAGTAAACTGTCGATGAAGTACAAGCCTGGCTCGACAGTAAACACCTGGCGGGGCTCTATGATGCGAGTGGTACGCAAGAATGGATGTTCTGCTGGAGGTGGATTGGGTGTGCCCCAGTCATCTGCTGCATGCCCGGCCACATCGTGCACTTGCAAGCCCAGGAAATGTCCGATGCCATGGGGGAAGAACGTATTCACTATACCCTGGGCAAGGGTATCCTGTGGGCTTAATTTGCTGATGCCAAATTCCGCTAATAGCCGGGCGATCTGCTGATGGGCCGCTATATGCACATCGGTATAAGCTACCCCGGGTTTAAGCAAATCAACCAGGCTTAAGGTGACTTTATCCATGGCCTGGATCAGCTCGGCAAACTGATTTTTTTCCCGGGCGTAAGTACGGGTAATATCGGCTGCATAACCGTTGAAGGTGGCACCGGCATCGATAAGAAATGATCGGGCGTGCCCAGGCGCCTGGGTGTCTTGATCCATATAATGCAATATGGAGGCATTTTCGTTCAGGGCCACGATATTGTTGTATGGCACCTGATTAATACCCTGGCGCACTGCGCCCAGATAAGCCTGGTTGATATCAAACTCCGACAGACCTTGGCGAAACGCAGCTTCGGCCCCTTGGTGGCCCTGCACTGCAAGTTTATTGGCCTGGCGCATGCAAAGTAACTCGTAATCGGTTTTACAGCCGCGCTGATAATGCAAATAGTGCAAAACACGATCGGGATTAATCATCTCAAAACCCAAGGCCTTGGCGACTTCGATGTACTCACCGATATAAGCGTATTTGCTTTTATCATAGGGCAGATGTTGCTCTACTTTATCGGCCTGAGTGAGCAGTATAATATCGAAATGTTGTGCCCAAAAATCTGTGGGCTCTGGCGGCACTTTGTGCCAGAAATCTTTAGGCCGGTAAAAAATCAGTTTAGGTTTATCGGTGCCGTTGACGATCAGCCAACAATTTGGATTATCGATAACAGGCACCCACGCCTTAAATTGGGGATTGCATTTAAACGGATAATTATTGTCATCCAAAAACATGCGCTTGCCTTGACCCGAATGAATAATCAAGCCATCGATCCCTTCACGCAGCAAAGCGTCGCGGGTTCTCAGTTGTAATTCATGAATATGTTGTGGGTAACTGTCGGCCAAATCTTGCATGTCTGGGATCCTTGGGAAAAAATAAGCCAACAGATTATCACAGGCTCGGTTCTTTGTTCTACCGCAGCATAAGGCGTTCAACGTTTGTCCGGAGCAATTTCCATGTTGGCCAATTCGTTAAACAGCTTGCTGGATTGGCCCATACGTTGGGCATAAATCTGCTTGTAAGCCATGACGGCTTTGACATAGTTGCGGGTTTCTTTATAGGGGATAGTTTCTACCCAGATATCCATGGGCACTTTTTGTTGCTCAGGTAACCAGCCTTTTACTTTGCGCCAGCCAGCATTATAAGAGGCCGTGGCAAGAACTGGGTTGTTGTCCATTTTGTCCAGCAGATAACGCATATATTGGGTACCATACTCCACATTTTGCTGAGGATTGTACAAGCTACTGTTAAGGATGTTTTTCTTGGCCAGGTAGCGGGCTGTACCGGGCATCAGTTGCATCAGTCCACGGGCTCCGGCAGAGGAGTTGGCATCGGCCATAAAGGAGCTTTCCCGGCGCACTATGGCAAATGCCCAGGCAGGGTCGAGCTGATATTTTTTGGCACTGGACTGCAGGGTGTTATCAAAGGCCATGGGGAAACGCCTATTCAGATCGTCCAGATACCCCACCCGGGCGAAGGTGAAAATGGCCTGATCGTGCCATTTCCAGCTATCGGCAATCACAGCCGCAATTAAACTTTGCTGGTTAGTGAGTTGTTTTTGCAGATCGTACCATTCCCGCCTGGCACTGATATTACGTTCGAGCTGCAGGAATTCATAGGCGCGTTTGGCCTGGGGCATATTGGCAATTAACAGCATTTCCTGGGGACTGAAGTTTAAGGCGGTATTTTGCAGTTGTGGCTCTTGGGCAAGTTTACCGCTGGCCATAAAGCCATAGTAGTGGCGCTGATGGGCCAGTTTAGAAAACGTCTGATTGGCTAATTCTGTGGCGTTTAATTGCTGGTAAGTGCGGCCCAGCCAATACTGAAAAGTGTTGTCCTGGCTAATGTCTGGTGGGGCAAATTCAAGGAGGTCCAGGGCATGTTGCCAGTTGCCTTTACGCAGCACATGGGCCAGATGCCAACGGAATAGCTCTTTGTCCTGCAATGGGGTATTGGCTTTGTCGAGCCATTCATCAGCCTGGGGATGATTGGCCACAGCCAGGGCCAGGGCGAAGCGTTCGGCAATGCTGCGTTTTTGCTGATCACTAAAAGTAAAACGTTTTTCCAGAGCAAACCAGCTTTTTAGGGCCAAATCTGCCTGGCTCCAGGCCAGACGTTTAAGGCCGTAAACCAGAATTTGTGTTTCTTGCTGGGGGTTTTTGCCGGGAAATTGCGAGGCGCGGCTGACATAACTAGCTTCACGCCTGACCTTTAGCCACAGATCCGCTAAATACTGTTTATCTTTTGCTAACAATTTTCGCAAGTAAGGAATAAGGGTATGTTTGCCTTCACTGGCGGCCAATACTAGGCGCTGCCAAACCATATCCTGAGTGAGATTACCGGCCTGTTGCCATATGCGAAAGATACGATCGCATTGTTGGGGCTGGGATTGGCCCACTACCCACAGCGCCGTTATTTCTTGCAGCGCCGCAGCATGTAACTCGGGTTTTTTGAGGCTATATTCAATTTTTTTACAGGCCAAGGCCGTATCCCCTATATTAAGATAATATTTAAGGAATAATGCCTGTTGATCTTCTTTGGCCAGATAGGCCAGCCACTTTTTACGCAGGGAATTGTCCAGCGGGGTACCTTTGTAACGTTGTAAAAACTGCTCAATAAGTTCGCTGTGTTGCATATCTACAGCGCTCATCAGAGCTTTGAGTTCCACATAAGGCTTAAGGGGATAATCTGCCAGTTCACTTAGCAGTTGTTGATACTGGGCGCTGCCTGGCCTGGATGCCAAACTTTCAGCCTGGGCAAAAATCTTGCGCTGATATCGTAATTTTTGCTCGCCAGGAGATACAACTTCTGTGGCATAAGCCAGGATGTTCACCAGTGTTAACAGTGACAAAAACATAAAGCGGATAATAAACAGGCCTCATTGTGTGCCTAAAAGATCAACCTTAAGACATTTACCACTATATGCAAGGGATAAGCGGCAAGAGGTCAGTAAATTTAGTGAAATTTAACTGGCATGACCAGTTGAAATGTGTCAATTTGTCCCGGTTCTATAGTTGTTACAATTAGGTTGCGGTTTTGCTGTTCTTATTCACAATGTTAGCCGACCCTAATACTATCAACTTAATTTACTCGGTTCGTACCCTCAATCCTGGCGAATGCCAAAGGAGAAAATAATGATATATGAAGGCAAAAGCCTCACAGTAGCCCTGTTGCAAGATGGTATTGCAGAACTCGTATTCGATGCCCCAGGTTCGGTTAATAAATTTGACCAACAAACGGTGAGCGAAATGTCCGAGGCAGCCACAGCCCTGAGCACTAATTCACACGTCAAAGGCCTGCTGGTACGATCCGTTAAATCGACTTTTATTGTCGGCGCAGATATTACTGAATTCACCGCCCTGTTTGATATGCCTGATGCAGATGTTCTGGCCTGGGTGGCAAAAACCTCCCATGCATTTGACCAGATTGAAGATTTACCTTTCCCCACTATTGCCGCCATTAACGGTTTTGCACTCGGTGGCGGCTTTGAAATGACCCTGGCCTGTGATTTACGGGTGGCTGATACCACCGCAACTATTGGTTTTCCTGAAGTGAAATTAGGCTTAATGCCCGGTTTTGGTGGCACGGTGCGTTTGCCTCGTTTAATTGGTGCTGATAACGCCCTGGAGTGGATGACCACAGGCCGTGATCGTAAAGCCGCTAAAGCGATGGCTGAAGGTGCAATTGATGCCGTGGTAGCCCCAGATAAACTGCAAGACGCGGCGCTGAGCATGCTTAAAGACGCCATAGCGGGTAAATTTGACTGGCAAGCCCGTCGTGCCCAAAAAATGGCCCCCCTTAAGTTAAATAAAAATGAAAGTATGATGAGCTTTTCCACTGCAAAAGCCATGGTATTTGCCCAGGCGGGTAAACATTATCCGGCGCCCCATATGATGGTAGAAACCGTTGCCAATGCCGCCCGTCTGGATCGTGATGGCGCGTTAAAGTTGGAAAACCAAGGTTTTAGCATATTAGCCAAAACCGATGCGGCCAAAGCTCAGGTGGGCATTTTTCTGGCGGATCAATTGGTTAAATCCAAAGGTAAAAAACAGGCCAAAAGTGCCAGCAAAACCGTTAAACAAACCGCTGTGTTAGGTGCCGGTATCATGGGTGGCGGCATCGCTTACCAGTCTGCCGTTAAAGGCACACCGGTGATCATGAAAGACATCAACCAGCCAGCCTTGGATTTAGGGCTGCAAGAAGCGGCGAAAATTTTAGGTAAGGGCATGGAGCGTGGCAAAGTAGATGCCAAAACCATGGCTAACACCTTAAACAATATCGTGCCTACCCTAGAATACTCGGCCATAAAAGACTGTGATCTAGTGATTGAAGCCGTAGTAGAAAACCCGAAAGTTAAAGCCATAGTGCTTAAAGAAACCGAGCAATACGTGGCCGATGACGCCATTATCTGTTCGAATACCTCAACTATCTCCATTGATCAGTTAGCCAAGAGCCTGGAGAAACCTGAGCGTTTCTGCGGTATGCACTTCTTTAACCCCGTGCATAAAATGCCCCTGGTGGAAATCATTCGCGGTGAAAAAACCACAGATGCCACCATTGCCGCTGTGGTCGCCGCCACTATGAAAATGGGTAAAACACCTATTGTGGTCAATGACTGCCCGGGCTTTTTAGTCAATCGGGTACTGTTCCCTTATTTTGCCGGTTTTAGTAAATTGCTAATGGATGGAGCAGATTTTGTGGCAGTGGATAAAGTCATGGAGAAAGTCTTTGGCTGGCCAATGGGCCCCGCTTTCTTGCTGGATGTAGTGGGCATGGATACGGCCGATCACGCCTCTGGCGTAATGGCTGATGGCATCCCTGAACGTATGCAAAAAATTGCCAACGATCCGGTTACCTTACTCTACAACGCCGGGCGTTTGGGTCAGAAAAACGGCAAAGGGTTTTACAACTTTAGCCTTGATAAACGGGGTCGGCCGGCAAAAGTAGCGGCCGATGAAGCCTATGCCTTATTTGCGCCTCATTGCGCCGATAAGCGTGACTTTGATGCTGATGAAATCATCGCCAGGGTGATGATCCCCATGGCCAATGAAGCCATTCGTTGTTTGGAAGAGGGCATAGTGGGCAGCGCTGCCGAAGCAGATATGGCTCTGCTATACGGCTTGGGCTTCCCGCCCTTTAGAGGTGGCATCATCCGTTACATTGAAACCATGGGCTTGGCTAACTTTGTAGCCCTGGCCGACAAATATGCGGATTTAGGTCCGATTTATCAGATCACTGACGGCGTGCGCGAAATGGCCGCCTCAGGTAAATCTTATTTTTCTCAATCAGCCTAAATTGCACCAGAGGACAAAAACATGAAAGAAGTCGTAGTAGTCGATTGTATTCGTACCCCAATGGGGCGCTCCAAAGGCGGTATTTTCCGCAACGTGCGTGCTGAAACTTTATCAGCACACCTGATGAGTAAACTGGTTGAACGTAACCCCAATCTTGATCCCAACGAGATTGAAGACATCATCTGGGGTTGTGTGCAGCAAACCAAAGAGCAGGGTTTTAACATTGCCCGTAATGCCCAGTTACTAACAGACATTCCCCGCAGTGTGGCAGCTGTTACTGTGAACCGTTTATGCGGCTCATCGATGCAAGCCTTGCACGATGCAACCAGTGGCATCATGAGCGGCCGTGGAGATGTGTATATGATAGGTGGCGTGGAGCACATGGGCCACGTGCCTATGGACTTCAATATCGATTTTCACCCGGGCATAGCTAAAAATGCCGCTCGGGCTTCAGGTAGCATGGGCATGACCGCCGAATTACTCGGTAGGCAAAATGGTATCAGCCGTGAAATGCAAGATGCCTTTGGTGCCCGCTCTCATCAACGAGCTCATGCAGCGACTATAGAAGGCCGCTGGGCCAATGAGATTGTGCCCATTGAAGGTCACGACGCCGATGGTATTTTAAAGTTGATTGATACGGATGAAACCATTCGCCCTGACTCAACGGCCCAAAGCATGTCAGGCTTGCGCCCGGCTTTTGATCCGGTTAACGGTACGGTCACCGCAGGGACATCATCAGCCTTATCTGACGGCGCATCGGCGATGCTGATCATGTCAGCGGATAAAGCCAAAGCCCTTGGCTTGACGCCACGTGCGAAAATTCGTGCCATGGCCGTTGCCGGTTGTGACGCGGCCATAATGGGTTATGGCCCTGTACCGGCCACGCAAAAAGCGCTTAAACGCGCAGGCATGACTATGGCGGATATTGAGTTGGCTGAGTTTAACGAAGCCTTTGCCGCTCAGGCGTTGTCTTGTATCAAGCAGCTTGGCTGGCTGGAAACGTATGATGAAAAAGTTAACCTCAACGGTGGCGCGATTGCCCTGGGACACCCATTGGGTTGCTCCGGTTCACGTATCTCCACTACCTTGCTTAATCTGATGGAGTCCAAGGATAAATCTATCGGCCTGGCGACTATGTGTATTGGTTTGGGTCAAGGGATAGCAACTATCTTTGAGCGTGTGTAACACGCAGTTGTAGGTTTGATTGGAAGGCGCCGCAAGGCGCCTTTTTTGTTTGTTTATTGTTTATGCGATACGTTTATTTTATGGCCTGCGGCCACGGGGCATTCGCTGCCAAGATATGTGCCATGCACACTAAAGCATGCGCTTACCCGCATCTCGACAATTGCTCCAGCGTTGTTCTACCTTCCGCCATCCCTGGCGGTCGCTTGCGGGATATGACTGACCATCCTTGGTCTGCCAGTCACTTCTTTTATTAAGTGCATCCATGCACTTAACCTTTCAGGCCAACTAAAGCTGTTCCATATTTATCCCGTAAACATGGTCTACAGCCGAAAGAAGTAACCAAGACAAAATGGTCGGGAACCATTTTAAACATCCGAAGGATGGCCCGCAGGGCAAAATATAGGATGTATTTTGTAAAGGCCGCTCTTCGGCATTCCTCCCAATCCTGTGCTTCTCGATTAAAACAGGTCGTGATTACGCGTTCCCGACGCGGGAATCACTTGATTTTAATCCCTGAATCACGCGGTGACCGAATTAACCTGCTTTAACCTGCCGTGCTCGGGGAGTGATGAGTCGAGAGAACAGCAGCGACGGTGTCGCCAGGGCATGTGCTTTGCCCACGGGGCTCAGCTGCACTGTTTTACAAAAAAGTCTAGCGTTGCCCCCTGCAAGGTATCCCACTTTGCCGACTTTATATTCGCAGTTATTTTTTAAGAGTGCTTATATTACCGGATCTGTGGGGTTTATGTTTTTATGTTAACTGTCTCTGTAATGTTTTTAACGTTAAATGCATAATTTCATTGCGGTTTTGTTCAAGGGTAGTTTAAGGTGGAGTAATAATTTTAATCATGTCGTTGTGTTAACAGGGCAGGTTGCAAAGCCGCGATAGTTTACTGATAGCGCAATAAAACAAACATTATGGTGGGTATTTTACTCGCTGAAAAGCGCTCCTAAAGCCCCCCATATATTAAGCGTTATACATTAAGGATAGTCTATGCACCCTAATAGGAATGCAATCGCATTTGGAGGTTTAGCTTTTTTGCTTGTTGCCTGTGTTTTTATGATTAGTATATCTTTGTGGGCTTGGCCTAAATATAAAGTTTACAGCATGGAAATGAATGGCAAGGCTTCTTTAAAAGAGGCTGAGTGGAGTAAACAAATACTTATTGTAGAAGCTAAAGCACAAGAGCAAGCAGCATTAATGCAAGCCAAAGCGAAAGTTACTTTAGCTCAAGCTGAAGGCGAAGCTAAATTAGTCCGTGCTATAGCTGAGGGTAAAGCTGATATTGAATTGGCAAAAGCAGCTGCGCAAGCTAATAGAATAATTGGTAAGTCATTAAAAAATAATCAAGCATACCTGCGTTATATTTGGATCAAAGGCCTGCAAGAAGGCAATGGCGAGCGTATTTATATTCCAACAGAAGCCGGCATGCCAATTTTAGAAGCTGGTAAGACTAAAAATTAATGTGTAACAAAAAACCCGGCAGGCCGAGATAAATCGGTAGAAGATTGGAGCGGAGGTCGCCCCGGATGTAAGTCCTCTACCTGGTAAGGTAAGCACACGGCCAAGACACCGAGTCATGGGCTTTACATCTTAGGGTGTCGAAGCGGTTGACAGGGGAAACCATAGGCTGAGTATTGAGCTGCTAAATCCACACTTAAGCGTGCTGATCTTGTTGGGTGAAGGGGAAGGCAACCTGAACAATAGATGAAATGCCTTAAATGGCTGTGTTAGTTATTGGTTGGCGCTGCGCAGTCATAGACCTTGTGCATGTGATGATGTCTTTTATGCACAACTTGGGAGATCCAGCGCTTTGGTAGGTCACGTTTTGACTTATACATTAAGGAGAAGACAAGAGACTAAGCCTCTGATGATAAGCAGTTTAAAGTCAGACAGTCTTATAGTAGTGAAGAAGCACGTGGATAAGCTGGCTTAATGCACAAGGCGGGGTGTGTGGAGTGAAGGTGCCTGACACAGAGAAAATGTTTTTAGCACAAGATTAGCCGTGACTCAGAGCGTGGGATATTTAGCTTCAGTTTCGGAAATGTTGGGAAAAGTAGCGCAGCAGTATACGTTTATTCAACGCTTTCACCTTTGACTCGATGTAGGAGCCGTATGCGTAATTAGCGCACGTACCGGGTACCGCGTACGGATCTGCGCCGCAGGCTTGGTTTATGCGGGGTTAAATGAAATCAGTGGTTTACGGTGATTGATAACGAGCAAGCCCAAAAAAATAGTTTTTCGATTTATTACTATGTGTGTTTTTGTCACTCTGGGAGAGTGGGCTAACCAGTCTTTTTAATGAGAATTAATCTTATTTGCAGATTAAGCTGATTGATTAGTTTCATTGGCTTGATTAGGCCTCAAGTAATAGTATTTACCGATTAACTTAGTTCACTTTTAGGGCCGATACTGATGAAAACGCTTACCTTTGCCATTACCCATTTTTCAGTGGCATTTAGTGTTGCATATATTCTGACCGGCAGCTTTGTGGTCGGTGGTTTGATCGCTGTGGTTGAACCCGCAGTCAATACTGTCGCTTACATTATCCATGAACGGATATGGGAGCGAAAACGTAGTCGAATGACAGCTGATAGCGCCTATATTAACCATTTTGGGCACAGCCATTAAACACACCTGCCCGGGGGGATCGCAGAGCTTTAAATCGCTCGAGACTTTTTACGATAGGATAAATAAAACGCTGGTAAAGGGTCAAAATAATCAACATCAACCAATGCAATTGATAATTATTCTCAGTCGGAGTATGGTGTTGAACTATCATCACATACTATTCGATACAGGATATGGGTTTGAAGCATTTTCTTAAATTAGTGGGTTTGGTTGGCTGTGTTGCTGTTGCTTCTTTTGCAAGCGCGCAAGAATTAAATGTTTACTCTGCGCGTAAAGAAGCACTGATAAAGCCTTTACTGGATAAATTTAGCGCCAGTACAGGTATTACCGTCAATCTGGTTACGGGTAATGCAGACGCCTTAATTACCCGTTTAAAGAGCGAAGGTAAATATAGCCCCGCAGATATTCTTATTACCACAGACGTTGGCAGGCTTTACCGTGCAAAAGAGCAAGGTCTAACTCAAGCGATGGAAACGCAGGCGTTTAAAGACTTGATCCCGCAAAACTACATTGATCCCCAAGGGCACTGGATAGGATTCACTCTGCGAGCCCGACCATTAATGGTCGCCCCTGCGCGGGTTGATAAAACCCAGTTAACCCGTATGGAAGATTTAACCGATAAACAGTGGCGTAATCGGATCTGTGTGCGCTCTTCAAGTAATATTTACAACCAGTCCATGGTTGCTGCCATGATTGAGCAACTTGGCGCAGAAAAAACCCAGGTTTGGTTAAATGACGTTGTGAAAAATTTCGCTCGCACACCCAAAGGCGGTGATCGGGATCAAATTAAAGCTGTTGTCGCAGGGCAGTGTGATATTGCTATAGCCAATACCTATTACCTGGCAGGCATGGCGAGCAGTAATGATGAAACAACTCGAGATACTGCCAGTCAAGTCGAGGTGATTTGGCCAAATCAACAAGACCGTGGCACGCACGTCAATATCTCTGGTGCTGCAATCACTAAATATGCGCCAAATGCCCCTTCTGCACAGAAATTGGTGAGCTTTATGTTGCAGGAAGATTCGCAAGTTTGGTACGCCAAAACCAACCATGAGTATCCGCTACGTGAGGGCGTTGAAAAAAGTGTGGTGTTGATGTCTTTGGGTGACTTTAAGCCTGAGGATATTGATTTATCAAAAGTAGGTGAGCTAAATCGTCAAGCGGTGATCCTGATGGATAAAGCAGGTTGGAAATAATGTATTTTCGTTAATCTTTCACATTATTCGTTTTCATCCTTTTGAATAAGCGTAACTGGCGTGAGCCTTGGTTATGGGCCGTTACTGTCTTTAGTTTACTATTGGCAGTGCCGGTTTTATTGATTTTTGCCAGCCTGTTTGTGCCTCAATACGAATTGTGGCAACACCTTTTCGAAACCGTCCTGAGTGATTACGTTTATCACTCATTATTAATTGCCTTTAGTGTCGGTGCACTTACCCTGGTATTGGGTACCAGTCTGGCGTGGTTGGTCGCTCGCTATGAGTTTTCCGGCAGGCGCACCTTACAATGGATTATTTTATTGCCCATGGCGATGCCTGCCTACATTTTAGCCTACACCTATACCGGTATGTTAGGTGTAGCTGGACCGCTGCAAAGTCAACTGCGTGAAACGTTTGGCTGGACATACCATGATTATTGGTTTCCTGATGTACGTTCGGTAGGTGGGGCCATAATTATGCTGTCACTGGTGTTGTATCCCTATGTTTATATGCTGGCCCGTACCGCTTTTAGTGAACAGTCCGCCAGTTTTTATGAAGTGAGTCGTAGTATGGGCGTGAGCGGTTTTGCGTATTTCCGTAAAGTGGCTTTTCCCTTGGCTCGACCTGCGATACTGACGGGTACAGCGCTGGCGATGATGGAAGCCTTTGCCGATTATGGCACGGTGAAATATTTTGGCGTAAATACTTTTACAACAGGTATTTTTCGCACATGGAATGGCCTTGGAAACGCCATAGGTGCAGCCCAGCTGGCTGCGGTGCTCACCAGCTTTGTGTTGGTATTATTGTTAATTGAAAAACACTCTCGGCGCCGGTTACGGTATTTTCATCAAGGTCAGAAGCAGCATAGTGCCAAGCGACTGTCTCTGTCACCCATAAAACGCTTATGGGCTGTTACGCTTTGCCTGTTACCGGTTGCCTTTGGTTTTGTGATTCCTATTGTGCAATTAAGCATCTGGGCGTTTGGACGAGCAAGTAGCCAGGTGGATGCACAGTTTATTACGTTGATTTGGAATAGTTTTTATTTAGCCGCAAGTGCTGCATGTATTGCTGTGGGGTTAGCGTTACTTTTTGCTTACGCTAAACGGCTGCGTAATCATTGGCTGCTAAGCTTTCAGGTACAACTTGCTAGCTTAGGCTACGCAATCCCCGGTACCGTTATCGCCATCGGAACCATGTTGATGTTAAGCGCCGCAGATGATGGTTTGAATCAACTGACCGAAACGCTATTCGACACCAGCGTTGGTTTGGTATTCTCAGGGACGCTGGTGGCTTTATTATTGGCCTATTCAGTGCGTTTTTTAGCCGTGGCGCTGCATAATGTTGAAGCTGGGTTGCAACGTATCAAGCCCAGTATGGATGACGCGGCGCGTTCAATGGGGTTATCGTCTTTTGCGGTACTTAAAAAAGTCCATATTCCCCTTTTACGGGCCAGTGTGCTCAGTGCGATACTGCTGGTGTTTGTGGATGTGCTAAAAGAATTGCCCGCCACCCTTATGCTCAGGCCGTTTAATTTCAATACCTTAGCGGTGCGCACCTTTGAACTCGCTTCTGAGGAGCGCCTGCAAGATGCTGCGGTCCCCGCAATGGCGATTGTGTTGGTTGGCTTACTGCCGGTAGTGCTGTTAACCCGGGCATTAGAGATAAACAAGAATGAAAAAAATTAACCCCCTGCAAAAGTCGAGTGTGTATGCTGAACCTGAGTAATATCTGCGTTGCCTATGATAAAAAAACGGTGGTCAAGCAGGTATCCTTTACTGTTAAAAGTGGTGAGATTAGCTGTTTGTTAGGGCCATCAGGCTGTGGGAAAACCTCGATTTTACGTGCTATTGCCGGTTTTGAACCTGTTACGCAAGGCGAGATCCACCTGCGGGGGACTCTAGTTGCCGGGGGCAACACCCATACTGAACCTGAACAACGCAAAGTAGCGGTGGTGTTTCAGGACTTCGCTTTGTTTCCACATTTGAATGTGGGACAAAATATTGCTTTTGGGTTACACAACTACAGTGCAGCGCAAAAATCCCAACGGGTAACTGAATTGTTAGTACTAGTGGGCTTAGCGGATATCAGTGAACGTTTCGCACATTCCTTATCAGGCGGCCAGCAACAACGTGTTGCGCTTGCACGGGCATTGGCTCCCAGGCCCGATTTACTGTTACTTGATGAACCTTTTTCAAGCCTTGATGCGGAATTACGTGAGGAATTAGGGCAAGATATTCGGCGTATTCTTAAATATGAAGGCACCAGTGCCCTACTGGTTACCCATGATCAACATGAAGCGTTTGCCATGGCTGATAATATTGGGGTATTAAGGCAAGGGCAACTATTGCAATGGGCAAGCGCTTATCAATTGTATCACCAGCCCGTGGATAAATTTGTTGCCGGCTTCATTGGTAGGGGGACGTTATTGGCAGGTAAAATTATCAACAAAAATTACGTTGAAACCAAGCTGGGTGTATTTCCTTTAACTGTTGAACAAGTGGCGAAATTCTCCACGGCACAAGCCCTGGAAGTGCTCGTTAGGCCTGACGATATAGTACATGATGACGATAGCGCTAGTGTGGCTAAGGTAACGGCTCGGGCGTTTAAAGGGGCGCATATTTTATATGAACTTACTTTGAATCATGATCCTACTGCTAAGGTATTGTGTCTGGCCCCAAGTCATCATGACCATGCGCTGGGCGAGCATATCGGTATTCGCTTAGATTTGAAGCATCTGGTTATTTTTGATTAATGAATATTGATACTCTATTCGCCAGGTGAACATGAGCAGATAAAATCGTGCTTGTGAAAAAGTGCCGTGCTTCAATAATGACTGTCTTTTATTTATTGGCGCTAATCGTCCATCAACAAAATCAGCAGGGTCAGAAACGTTGAAATCAGTGGTGCATCCGACAAGGAACCCCACTTAACCTACTTTATATTCGGCGCTATTTTACACGGGTTTTCATATTGCATGCCTGGCCTGGACCAAGACGATTAGCTTCACTAAAGGCCATAAAAAGCTCAATGTCCTGATGTGTGCCCGTAACCGGTTCGATGTTATTGGCTTACCACAGTAACCGGTCCGTTGGCGTGCCTGATCACTTTTTCGCTGATACTACCCAGCGTCAGGCTGCGCACCATTGAATGGCCGCGCCTGCCCAAAACCAGGTGAGTGCCCGGATTAGCTTGCAGATATTCAATGATTTCCTTGGCAGGGTCGCCTTTGAGCAGTATCTCTTCGCTAGGAATGGCTTTTCCACCCATGGCTTCTTTCGCGGCATTGAACACTTCGCGCCCGTAATTCTTTTCTTCTTCCACAACATCACTGTGTTGTACGCCGCTGATAACCAGCATCTCTACCTTAGAGTGCGGAAACACGGACAATAGCTTGAGTGGATGTCCGGTGGCTTTAGCCAGATCGGCTGCCATTTTTGCCGCCTGTAACGATTGATCTGAACCGTCGCAAGCGATCACAATGCTTGGGGTAAGCTTAGGCATTATATCTTCTGCGTTTCTATTGAATGTACTGCCAAATTAACATTTATCTCCACGTTGTATGGTTGATCTAGGTCAATAAAAACCAAGGGTTTAATGAATATGTAATCAATGGAGTTAATCAAGCAGCTCAGGGTCGTTGCTCTAAAAACACCTTCGCGACACCGTTTTTACTTATATTGCATCTCTGCAATTTTTTCGGTTTTAATTTGGGATGCTCAGATAGCGTGAAATCTATACAATTCAAAGGAAAATTATTTATTTCACCTTTATTTCAGCATTACCCTGTATGAGGTGACCCACTTTGCCAACTTTATATTCGCGGTTATTTTGCACGGGTGCTTATATTATATGCTTTGTAGGGTTGATGCTTTTATGTTGGCTATAATGGTGATTTTCTACCATGTTTTAATTAAATATCAGCTCATAAATATTTAATCGAAACATGGCATTTTAATAATGTAAAAAACTATCTGGGAGGCGCTTACTTATTGTCTCTTCACCAAAGCTTGATAAGTGATCAGAATCATCCCACAATATTTTTTTACAATTCATAAAGTCTTGGGGGAATTGATACTTAAAAGTCTCATTTTGTGATAAAAATTTTATATTTTTTAAATGAGAAATGTTATTTTCGATATGATAATCAAGTAAATAAAATACCGCTTTTTGATTGGGTCGTAACTTAAATTCGAAATCACAACCTTTCTGCAACAAATGTCTATTCGTAAAATGAGGTTCAACTCTGCTGCCGAACCAAGTTACCGGTACAAACGCGCTTATTGAGGACAAATAAGCGCTTACTATATTAATATTCTTCATGTTAACATTAATGCCTTCAACACTTTTTGATAAGGGAAGTTTACTAAACATATTCCTTGAACCTTTATTACCATCTTCATCAAGTAATAAGTAAAATCCACCTTGTTCATAAATAACATGATTGAATACATGGTTGTTTTTTGATATGAAATCAGCCAGTTTTTCATACTTGCAGTGATTCTTTTCTGTATGAGGACGGCAGCCTTCAGTGCTTGTGACCCCAACAATAAACTCATTATAAAATTTAGATGCAACCATGGTAAACAATTCATTTGCATGACTATCACCTAATATTAAAATGCCTGACCCATATTTAGCCTCACATTCTTTTAATCTTAGTTCACCGTCATTTGTCAGGGTCTGCATGTTGAAACGGCAACGAGAAAAGTCTTGATCACCATCTACATATCTTTGCCAGTTGTTAATATCGGCAGTCCTTCCTTCAAGAACTGAATAGGTTTTTTGTGTTAATAAGTTTTGTCTTATTTTCCAGCCATTTTCCCCATCGAGATAATAATTATAAAAAGATATTAATCCTACGAATAAAATCATATACAGGGGCTTGCATTTTACGTAAACAAATAGGTTAGAAAAGTCATTTCTAAACCTGATTTTTTCAATGTATTTATGACTTAAAAAACCTAGGCATATTGATAATGTCATCCCTAGATAGATATAAATATGATTCAATGAAAAATAATAAATAGCGACAACTAGCGGCCAGTGCCATAAATATATTGAATAAGACCATACCCCAATTTTCTGGAAAAGCACATTACTAGTGATAAAACTATCATTTCTTTTCGCCTGTAAAAGTAAAAAGGCACCTAATACAGGGAATAATGCTAAATAACCTGGCCAAGGATTATCTTTTGATATTAAGAAGTAAGAGCCAACAATCAACGTTAGGCCAAACCACTCAAATAGTTTTTTATTTTTCTGTTGCAGCGTAAAAGGATACAGATAAGCAATGCCTCCAACCATCATTTCCCACGCTCTGGTAGGTAGCAGGTAATATGCAGCATTAGGCCATTTGTAGGTGACGAAGACGCAAAAGATAAAGCCTAAGGCGGCTCCAAGTAGAACGGTCGCTTTCATGATTTTCACAGTCATAAATTTACCCATAACGACAAGCATTAATGGGTAGATTATATAAAATTGCCACTCAACTGATAATGACCAGGTATGCAATAACCATTTTCCGTGTGAGCTAACATCAAAATAGCCTGATTCATTCCAGAAAATAATATTAGAAATAAAACTGATACTACCGCCAGCGTGCTTACCTAATGCCTTATAATCAAGGGGGGTTAAATAAAACCACCCAAATATCAGTAATACCAGGCAAAGCACAGCTAAGGCAGGAATAATTCTATTTGCCCGGGCAACATAAAACTTTAAAATAGAGAATTTTTCTTGCTCAAGGCTACTGAATATTATCCCTGTCATTAAAAAGCCTGAAATAACAAAAAATACGTCAACACCTGCAAAGCCTCCAGGCATCCAAGACGGATTGAAATGAAATAGCACCACGGCTATTACAGCGATGGCTCTTAATCCATTAATATCTTTTCTAAATTGCACAATTCCCGCCTGGATATAAAGTAATTTCACCTTGTGCTGCAACGAAATGCACAAAGTAAGCCAATAGAATAATATTGTATTATTTCATATGGTTAAGATTTTTTTGGTCTTTTATAAGTGAAATATTTCAATGTAAAACGTCATTCGATGTTGAATTGGTGACGTGGCAGCAATAGACATAAAATCAAAGAGGCTTGATCATAAAAAGCAGGGAATGTTCAAAATGATAATTTATTAATTAAAACAGTAATTTATATATATCTCGCCAACTTAAAACCCTTTAATTTGTGCCAGGTGTTGCTTTATAACGCAAAACTATCACTACACGGCAGTCAATCTATTTCACGGTACCTACCAGGTAACCCGTCATCATTTTTATATGAAATTCGGCAGATATTAGCAAAACAAAAATAAACGGAGCCAGGTTATTAGCAAAATGAAAATAAACGATCTCTCGCTGCCGGTGCCGAGATGAATGAGTAGAAGATCAGGGATAAAAGTACTTTACTTGCTACGATAAGCACACCGCCAAGATCCTGTGTCATAAACTTTGCAGCATAAGGTGTGGCGTTAAGTATTAATCACTTGTGAATAAAAGGTTTAACCCAGTTTATCGACCAGTACAGTTACTATCCCTAAATAATTCAGAGGTTTCAACGGGAACAGCTTTTTCTTTTTGCTCAATAAATTGAGCTTGTAACAAAAGGAAAAGCCTTGGTTATAAGAAATTATTAGCCGCCATTTTTTCACAATAAAATGGCAAAGTTTGCGAGCTATTGGCTTACTTCCTGTGATCTATTGACCATTAAAATTTGCCTAGATGTTTCTGTAATAAATACTTGATTTGCCCGATATTGGGGCGCAATGACGAGTATAAGTTTTAGCCTATCTAGTCATACCTGTCCATTAAAAAACTAGCAAGACCATGAAATTTAACTAGAATCAACAATAATCAAAAATTATTGGGCAGTCTTGTAACCAGAGATTCCTCGGTTTACGGTTCAAAAAATGACTGATTTTTATAAATCAAATTGACTTGCTATATCGGCTAACTATCTAGTTATCTTCAAAAAGTGTTAACAATCTTACCTCAGACTGATTTCGGGGCCAGGGATTAAATTTCGCTTCTACAGCCCAATTTAAACGTTTCATAAGGAATTATCATGAAAAATCTAGATGAAAATACCAATGGATCTCAAGGGCAACTTCGCCCCGGATTAGAAAGGCATGTCTGGCCTTCTGGCAATGGAAAAGGAACGGTAACCAAGACGTCGTCGGATAACATTTTTGGGCCGCAAGGTTTGGGGTTGTCCAGTGGCATCTGGATGACTACTCTGAGTTTTCTTGCACGCACAGGAATTCAAGAACAAACCGGCTCCAAGCCCGATGAAACTGATATTGAAGCCTGTGTCAAAGGCTGGGGGCAAGGTGCCTGTTCCAGTCGTGTTTTAGATGTGAAACTTGGAGTCGATCAACAGCAGCTAGAGCGCTTTATTGACCATCTGCAAAAACTCGCAGAAGAGTTAGAAACCCCGCAACACCGAATTACAGACAAGGTACTTGCGGCATTTATATCGACACAAAAGACTGAACCCTATTCAACGTGGCAGGGTATCCGTTCGGTTAAAACTTGGCGGGATAAATTTACTGCGCGCTTTCGTGGTCATATTCAATGGCAAGGTTTCGAAACACTCTGCGGGCAGTTTGATCAACAAGGCACCAAGCACGTCACTCCCGAGTTAATTCGGATGTTTTTTAATAGCGATGAGCCATTTTTTCAACGGATGGTAGAGCGGCGCAGAAACCTTAAAAATGGCAGTCTTGAAGTGGGTGACAAATCGGGTGTTTTGGCTCAAGTGCCATCTTATATCGATCTCAAAGCGACTGACAACGACTACAAAAAGAATAAGAGCGGTCTCTGGCTGATCCTCAAAATAGCCGGTTATATGCTATTTCCACATGTGTCAAAGCAAGGCCCTTTACTCGCACCTTGATTGCTTTTTTATTCCCGAATGTGAGCCTCTGGAAGGGTTTATTTAATTCGGCAAGGTAAATAAATAATATATTAAAACAACTGATACATTAAGGAAGATACGCGATGTCAAATATAGCTGGTAAATCCTATGCTATGAATGTGATAACCCCTATTACCGGATGGCCCTATTATCTCAATAGATTTATATTTACGCTGCTACAATTCTCAGTTTCTAAACAGCTGGGAAATGCAGGTATTTTGGGAAAATTGGTACCGTCAGCATTAACAGATTATGTTTTTGGAAAGCTTAACGGTTTGTTGACCTTATCCCTTATCCACTATGCACGGTGGGCTATAATAAAAGAGTTTCCTCATCTTGACTCCTCTCAACCTAAAGAATGTCTGAAATATAACTACATGCTGTTTTTTAGTAACTTTAATGGAAGCTGGACGCAGTATGTCGATTCCTTTCATATGTCAATCCCTGAAGGGTTAGATCGTTTCTGGTTTAAAAATATCAAGTATCCCAACTCCGTACCGTTGAAACCTTTTCACGATTACATCACGTTTAACCAGATTTGGACTAACCATTACTACAACGCCTATCCAATAGCCGCCTCTAATGACATAAAAGGAGCCCAGGAATTATCAGATGCTCTATCTAGTTTTATCGCTGTTAGTGACGACAACGAATCCCCTGAAGACTTTCAAGGTCGTTATGAAAAGCTTCTGCTGGATCAGCAACGTAATCTAGGATTGATGGAACCAACACCGATAGTCAGCCTGTCGGCCAAAGCAGTTTTACAAAGGGAGCAAGAAGATGGGCAATAAATTCGGCAATGCATACGGACTTACCGTTTTGATCCCGATCAAACACGGCACTGAGGACAAACGTTCTTACGACAAAATCATTCGAGACAGGCTTCAACAGTGGCCACTAGGGGAAAAATCTCCACTGGCTAAAGTACCCAATACCTATTTGAGCCGTGTATTTCTGTTAAATGATGTCTTCTATGAAGGTGCACCAGCAATAGAAGAACACCTAAAAAATAAGTACCTGGTGTTTAGCAGTAATTTTTTTGGCGAACGAGACGACTACCTAAGGGGTATGTGGAATGCGATAGGTGATTTGTTAAAAGATTTTTTACAACACTGCGTCGCGTTTAACACTGTGAATTCTTCTGCTGATTTTATTCATTATATAAAGCGATGCCAGATTAAAACCAGCTTGTTTTTTAATGGATCCACGGATAAGCCCCTTGATGAACAGCTCAAGGCACTCTACGTTAAACAATCATTTATTCATTTTGCCTATTTATCAGATCACTTTCGCTATGAAGAAGGTAAAGGAGCAATAAAGTTACAGCAAGCATTTAAACGCTTTGTTAAGTTAATTGATATCGACAACCTCAAAGAACCCAGTTGGCCAGTAGCGGCACAAAAGGTTCCTGCAGATATAGAGCTAAGTGTTAAAGCAATCATAGATGATTCATCAGGGGCAGTTAAATGAAAGTAGCACTGGATTTACATGACATTCAAGGAAATATCGTCTTTGGCTATGGCCGCTGGGGGTACCCTCTTTCCCGGTATCTGCTTTTTAAGTTTAACAATGGATCTAAAGCCAGAAAATTTGTTACTGATCTGGTACCGCTAGTTACCAGTTCTGCACCACTGGACAAACAGAATGACGGTACTAAGCCACCACCTGCCACTACCAATATTGCCTTGACCTATGCAGGTTTAACGGCCCTAGGCCTGCCTGACGAGTCTATGCGCAGTTTTCCTGAGGACTTTCGCATGGGTATGAAAGCGCGGAAAGACATTCTTGGTGACGACGGTGCAAGCGCACCGGAAAATTGGGATCCCGTCTGGCAAGATCATCGTAGTGTGCATATGTTGGTCACCATTAATGGACAGTTGGAAAAAGAGCTTGATGGGCGCTATGAAAAAATAATTGAAATGTTAGAAAACACTCATGGTGGCGTCATACTTTTACAGGGGCATCGCGGTAGCAAGGGTGCAGACGATTTACCATACCAATCCGGTAATGCAATTATATTAGATGGCAAGCCAACGGCCAATGAGCATTTTCATTACACAGACGGCATTAGCGATCCTGTGTTCAAGGGGCAAGGTAGAAGCGCTAATGAAACAATAGGTGCAGGAAAGCCGACCCGAGAATCTGCTGCTACACCAGCTGGATGGGATGCACTCGAGACGGGTGAGTTTTTGTTAGGCCACCGTGATGAGACCTGTGAATATCCCATTGCCCCAGTACCTCGCTTGCTGTCTTACAACGGTAGTTTTATGGTGTATCGCAAGTTACACCAAAATGTAGGCAAGTTTACCGACTATATTAAAAAAGCCAGTGTAAATTATGGCGACCCACAGGATTCACCGGAGGTAAAACAAGAAACAATGAAAGCCAAGTTTGCTGGGCGTTGGTCAAATGGAGCTCCTCTGGCTACCTATCCGGATTATGCCTCAGCAATGAAATTTGGCGAAGAATGGGACAGCGCCTCTGATACTTTATATTCTCAATCGGAAGCTTCCCCTGAGCAAAAATCTGTTGCCAGGGCCAAACTTGCAGAACTGAAAATCAAACGAAGGGCGTTTGATTACAACGGTGATATAAAGGGGGCAAGTTGCCCTCTTGGTGCCCACACACGGCGAACAAATCCCCGTGGTTCACTTGAGTTTGATGTTACAGGAGCATTTAATACGCCTGGAGCGTTGGTAGATCGTCGTCGTATCTTACGTCGTGGATTACCCTATGGTGAGTCCAGTGATCGAAACGACAATGATGGTGACCACGGAATTATATTTATGGCAATTAATTCGAGTATCCAGCGTCAGTTCGAATTTGTACAACAGCAGTGGGTTAATTATGGCAATGATTTTAAGCTTGCTAACGAAAAAGACGCTTTACTAGGAAATCACGCTACCGACGACCAGGGTAATCCAATCGGACGTACGGTAATTAATGGCAACGAAGTTCTGAAACAACCTACATATATGTGCTCTGGCATGCCCAGGTTTGTGGAAACACGTGGCGGTGACTACTTCTTTATTCCTAGTATGACAGCATTGAGAATGATAGGGGAAGGAATTATAGATCCAACGTGATCTACAAAATCGTTATTTAATTAACGTAAATGTTTTTTAATGTTTAGGTTAGCAGGCTTGTTCTGGAAATCAGATGTTATTGAGGTGTCACTCCCATTCAAAACGAGTGACACCTTACACTATAGTGGTTTCAGTTCCGTATTTTTTGAACGAATCGCTCTAGAATAGAAGCGTTAGATAGGTAGCTAGTGCGCCAAGATAAATCGACACAAGGTTGGAGGTGCAATGCCTCTACCCGGTCAGGCAAGCACACCGCCAAGACCAAGTGTCATGGGCTTTGCACCGTATAGTGTCGAAGCATTAACCGGGGAAGTCATAGGCTGAGTATTAAGCTCGTGCTGACCTGTTGGCTGAAAGGGAAAACAATATGACCAATAGATAATATTTCCTTAAGGGTAGTGCCAGTTATTGGTTGCAGCTTTAAGGGAAACAGATATAGCCAAAACCATTGAAGTTGCAGCTAGGCGGCAAAGGAACTCAGCCCCATAAGCTTAGATGGTCTAAGTGCAACGCGGTTGGCGATAGAGGTGAGTGAGAGTAGGCAACAACGCTGCAGCTTTAAGGGTGATGGGTATAGATACAAAAAAGCCCCAACAGAAGTTGAGGCTTAAATGAATGGTGCCGACTACCGGAGTCGAACTGGTGACCTACTGATTACAAGTCAGTTGCTCTACCAACTGAGCTAAGTCGGCACACTAAAATGATCGTTATGGCTGCCCAAAAACGAAAAGCTATTTTAGGCATTCATCACGTTATGTCAAAGTATAAAAAATTTATTTTAAGTTGGTCAGTCGGTTTGCTTCTTCCTCAAGCATGGGGAAATGCTCTATGGGTAAATATGCGGCCAGTGCGGTCATCGCCAAACCTAAATCCCGGTAATTCTCAGCACAAAGATTAAAATGCCCCATTTTACGCTTCTCTCGCGGGCTTTTACCGTACCAGTGCAAATGGCAACCTGCAATGCTTAACATGTCCCGGCTAAAGGTGTGGCAACCAATGATATTAATCATCGCTGTATATCTAATTACCTTTGTTGAGCCTAGAGGTAAACCTCTTACCGCTCTTAAGTGGTTTTCGAATTGGCAGGTATCCGCTCCTTGCTGGGTCCAGTGACCTGAATTATGTACTCTGGGTGCAATCTCATTGACGAGCAGCTGGTCACCGATTTGGAAGAACTCGATAGCCAATACCCCTATATAATCCAGGGTTTGGGCAAGTTTAGTAAAAATATCCTGGGCTTGTTGTTCCAGCGCTGCATCCACATGGGGAGCGGGCGCCACCGAAACATGCAATTGCCCCTGATGATGCAAATTCTCTGCCAGCGGATAAAAGACGATATTACCGTCGGTTTCACGTACACCCACCAGTGATAACTCTCGCTCGAAGTTGAGCATTTTTTCAACCACTAAAGGGACTTTTTGCAGATCTAACTGGGCCAATTGTTCTTTTAACTCAGGTAACTGATTTTTATCCTGCACCCGCCACTGACCATAACCATCGTAACCGTCACGGCTGGACTTGATGATCAATCGTTCACCAAGGCTGTCCATTGCCCCGTCAAGTTGCTCTACGTCAGTGACTATTTCAAATGGGCAATTGGCGATGGCCAGTTTTTGTAATAGTTGTTTTTCACGTACCCTATCGGCTCCCGTGAGGATGGCCTCTATACTGGGCTTGAGCTTGCCACTGGCATGAACTTTATGCAGTAAGTCTTCCGGTATGTGCTCAAACTCAACCGTTATGGCATCCACTTCTTCAATTTGGCTGTCCAATAAACAACCGAGTGGTTGTTTGCTGACGGGATCGACCACTTTATGGTCGCTAACATCTACCGCTTGGACGCTCAGGCCCAGGGGCGATCCAGCCAGAGACATCATTCTGGCCAACTGCCCTGAGCCCAATACCAGAACACTCATTCTGGTAATTCCAAATCAGGCTGAGCGAGTATGGCGGCAGTTTGCTCGGTGCGAAAGTCGATTATCGCCTGGCGAACCTTTATGTCCTGCAAAGCGACAACCTGGGCGGCCAGTAAACCTGCATTGGCGGCGCCGGCTTCGCCTATGGCCAAGGTACCCACAGCTACACCTTTAGGCATCTGCACTATGGACAGTAATGAATCCAGGCCGCTCAATTGGCTGGAACGTACAGGCACCCCAAACACAGGTAGATGGGTATGTGCCGCTATCATGCCCGGTAAATGGGCCGCACCACCGGCACCACCTATGATCACCTGGTAGCCTGCATCGGCTGCTCCATGGGAAAACTCGCTCAATAAATCTGGAGTACGGTGAGCCGAAACGACTTGCGCTTTGTAGCTAACCCCAAGTTTGTCTAACATTTTCGCTGCCTGAGCCATAGTCGGCCAGTCAGATTTAGATCCCATGACAATCGCCACTTTAGGCATAATGACTCCCAGATAATAATAAAGAATAATAGCTAAAAATCCGTTCAACTTGAACGCGTTTTAGACACTGAATTTTTTTGGAACCGGATTGTAGCTTAAAACATTCGCTGCGTCCTGTTGCCCCATAACCGATGCTGTTATTTGTGTTGTTGCATGTAATCAAGGGTCAAATTAGTCAACAGTTCAACGCCTAGCTTCATACCGGAATCGTCTACCTTAAACCCTGGGGTATGATGGGCAGGCGCGTCCGTTTTGGATAGCGTTAGCGGTTTACCGCCGACAAACAGATACAGGCCAGGTACTTGTTCCTGAAAGAACGAGAAGTCTTCCGCCCCGGTAACCGCATTGACCAGCTCAACCTTGGCTTCCCCGGCTGTGCGAGTGAGGGTGGGCAGCATCTGTGCCATTAACTTGGGCTCGTTATAGGTAACCGGATAGGAATAATCCAAAGGTAATATCACTTCAGCTTCTGCACGCATACTATCGGCAATACCTTTGACTTTACGGGGAACAGCTTCATACATATGTTTGCGAGCTTCATCGTTTAAGGTGCGAATGGTGCCAATCAGTTCTACCTGTTCAGGGATGATATTTGAACGGTTACCGCCATGTATTGATCCTATGGTGACGACTGCCGCGTTGTCGATGAGTTTTACCTCGCGACTCACTATAGTTTGTAAGGCAAGTATCATCTGTGCAGCTGTGGTAACAGGATCCACACTCAGCCAGGGGTAGGCACCGTGCGCCTGTTTGCCTTTGATGATGATTTTAAAAGGATCCACTGCCGCCATTATGCCACCCGGGCGATAGCCGACCGTGCCCACGTCGGTGTCAGAGCTGATATGCAAACCAAATATCACATCCACAGCCGGATTTTTCAGTACGCCTTCTTTTACCATTACTTCGGCGCCACCTTTTTCACCTGCGGGGGCCCCTTCTTCTGCGGGTTGAAAAATAAACTTAACCTGACCGGTGAGTTGGCTGCGCAAGTCACTTAATATCTTGGCACTGCCCATCAGCATAGCCATATGGGTATCATGACCGCAGGCATGCATGACAGGTACCTGGTTACCATTGTATTCACCAGTTTGTAGGGATTTATAAGGCAGGTCGTTTTTTTCAAGAACAGGTAAGCCGTCCATATCCGCACGCAGGGCAATCACTGGACCGGGTTTACCGCTGTCGAGAATGGCGACCACGCCTGTCTTAGCTACGTTAGTCTTAACCACTAATCCCAGACTGGTTAAATATTTGGCAATGTAATCTGCAGTTTTGAATTCCCGGTTGGATAATTCGGGAAATTGGTGAAAATGATGCCGCCACTGGATAACTTTGGGTTCAATCTTACTGGCCATATCGGCAACGGGATCGGCTTGGGCTAGCAGCGGCGATAAAGCCAGGGCAAAGAGAATTTTTTTCATGTAGAGTTTCCATTGGTTCAGTCTAGAATTAACTTACAGCAATAGTTTTTCAAGGCAATAAAAAATCCGCCATCGGGATGCCGAGAGCGGATTTTTTCTCACCTACAATGCGTTAGCTTCTTTGTTTACGCATGGCAGTGAAAAATTCATCGTTAGTTTTGGTCATCGATAACTTACCAATCAAGAACTCCATCGCGTCAATTTCTGACATGTCGTGGACGATTTTGCGCAAAATCCACATTTTTTGCAATTCGTCAGGGGTTGTCAGCAATTCTTCTCGACGGGTACCTGAACGATTGTAATCGATAGCCGGGAATACACGTTTCTCGGCAATTTTACGATTCAGGTGTAATTCCATGTTCCCCGTACCTTTAAACTCTTCGTAGATAACTTCATCCATTTTAGAGCCGGTATCGATAAGTGCAGTAGCAATAATAGTCAAGCTACCCCCTTCTTCGATATTCCGCGCGGCACCAAAGAAGCGTTTCGGTTTGTGCAAGGCATTGGCATCCACACCACCGGTTAATACTTTACCAGACGAAGGGATGACAGTGTTGTAGGCACGGGCTAAACGGGTAATCGAATCAAGCAAAATGACTACATCTTTTTTATGCTCAACCAGGCGTTTGGCTTTCTCAATAACCATCTCGGCTACTTGTACGTGACGGCTGGCAGGCTCATCGAAAGTGGAGGCGATAACTTCACCTTGCACCAGACGCTGCATTTCTGTGACTTCTTCCGGGCGTTCATCGATAAGCAATACCATCAATAAACATTCGGGGTAGTTGGCAGCGATAGACTGGGCAATATTTTGCAGCAACAATGTCTTACCGGCTTTAGGTGGAGCCACGATAAGACCACGTTGACCGCGCCCTATAGGTGCGGCTAAATCTAATACTCGTGCAGTAATATCTTCGGTGCTGCCATTACCGCGCTCCATGACAAGGCGTTCATTGGCATGCAGTGGCGTTAAATTTTCAAACAGGATCTTATTACGGGCGTTTTCTGGCCGGTCAAAGTTTACTTCGCTAATTTTTAATAAAGCAAAGTAACGTTCACTGTCTTTGGGAGGGCGGATTTTACCGGAAATCGTATCGCCAGTGCGCAAATTAAAACGTCTTATCTGACTGGGAGATACATAGATATCGTCTGGACCAGCTAAATAAGAGGCATCATTGGAACGCAAGAATCCAAAACCGTCTTGAAGAATTTCTAAAACACCGTCGCCAAATATATCTTCTCCGCCTTTGGCGTGGGATTTCAATATTGAAAATATAATGTCTTGTTTGCGAGCGCGAGCCATATTCTCTAGCTTCATGTTCTCGGCCAATCCAACCAGCTCACTGATCGGTGTATTCTTGAGTTCCGTTAGGTTCATATTGGTGGGTCTTTATGCTTGAAAATTTCGCTGTAATAGCAAAAATTAATTGAATGGTTCAAAGGTATTTACTTTTAAAATCTTTGATGGGTGCGAAAATACGGGTCTGTTCAGGTGTGAACATATAAAACTTAGCACCAAAATAAGGTTGCGTCTAGTGAAAATAAACGATTTGTTAATAATGGATCTAATTTATATCTGCTTTGGCCATAAAAAAACCCGGTACAGCCGGGTTTAATAAGGGGTTCGAATTAGATATTTTCGTTCAAAAATTCTTCTAATTGGGTCTTCGATAATGCGCCAACTTTAGTTGCTGCCACGTTACCACCTTTAAATAACAGCAAGGTGGGTATACCCCGGATGCCGTACTTTGGTGGCGTTTCGTTATTTTCATCGACATTTAGCTTACCAACTGTTATTTTGCCATGGAATTCGTCAGCAATTTCATGCAATATTGGCGCAATCATCTTACACGGACCGCACCATTCCGCCCAGAAGTCAACTAGTACAGGACCAGTAGCATTGATAACATCTGCCTCGAAACTATCGTCCGATAATTGGATAATTTTGTCGCTCATTCTTTTCTCCGTCATTTGTTCTATCGCCGAACTACTTCAGCGTGATCGTGATTGTTATATAGAAACTGTTTTTTAATGCAAGCACTGATAAGCTATAAGCTATGCAAACTACACATTTAACTGAAACACATTTCTCGGACTTGCCCATACATGAGCAAGTTGTTAAGGCGTTATCCGCCGCTAATTTTAGCCATTGTACACCTATCCAAGCTTTGAGTTTGCCTCCTTTATTGGAAGGCAACGACGTCGCGGGACAGGCGCAAACCGGAACCGGTAAAACTATCGCGTTCCTAGTGGCGACTTTTCACTACTTATTAAATAATCCCCAAACCAGCAAAAAACAACCCAGAGCCATTATTATGGCACCTACCAGAGAGCTGGCAGTACAGATCTTTAACGATGCTGAGCTGCTAAGTCAACATACTGGTTTATCCCTGGGTTTAATTTATGGGGGCGAGGGTTACCAAAGTCAACGGGAAAAGCTTGAAGAGGGGGTCGATATTATTATCGGCACCACGGGCCGGATCATTGATTACTACAAGCAAGGTATCTTTTCATTGGCCGCTATCCAGGTATCCGTGCTCGATGAAGCGGATCGCATGTTTGACCTGGGCTTTATAAAAGATATTCGTTATCTATTGAATCGTATGCCCAAGCCTGACGAGCGGTTAAGTATGCTGTTTTCAGCTACCTTGTCTTATCGTGTGCAGGAATTGGCGTATGAACACATGAATAACCCCACCCATGTGCAAGTTGAACCTGATCGCAAGACAGGTACCCTGATTAAAGAAGAGCTGTTTTACCCATCAGATGAAGACAAGATTTTCTTGTTGCTCAGCCTGATGGAAGAAGAGTGGCCTGATAAAGCTATAGTGTTTGCTAATACCAAACATATCTGTGAAAAAGTAGCGGATTGGCTGCAAGCCGATGGGCATAGGGTTGGTCTGCTTAGCGGAGACGTGCCGCAGAACAAACGTTTGAAGATCCTGGAAAATTTCACTTCAGGTGTCCTTGATATACTGGTTGCAACTGATGTAGCTGCCAGAGGCTTGCACATTCCTATGGTAAGCCATGTATTTAACTTTGACTTGCCAGATGATGCGGAAGATTATGTGCATCGTATCGGTCGTACTGGCCGCGCTGGGCACAGTGGCAGTTCTATAAGCTTCGCCTGTGAAAAATATGCGCTCAATTTGCCCGCGATTGAAACGTATATACAACATGCTATACCGGTAACCGATTATAACCCCAACGAACTGCTTCGTGATGTGGTGCCGCCTAAACCGAGATTTAAAAAACGCATGCAAAGTGGCCGCAGCCCGCAAAAACGTCAAACAGGCTCCCGACCACGTAGGAATTAATGATCAAGTCAACACGTCTGTCCCAAACTAAACCTGAGCAACTATATGCTGCCGTGGATTTAGGATCTAATAGCTTCCATTTAGTGATAGTGCGGGTAGTTTCAGGCAGTGTGCAGATTATTGGCAAGGTTAAACAGAAAGTACGTTTGGCCTCTGGACTTGATGATGACATGATGCTGGACAACGCCAGTCTTGAAAGGGGCTGGCGCTGTCTAGAGACGTTTGCCGAACGGTTACAGGATATTCCCATTTCGAATATTCGTGCTGTTGCCACCGCGACCTTACGCCTGGCCAAAAATGCAGATATTTTTACCGCCCGCGCTGAAAAAATCCTCAATCTTAAACTCGATGTTATCAGTGGTGAAGAAGAAGCGCGGCAGATTTATCTGGGTGTGGCCTATACCTCCGCTAATCAGGGTAATTCTTTGGTGATCGATATCGGGGGAGCCAGCACCGAAATTATCCTCGGCAATGATATGGAGCCTATTCACCTGGTGAGTTTGGATATGGGCTGTGTAACCTTTATCGAACGGTACTTTGTGGCAGGTGAACTGACAGAAGCTAACTTTCAAAGCGCCATAGCTGGGGCTAAGGCGTTACTCGCTCCTGTGTTGGAAGGCTTTGTAAGCTATGATTGGCAGCAATGTTTAGGGGCGTCGGGTACGCCTCAGGCGATCACCGAAATTCTGGTCACCCAGGGTATAGACGATGCCATAAGGCTTGATTATCTGTACAACCTGCGTCAGCAGTGTATCGATTGTGGCGCAATTTCATCCTTGGATATTGAAGGGCTGGAAGAGTCTAGAAGGGCTATCTTTGCCAGTGGCCTGGCCATCTTAATCGCCCTATTTGAAGATCTGCAGATTGACCAGATGCAGATCTCAGGCGGAGCCCTGCGAGAAGGCTTGATATATGGCATGTTGGAAAACATGCAGCAGAATGATCGTCGCCTGCAAACTCTGGAACAAACCATGGAACAGTTTCATATTGAAACTAGCCAGGGCGAACGAGTAAAAAATCTGGTGCTGAATTTGTTCAAACAGATACAGGGGCAGGTTGAATTCGGCAACATTGATTGTGAGGCAATGCTCGTTGCCAGCGCTATGTTGCATGAGACCGGACTGCATATCGAATACAAATTACACCATGTACATGGTGCTTATATCATTACCCATTTGCCGTTGCCCGGTTACACTGGATTACAACGCCAAGGCATCAAGAACCTGGTGTTAAATCACCGACAAAATATCAATATCGCTTTGTTTGACAGCTTTCATACAGACGTGCGCCAGACTATGTTACATCTTTCGCGCTTGTTGCGTCTGGCTTGTATCCTGTCTATCCGGCGCAGGGACAATCTGTTGCCCAACTTAACCTTAACGGTAGATCATGACGTGTGGTCGCTCTCTTTCCCTGCCGGCTGGCTAAAAGCTCATCCCTTGATTGATGCGGAGTTGGCTAATGAAAAATGGCAGCAACACAAGGTGGGCTGGCTACTGAATTGTCAGTAGCCCTGGTTATCCGGACTAGTATTTTAAGCAGATTTTAGTATTAATGCTGCTTGTTTGGCGAAGTAGGTAAGTATGCCGTCGGCTCCGGCGCGTTTAAAGGCTAGTAACGATTCCATAATCACGGTATCTTCGTCCAGCCAACCATTGATAAAGGCTGCCTTGTGCATGGCATATTCACCGCTGACCTGATAAGCAAAGGTTGGAGCCTGAAATTTCTCCTTGCAGCGACGTACAATATCCAGGTAAGGCATTCCCGGCTTAACCATGACCATATCGGCCCCTTCCTGTAAATCCAGGGCAATTTCACGCATCGCCTCATCAGAATTGGCTGGATCCATCTGGTAACTCTTTTTATTACCTCCTTTTATATTGGATGCTGAGCCGACGGCATCTCTAAAAGGCCCATAATAGCTGGATGCATACTTGGCTGAATAGGCCATGATACAAGTATTGCTATGGCCATGACTCTCAAGCGCCTGACGAATGGCAGCTATTCGACCGTCCATCATATCTGAAGGGGCAACAATATCTGCCCCTGCATCGGCATGGGACAGGGCTTGTTTAACTAGCACTTCGATAGTTTGGTCATTGAGTACATAGTTGCCGTCATCAATTAAACCATCCTGACCATGTGAGGTGAAAGGATCCAGGGCCACATCGGTAATGATCCCCATTTGTGGCACAGCCTCTTTGAGTGCCCTTACAGCGCGCTGGGCCAGACCTTCGGAGTTAAAAGCTTCGCTGGCACATAGCGATTTTAAGTTATTGTCTGTAACTGGAAAAAGTGCCAACGCAGGTATACCTAAATCTGCCAATAACTGTGCTTCTTTGACTAATAAATCAATAGATAAACGCTCTATGCCAGGCATAGATGGGATGGATTCAGCTTTGTTTTTACCTTCCACTACAAAGACGGGGTATATCAAATCTTTAACGGATAACTGGTTTTCGGCCATCAAATCCCGACTAAATGTATGGCGACGCATGCGACGCATGCGGGTATTGGGAAAGTGTTCGGGCATGGTTATTATCCTATTATTGCATCAAGTTAATGGGGGGCAGTTGTGTACTGCACACCTGATTGCGGCCACGATTTTTGGCCTTATATAATTGCTGGTCTGCGCAGGCTATATGCCCATTTTCAGCTTGACCAGATTTGATGACCCCGGAGCAGATCCCGGCGCTGATCGTCAGAAACACCTGACTTGATGTGTAAGTTACGGGCGTTCTTTCAATTTCCAGTCTGACCTTTTCAACCAAAGATCGAGCACCAGCGAGATAGGTACTGGGCATGATTAGGGTAAATTCCTCTCCACCAAAACGGCAGACATCATCACTCGGACGTTTAAGTACATTGTGTAATGTTTGCGCCACAAATTTGATGCAATCATCGCCAACCAGATGGCCATACTTATCGTTTATCTGTTTAAAGTTATCGATATCGATCATGACCACGGACAATTCAGTTTTTTCACGACGACTTCGGCGAACTTCAACTAAATATTTTTTATCGAAATAACTGCGATTACGAATATTAGTCAACGCATCTATAGTGTTTTTTTCAGCTAATTCTTTATTCGTTTCTGATAATTCTCTAAGGGCAATTTGTAGCTCCAGGGTGCGTTCTTGCACCCTGTATTCCAGAGCATGCTTGTGGGCTTTTTGTAGTTCAAGCATGCCAGCTTGCGCTTTGCGCATTTCCCGCTCTTTGCCCAGAGCGACTTCTTGGGCATCAAACATTTGCTCACGTGTTTGATTGTAATTTACCGCCAGTACCAAGGCTAACAGTAAGGTTTCTATAGTCGCACCAACCATTAATAAATAGAGGGAAGGAATATCCAGCACAATTAAAGCAAGGTTATCTAAACTGGCAATAAATCCACTTATCAGCAGCACTGTCCAAGCCAGAGTATAGAGTTTGGCTATATGCAGGCCTTTAAACGATAGCCATAGGCTTAAGGCAAAGATCAGGAGCACGGCCAGACATACCATCACCAGAAAGCTTTTGATAAAAATATGATGGGGTAATAATAGGCTGATACACAAGGCGGCCAGAAATATTGCAGCACTGATTTTCAACAAGGCGCTAATTTTCTTACTATGAGCACGTACACCCAATAATAGGTCGGTGAATATGATGGCAAAAAAGAGCGTAGCGTTGGCATATATCGCTATGGCATGCTCTTGCAACCAGGGGCTTTGTGGCCATAAATACTTGTAACCCAAGCCATGTAATGATGCGAGGGTCAAGGCCAGGCAAAGCACATAGCCGCTATAGACCAAAAAAATTTTCTGGCCCGTGGTGATAAAGAATAAAAAATTACATAGTCCCATTGCGGCCATAAAGCCAAAAAACAGGCCCATGGCAATACTGTTTTCACCGTTAAATACCAGATAAGAGGATTGCTGCCATAAGCGTAAAGGCGCTTTCATTGCACCGTTAGTTTGGATTTTAACAAAGACAACTAAAGGGCTGGTTATCTCGGGTATGGGGAATAAAAAATTTTCATGGCGTATGTTACGCTGGTTAAATACCTGATTATCGCCGCCGTGATACTGAGTCACGACCTGTTGTTGGCTGGTGAACCACACAGAGATATCATCTAACAAAGCGTAATCAAGCTCAATTAACCAGGGGGGAGTGTGATCTCGCTGGGCAAGAGTGAACTTCAACCAGTAAGGAGTATCAGTCATGCCAAAACTGAGATATTCATTTTCTTCAGTATGCCAGGCAGAATCAGGCAGCAATTGTACTGTGGTGATGTCCAGTTCAGCATAGCGATCATGATAGTACTGTACGCCTCGACTGATATTGCGCTCAGGGACACTGAAATTGAAGGTCTTGATGATGGCAAAAAGCCCCAGCAAACAGGCGAGGCTGATAATCAAAATCAAGGCGCTTTGATTGATTTTGTGGCGAACCTTTGGAGGGTTACCCTTTATCAAATTAAGTTGAATAATTTTTGACTGTTGTTGGCACTATGTCGCTGAATATCACTTAGATCAACCTGCATCAACTCGCTAAGCTGATGAGCAATGTGTGGCAAATAGCAGGGTTCATTTTGACTTACCCCTTTAATTTTTTGCTCCCCCAGGGTTTTGGGGCGTAAATAAGGCGCATCCGTTTCCAGTAATAAACGTTCCACAGGCAAATTGGTGACGGCCTCGCGCAGAGCATGGCCGCGCAGGGGATCACAAACCCAGCCGGTGACCCCTATATATAAATCGAGCTCCAGGTATGCTTGCATCTGGGTAATATCACCGGTAAAACAATGCACCACACCACCGGTGAGTTGTGAACGGTATTTTTTTAATAATGCATATTGCTCGGCAAATGCGTCGCGCTCATGTAAAAAGACGGGGAGGTGAAGCTCGCTTGCCAATTCAAGTTGCTGCTCGAATACGGAAATTTGTTGTTCTGGCGAAGAAATATTACGATTGAAATCCAGTCCACATTCGCCTATCGCGACTACCTGCGGGCAGGCTGCTAATTGACGGATAGTAGCAAGGTAATCAGGTGTGACATCTTTGGCGCTATGGGGATGTACGCCAGCGGTACTGTATAAGCGCCCAGGATAATCACCTGCCAGGTCTGCCGCTTGTTTGCTTTGGGTCAAATCGGTGCCTGTTAGTATTATCTGATTGACGTCAGCGGTGGCTGCGCGGGCCAGCATAGGCTCGATTTTAAGCCTACTATTGGGTAAATTCACACCTATATCGACCCAGTGCATGCTTATTTTAGCCGTTTGACGCGAATTCGTCTATTAACCGACTCTTTACTAAGGAAAAATGAATTCAGAGCACCTTCTTCTACATAGACCTGTTCACCAGCTTTGAGGTGAAAGCGATCACCATCGCTTTGCTTCCACACATGCTCATTATCCAGGCTAATAATTAACTTACCGTATGGATCTTTGCTAACGTTGGTAATGATGGCGACTATCTTGTTGAGCTTGCTATTTGCCGCTGGCTTGTGAGCCAAACCAAATTTTTCAACTTTTTTAGTGTTAATGTCAGCCTTAACCTGCTGCTTTTTGCCCCTAATAT
>JBKEFM010000018.1:0-37646 GCA_046709505.1 Paraglaciecola sp. | reverse complement strand
ACTGGCTGAAAAAACTGCGCAATACCATGGGTAAAACCACAACGATGGATTTTTCCCATGAGGTACTCGAGGTGATGGACGGCTGTCTGGCCTGTAAAGCCTGCTCTAGTCAGTGCCCGGTGAGTGTCGATGTGCCTACTTTTCGTGCACGATTTTTGTCTCTTTACTACCAGCGTTATTTGCGCCCGGCAAAAGATTATTTGGTGGGAAATATTGAAGTTATGGCACCGCTTATGGCCAAAGCACCAGGGCTGGTTAATTTTTTCTTAAAGCAGCAGTGGTTTAATCACCTCATCAAAAAAACCGTAGGCTATGTGGATACGCCGCATTTGTCGTCTCCCGGTCTGGTTAAGCAACTTAACGGACACAGTGCCCGTCATTTCGATCTTGGCACGCTGCAAACACTCAGTGCTGCCCAACGGGCTAAAAAAGTAGTAGTGGTACAAGACCCCTTTACCAGCTTTTATGAGGCTGAAGTGGTCAAGGATCTTATCTTGCTTATTGAGAAGCTAGGTTATGAGCCCCTTTTATTACCCTTTAAGCCTAACGGTAAGCCCCAACATGTTAAGGGCTTTCTGCGGGAGTTTGCCAAAACTGCCAAAGACAGTGCGGATATGCTTAATCAGGTGGCTGAACTGGGTATCCCCATGGTCGGAGTCGATCCGTCGTTGGTGCTATGCTATCGCGACGAGTACAAAACGACACTGGGTACGGAGCGTGGAAACTTTGCGGTTAAGCTGGTACATGAATGGTTACAGCACATTAGCTTACCTAAGCTGAAACCTGTTACCGCTGGCCAATATGCCCTGTTTGCTCATTGCACTGAAAAGACGGCCTTGCCTGCAAGTGAAAAACAATGGCAGGATATTTTTGCAGCTATGGCCCTGGAGCTAACGCCCGTATCGGTGGGTTGTTGTGGTATGGCAGGTACCTATGGTCACGAGGCAAGCCACCTGGAGCACTCCCGAGGGATTTATGATCTAAGCTGGCAGCAAGCCATAAAACAGTTCGATAAAGAGCGCATTCTGGCCACAGGCTATTCTTGTCGCAGTCAGGTTGCACGCTTTGAGGGGTTTAAACCCAAACATCCACTGCAAGCACTATTACAACATATGGGCTGAACGAGCGAGTAAAAACAGCGTCTGAAGGGGCAATCAGGCGCTGGTTGTTAGGGCGGTTATTTTTGACCGATAGGGCTGTCGCTGCCTTTACAAATAGTGTCATACCCATCGCGATAATAACGCAAATTTAAACAGGCCTGTTCAAAGTTTTTTCTGGCTGTCAGCGCATGTTGGGGATATTCATCATTGATCATGACTTTTTTCCACTGTAAACATTGTTGTTTTTGACGGTTGACTTCAAGAATATCTTCACAGGGTTTTTGACCATTTGCACAACCGGTCAAACCTAAAATGAATGTGCAGTAAAATGTAGTTTTTATAATATGTGTTTTCATCAGACCTCTACGTATTTTCCCCGTTCACTTTTTAACGTGTCGAATTTTTGTTGATGTACATTCAGCATAGCCATATTTTCAAATGTCGATACATTTGTTTGAAGCTAATCAGGATACTGATTTGAGGTTGATCATCTGGCTTAGTATTTTCAAATAGCATTGCAGAATACCCAATGGTATTTTGATTACAGGTGCCAAGCTCTAAGCGCGAAGTTCCATTTGGGGTCTCATCTGTGGTTAATAACGCATCGGTAAGTTTATCGTGGTCTTTATATTCACCTTAATCGAGCATGACCCTAATCAACTCTGGGAGTATAAGCCGTGTATATTTATTATATTTGTTGAATATACGCAGTTGAGTGTTTGTTAATGTGAGTCTGACTTCCAGCCATCTGCCATCTTTACTCAAGCGACCTCAAAATACATATTCCAGAAAGACCGGGGCTTTCATTCAAGGCGTAGCCTTAAATAAATGACGTCACCCCTTCGCAAGAGAATAACGCAGACGTTGAGTGTCCCAGTCGTTCCGTCCTGGTGGGTTTTGAAATGACTCGAGTATAACTGCAGGGTTGCTGGCTGGACTGACTCACCTATCGACAAGCGCGATGCACTTAGTACAATTAAGCTTATGGTGCTGATTTTTTCGCCTGGTTGCCAGACCATTGGCTTTTGGGACAGAGTCCGTTTTTCAGCTAATCCGTCTTTCTTTAAGGTCTTTGTACCCTCTGTGGTGAGACGTTGCTTTTTCCCTTTGGCTTGAACACTAACGGTTTTGGGTGCAGAGTCCGTTTTTCAGCTAATCCGTCTTTCTTTAAGGTCTTTGTGCCCTCTGTGGCGAGACGTTGCTTTTTCCCCTTAGCTTCAACACTAATGGCTTTGGGTATAGAGGCAAAAATCTGATAATCTGAACATCAAAATTTCCAATGGAATGTTTGTAACGTGGTAAAAAACGTCTTTGATTTTTGTATTGTCGGTGGTGGTATGGTTGGTGCCGCCACCGCCTTGGGGTTGGCGCAAAAGGGATTCTCTATTGCGCTAATCGAAACCCGAATGCCCGCTGCTTTTGTCCAGGGCACTCCCCCGGATATGCGGGTGTCTGCAATCAGCGTGACCTCCGAGCAATTACTGGGCAGACTGGGAGCCTGGTCGCATATTGAGGCTATGCGTTTATGTTCTTATCGACGTCTATCGGTGTGGGAAAAAGAAAATTGTCGCACAGATTTTAACTGCGCCGATATTCAGTGTGAGCACTTAGGACATATAGTCGAAAATTCAGTGGTGCAATTAGGATTGCACCAGGCACTAGCCAGCTATGACAAGGTTCAATGGTTTACACAAAGCCCGGTAGAAAATATTGTATTACAGGGTACACCTGTAATACAGTTGGCCGACGGTGAGCAAATAAACTGTAATATTTTAATTGGAGCAGACGGTCTTAATTCCGCCGTGAGGCAAGCCGCAAACATAGGCACTAAGGGCTGGCAATACCGGCAACAAGCGTTAGCCATTCAAATTAAAACTCACAGCGCACAACAAGATATTACCTGGCAGCAATTCACGCCAAGTGGTCCCCTGGCTTTTTTACCTTTGTACGACAACTATGCTTCTTTGGTCTGGTATCACTCAGGCGATAGCGTACAGCGTCTCAGAGCTCTGGCACCGGATAAACTGAAACAACAGATAGTGGCAAACTTTCCCGACGAGTTAGTGGATTTTGATATTTTACAGGTGGCAAGTTTCCCCATTACGCGCATGCATGCCAATCAATATGTCAAAGAAAACGTAATGCTAATAGGCGACTCAGCCCATTGTATTAATCCTTTGGCTGGTCAGGGGGTGAATTTAGGCTTTAAAGACGTGGCTGCCTTGTTAGAGTGCCTGGAGAAGCACAATACTGTACCCCAGGCACTACAGGCATATCAGCAGGCGCGGCGAGCAGATAACCTCATAATGATGAGTGCAATGGATGTTATTTACGCTACGTTTAGTCAATCTAATCCACTGGTGAAGTTATGCCGCAACCTGGGATTAAAACTGGCCAATGCCAGTGGCCCTATAAAACACCAGGTGATGAAATACGCTATGGGGTTGTAAGTGAATTGAAAAATTTTGCACCGCATAAAAACAACAATTAAAGGACGATAGAATAGTGATCAAAAAGATAGTGTTACCTTTTGCGTTAACCGCCATTTTTACCGCATGTTCACCTGCCACCAATGACACTCAGCAGCAGGTTCAAGGTGAAAACGTGAGCCAAGCTATACCTGCTGCTCTCAATGCCATGGTTGAGCAACAAACACTTAGCTTTATTCGCCAACAGCCTTTGTTGTCCACGGTATTAGCGGTGCCAATAGATCAGGCCGGCGGGCGATACAATGACCGCTTTCCGGATTATTCAGCTGCGGGCATGGCCAGTTTGCAAAACGATATGCGCAGTGCAGCGATACAGCTAAGCGCGGTTAACCTGACTGATGCCAATGAAAAAACACGTTTGCATCAACAGGTGGTTGTTGAGATTTTGCGTTATTACGCTGGCTATGATGACTTCAGTGGCGGATATATTGACACTTGGGGTGGGCATTTACCCTATATCATCAATCAGATTTCCGGCCCCCTTATCGATATACCTAAGGTTATGCAGGTTCAGCAAGTAGTGGATAATCGCCAGGATGCCCAGGATTACTTGGCACGATTGGGTAAATTTGAGCAACTGGTTAGCCAAGTAGTAGGCAAATTTGAACAGGATCAGAAAAACGGCATAATATTGCCAACCAAACTACATCCTAAAACCCTGGCCTATTTCGATAGATTTTTAGCGGGGGAGCCCAAAGATCATGCCCTTGTCAGCAGCTTTACTGAAAAGTTACGGGCGGCGGAGCTGGATGTTGCTAGCCAGCAAGCCTTAACGGACCAAGCGATTCAATTGGTTAGCGAAGTGGTTTACCCCGCATACCAAAAAGCACGACTGGTGGTACAAGCCAGTGAAAAAGTAGCTAAATCTCAGGACGGTATCTGGTCTCAGCCCCAGGGGGATGAATTCTATTTACACGCCATTCGTTATTTGGGGGATTCTAGCCAAAGTGCCGATGAAATTCATAATCTAGGCTTGGATGAAGTGGCGCGTATCACCCAACAAATGGACAGTATTTTGCTTGCTAACGACTACGAGCAAGGCAGTGTAGGTGAGCGTATGGTGGCATTAGCTGCCCAGCCTGAATTTCTCTACCCCGACTCTGATGAAGGTCGTGCTGCCTTACTCGATGACCTTAACGATCAAGTTGCCGCTGTTATGGCTAAAGCACCGACTTTTTATAATACCATTCCCAGCCAGAAAGTAGCCGTAAAGCGTATACCGCAAGTGTCTGAAGCAGGTGAAGCAGGGGGCTTTTATACGCCACCCTCACTTGATGGCAGCCGCAGCGGAATTTATTGGATCAACTTGCGTGATATGGGCGCGGTGCCTAAATTTTCTTTGAAAACCTTGACCTACCATGAAGCCGTGCCGGGCCATCATTTTCAGATTGCCCTGAATATGGCCCAGCAGGACATAGGGCTGCTGCGTCAAAATGCCCCTTTTAATGCCTATGTTGAAGGCTGGGCGCTGTATTCTGAATTAGTCGCTAAACAAATGGGTATGTATGAAAATGATCCCTGGGGAGATTTAGGACGACTGCAAGCAGAGCTATACCGGGCAGTGCGCCTAGTCGTTGATACTGGTTTACACCGTAAAAAATGGACTCGGGAAAAGGCTATCGACTATTTTCATAAAACCACCGGTACCTCTTTAACCGATGTGACCGCTGAGGTAGAACGCTATATGGCATGGCCGGGACAAGCACTGGGCTATAAATTGGGCATGTTACGATTTGTCGAACTACGGGAGATAGCTGAGCAAGCACTGGGTGATAAATTCGATTTATTGGCCTTTCATGATCTGCTGCTATTGCGTGGCGCCAGACCGATGTCAATAGTGCGCGCAGACGTTGAACGCTGGATAGCGCAGCAAAGCCAATAGTGGTGCGTCCAAATACTCACATAAAGGAAACCAGATGACGGTTTTAATCATACTAGGCGTATTATTTGTGGCACTAATAGTGATAGTGCCTTTGCTTGAGCGATCGAGTTTTCGAGTGTCCGGTGACCAAATGTTTAAAATGGGGCGCTGGATATTACCCCTGCTACTCATCATGGTAACCTTGCAATTAATTATGTATTGGGTGGGGTCTTAGGCCACTCAATACAACAAATAACAGATAATAAAAATTTAACATTAAAAACAGGAATACCATGTCAGCAAAATTACTTTTTTTAGCCGGTAGTGCACGTAAAGACTCATTGAATAAGAAGTTGGCCAAGGTTGCCTATAACCAAGCCCTCGCCCAAGGGGCTGATGCAACTTTTATCGATTTAAAAGACTATCCCCTGCCAATTTATGACGGAGATTTGGAGGATGAAAGCGGTTTACCAGACAATGCACTAGCGTTAAAACGTTTGTTCACCAAACATGCAGGGCTTTTTATTGCATCACCCGAATACAATAGTTCTATATCCCCTATATTAAAAAACACCCTGGACTGGATTTCTCGCTCACATGCAGCCGATGAGAAACCCCTATCTGCTTATTGCGACAAGGTCGCTGCCATTGTTGCCGCTTCCCCCGGTGGCTTAGGTGGATTACGGGGGCTAGTTCCCTTGCGCATGCTGTTGGGCAATATTCAGGTTATGGTTTTGCCCCAGCAGTTGGCCCTGGGAAGTGCCACGTCAGCCTTTGACGAACAAGGCCAATTAGTCGATGAGAAAAAAGAGAAAGCCCTGGGAGCGATCGTTGCCAAATTAATTGCGGCAACGGCTAAGTAAAAACAATTATAGCTATTGGCGTTGCAGCTAGGCGGCAGAAGAATTCCGCCCGATGAGCTTCAGACTAAACGATTGGGGTGAGTGAAAGCAGCCTACAACGGTGCAGCGTCAAGGGAAACGGTTATACCCAAAGCCATTGACGTTGCCGTTAGGCGGCAAAAGAACTCAGCTCCATGAGCTTAGACATACTGAGTGCAACAAGGTTGGTGATTGGGGTTATATACCCTTTGACGCTAGTGTCGCTAGCGCTGGTATTAGGCGGCTCACATGATGGGTCCGCAGGCTTTTGTAGCGTCTGGCTTAAGCCTGGGCTTGATGGTCTGATATAGGTCACTGAGGTATATTTAATACTGTGCATGGCACCGGGTGGGCCGGCCGTGCACCATAAAAAGCTTAATCCCAGATCCCTTTCTCACTTTTTCCCTGAATGTCGCAATCACCGGTTTTGTATTCCATATTCAGGCCTTGTTTGCGTTTGTGAAAATAGTCCTGACTGATAGCCACTATAGTCGGGGTTAACAGCACTATGGCAAAGATGTTGATGACAGTCATCAATCCCAGGGCCATGTCCGCTGCGGCCCACACTTCGGGTAAAGCGGCCATCGACCCCCACAAGATCATTGCCAGGTAGCCTGAGGTATAAGCCGCTCGGCCAATTTTGTTATCCAGCTTGAACATATGCAGGTTACTTTCGCCGTAGGCGTAGTTAGCTACCACAGATGTGAAGGCAAACAAGCTGATCGCTATGGCCACAAAGTCTTTTCCGCCATTGCCCAGCAGGCTTGTCATGGCGTTTTGGGTTAAGCGTATGCCTTCCATGCCGTCGCCGGATGCACCGCCAGCCAGTAAAATAACCACTGCGGTACAGGTACATAAGATCATAGTATCGATAAATACCCCAAGCATTTGCACATAACCTTGTGAAACAGGGTGGTTTGGATTGGGGGTTGCACCGGCAGCTGCATGAGGCACACTACCTGATCCAGCCTCGTTGGAGTAGAGGCCACGTTGTACCCCGTTTTTAAAGGCTGCGCCCAGGGCACCGGCACCGGCTTCTTGCAAGCCAAAAGCTGAGGTGATTATGTCATACAGCATGGCAGGGACCAGATCGATATTTATCAGGGTCAGAATGAGCGTGACAGACACATAACCGACTGCCATAAAAGGGACCACCCATTCAGCGAACCTGGCGATAGCCCGTAAGCCACCGACTACGATAAGTGCGGCCAAGACGATGATCACTAAACCTGAATATAAGGTTGGGATATCATAGGCATAGTTCAGGGCATCGGTGATGGTATTTGCTTGCACGGCACTGAATATAAAGCCGTAACCGAGAAATAAACACAGGGCAAAGGTCACCGCTAACCAGCGTTTGTTTAAACCTTGTTGAATGTAATAGGCCGGGCCACCTCGGTATTCGCCACCATCATCTTTCACTTTGTAAAGCTGTCCCAGCACACTTTCCGCAAAACCTGTGGCCATACCCAGCAGGGCAATCACCCACATCCAAAATATGGCACCTGAGCCACCTAGCGAAATAGCGACCGCCACGCCCGCCAGATTGCCTGTGCCCACCCGGGCCGACAAACTGGTGCACAGGGCCTGAAAGGAACTGATACCGGCAGCATCGCTTTTTTTACTGCCTTTCATCACACTGAACATATGCCCGAAATGACGTATTTGAATAAAGCCTAATTTCACTGAGAACCAGATACCAGCCAAAATTAGCATGATGATCAGGATTTGACCCTCACCCCATAATACATTATTAATAAAACCGATTATTTCAGTGATCATACTAAGGTCCACAACTTATAGAACTGTTGCTAGAAGTTTGCCGTTTAAACAGGGCACTGTCTAGGCAGGTAGGGTGATTAAAGGGAAATTACGGAATTTATTTGCGCAAAAAAAAACGCCAGAGTATAAGTCTGGCGTTCTCATATTCTAAGTGAACATAATTCACAAAATATGGCTGGGATAGCTGGATTCGAACCAACGAATGACGGGATCAAAACCCGTTGCCTTACCACTTGGCGATATCCCAAGATTAACAGATACTAATATATCTATTCACAAAAAAATGGCTGGGATAGCTGGATTCGAACCAACGAATGACGGGATCAAAACCCGTTGCCTTACCACTTGGCGATATCCCAACAATATGGTGCGGAAGGAGAGACTTGAACTCTCACGCCGTGAAGCACTGGAACCTAAATCCAGCGTGTCTACCAATTCCACCACTCCCGCATATATCATACTAATCACAGTAAACTGTGAAAACAATAAAATGGTGGCTACAGCGGGATTCGAACCTGCGACCCCATCATTATGAGTGATGTGCTCTAACCAACTGAGCTATGTAGCCATTTATTGTCACACCCTCTCGGAAGTGGCGCGTATTATGCTGATATGGCATTTAGTCGTCAACCGTTTTTTTACTTTATGCTGACTGTTTGCTCATATACTAAACAGGTTGATCATAATTAGGGCTGACAAAGGGGAATATTATCGTTATTGACAGTTTTTTCTCAGCAAAGCCCGGCATGTTGGGGCTTTTAGCAAAAGCATAAGCGAGGCTAAAATGTGTTTAATGACTCATACATGCACACTAAATAGCCATTTCTAAAAATTTGTTAGTGTTTTTTTCTGAAAATAGCAGATAAGCCTAACCAAAATGTTAACTCAAGTAAGACGCCCACTATAAAAAAAGCAACAACTCCGGTTGTGTTACCCGCTAAATAACAGCTTAGTGCTGCAAAAATTAACCCTGTGAGGAGAAAATACCTATATACACTTTTCATATATTATCCTTGAATTTCCAATAAAATAGCACCAAACGTACAACTAGCAAAAGAACGATACTACATTATTCATTGTTGCCAGTGATATTCCATTTGTCGAGCGGTTTTTTCTGCCAAGGCGGGGGATGATAATTGGGACACCAAATATAAACTCATATCGATACCAGCTGAAATTCCGCCAGAAGTAATAAATTTACCTGCGCGTACCCAACGTCGGTTAGGCAAAACGGTTAGTTGTGGGTAAGTGCTTTGTAAGTCAGTTATATCTTGCCAGTGGGTGGTTACAGATAAGCCCGTTAACAAACCCGCTTCGGCTAACAGAAATGCACCCGTACAGACAGATACCGTTTGCTGAGACCTTTGGGCTACCTTAGCTATCCACTGAATCACACTGGTTTTTTTGACTTCTTCGCTATGCACACCACCGACTATCATCAACACATCGATAGGAGGATGATTTTCAATGTTGTAATGGGGTTTAATATCAAAGTCACCCCGAGCTTTCACCATTGTATCGGCTTGTGCGACAAAGAAGATATGCCAGTTATTTTGCGCCAATCGTTTGGCTGTGCTAAATACCTCAAAAGGGCCTGAAAAATCCAATACCTCGGCATTATCATAGATATATATGCCTATATTCATTTAGTTCACCTTGCCCTTAACCGATATGAGTATCCACTAGGTGCTATATGTAAATAACCCTGTTTTGCAAACCTGTGCGCAAGTCCTTAAAAATAAGCCGAACTGAAGCCGTCGGGTAACAGAAGAATAATGTTTTATACTGGACTGCTGTGCAGATATGCATTCAGTTCGCCAACATCTGCAAATAAAAATTGAGTATCATACTGAATCTAAGCCAGGTATCGACTTTAAGCCTACTTAGGGTATTAAAGTAGTCATACTAAAACCGTCCGCTATGCTGGAGGGGACATACAAAGTATTAATGTGCTATTACCTCGCAGCTTGTCTGTAGTTGTTGCTAACGTAATCGCTGTTAAAGTCTGATTTTATATCCAAAGCCTTTTGGAACATTTTGTGCGCGGTGTTCGGCTCACCTTTACTTAGATGGGCAAATGCCAAACTATCATAGGCTTGTGCAGCATCAGGAAATATTGCAACTAAATAGTTAAAAATATCAAATGCTTCTTTCCATGATTCTGTTGTTAACAATTGCATTCCTAGTTCGTTAATGGTCCTACCGATAAATTTTGAATACCCGCTTTGTGTATATTTCCCTTTGAAATCCCGGTAAAAGCTGTCTTTACCTTTTTCCTTATAAAGGTTGTACGCATAGTTAATTTCAAGGGGGGTAATTTCCTGGTATGTGCCCGTTTTAATAAACGACTGGATCCTTGTAGAAATAAATTCAGCCACCAAATTATCAGTGTTGGCTAATACAACGATTTCAATTCCATCAACTAAATTAACGTCGACAGCTGCACTAACCCCTAATCCGCCACCATAAGTTCCCCAATGCTCACCAGTCATAGCAAACGCCTGACTAACAGTCTGACTAGACCTATTGAGTAATATACTGCCATAAAATAGCTCACGATAAAATTCCTGCACATCTTTAACTGTTGACTCAATACCGCCATCGGGAGAAGGGTGTTCTGTCACGCCCACTTCTTTTAGAGATCCGTCATATAAGTAGGTATATCTGGTTGATTGGTGTTTGGCGGATGAATCGACTTTGAATGACGTATTTTTTAAATCTATACGTTCAAAAATATTTTTAGTTAATAGTCGTTCAAAGGGTTGGTTGGTCACTTTTTCTAATATCGCACCTAGAACAATATATCCGTAGTTTGAGTAACTGTGGCCTGTTCCAGGCTCAAAAAGAAGTGGCTTTTTTTTAAGAAGCTGTAATTTTTTTTCTAAGGTATCAAATGCTAGCGGGTTTTCCCTGTACTGCGCGGTAAAAATATCACCGAAACCTGAGGTGTGGTTGAGTAAATGTTCAACTGTTACGTTTGAAGAGAGTCCTTTTGGGAAGCCAAAGTCAAACATATCAAGGGTATCGTTTAAGCTAAGCTTCTCGGACTCTATCTGCTGAAGAACCAACACTTTGGTGAAGTTCTTCATAATGGAGCCTAAATTGAATTTCGTATTTATTGCGTTTTTCGTTTTTTTATTTTTATCTTCAAAACCATATGAAGCGTTAAAAAATATCTTTCCATCTTTCGCCATTAAAAGGCTACCTGAAAACCACCCCATTTCATGATATTCAGAGGCAATTTTCTGTGCGGTGATTGCCATATCAGATAATGATTCTTTGGAAATATTGGAAGCAGTTTTTGCTACAGAAACAAAGGTTGTTGCCACAAGGAAAAATATAATAATGATAAAGTGAGGAGACATTGGTAAATTATCCTTCCATAGCAAGCTATCCATAAATACTAAACATATTAAAACAGTAAAATAGAAATTACCATTTTCGGTTTATCTATGTGATAGCTGATTCACTTTCAGGCTGGTTTCAACACAGCGTACAAGGGGAAATACAAGACTAAAGACGGTTAAACATAAGCACCAAGGAAAAAGTACTGCGTTGATATTATGGCAGGGTTTAGACCCAAAGCCATTAGCGTTGCCGTTAGGCGGCAAAAGAACTCAGCCTCATGAGCTTAGACTGACTAAGTTCAACGCGGTTGGCGCAACGCGGTTGGCGCAACGCGGTTGGCGCAACGTCGGGTACCCGTAGGGGGGGAGTGATAGCAGCCAACAACGTTGGTATTTCTCCCCGCAAAATTCAAATAATATCAGCAATCTTGACGCATATTGCGTTTGTAGCAGAGCAGCAATGCCAACTATTTAGCGGGTGCGTCACAATTTTTAATGCCGTCATTATAAAAAGGTCGCAATTTCAGCCAATGTCTTTTTACACTGGGCATGCTGTGGCACAGTTGCATCGTCGGCTGGGTAGCCGGCAATGAGCAACATATAAGGGCGTTCATTATCGGGTCTGTGACAGATCTTTGATAAGAAACTCATCGGTTTGGGGGTATGGGTCAAGGTAGCCAGGCCCGCATGATGTAGAGCGTTAATTAGAAATCCGCTGGCAATACCGACAGACTCATGCACGTAATAATTGGTATGTTTATCTTCCACCCGGGGCCCTCCGGTTTTCTGACTAAAAATGGCAATCAACCAGGGCGCATGTTCCAAATAGGCTTTATTGGCATCGGTTCCAAGCGGCTTTAGGGCGTCTAACCATTCATCACTGGCACGGCCATCATAAAACCCCTGTTCATGTAACTCTGCTTGTTCACGGACCTGTTTTTTCACATCCTGAGACTCAATGGCAACAAAATGCCAGGGTTGATGATTTGCGCCATTTGGGGCAGTGCCTGCCGCTTTAATACAATTTTCTATGATTGCTTTAGGGACTGGGCGGTCACTGAACTTACGAATGCTGTGACGGCGTTTTATGTCCAGATAGAATCGCTCAGAACGTTGTAGCATTTCATCTTGCGGATATTCAATAAAATCCTTAAGGGGTAAAGCGGCATGTTCTTTCATCAATCATTCCTGATAATAAGTAGGCCGCTAAGGTAATGTAAAATTTTTCTTTTTACCAGATTTTAGCCGCGACGAATGATTTTGTTCTGTTAGTTTTTTGCATAGGTAGGATGTTAAGACATAACAATCAGATAAATAAACGTTAAGTCGTGCTCAAAGGACAATTAATAAAAGTACCATGATAATGAGCAACAAAAAGATCTTATATTTTTATTACGGTGGGATATGTTTGCGTCATTGTTTTGAGTTACTTTGCCGCCTAATAGCAACGTCAACGGCTTCATTAAGCCACAACACTTGCCCTGACTTTCTGCCTAAGCTCTGAACCTGTATTTTAAAGTTACTTGGGTATAAGTATCTGAAAAAATAACTTTATTCGCCAGGTAAATATTTGCTGTTCAGTGGCTTGGCTATATGACTATAATGAAAATACAAGTTAAATTTTTCAAGGAAAGCCCGTGTCTCAAATATTTTTGCGAAAGCTTAAATCCAAACTATTTTTCGCTGGCTTTTTCTTATTCGTTACCCTAAATAGCCTAACCACTACCGCTGCTAGTGAGGGGCAATCTGCAATTCCACAGGCTTTACAAGACTGGATCCCCTGGGTATTGGACGGTCAGGAACACCTGCAATGCCCCTTTATAAACCAGTCTGTATTCGCAACACAATACGCGCATATCTGCGCATTTCCAAGTGCATTGAAACTGAATGTCAGCAGCAAGCAAGCTACTTTTACTGTTACCTGGCAGGTATTAGAAGAAAGTTGGCTAGTGCTTCCGGGCAATTCAGAGAACTGGCCACAGGAGGTCATGGCTAATGGCAAGACAGCACAGGTATTAAACTACAAAGAACGACCTGCTTTACACTTTAAAAGGGGCACTTATAAGATAGACGGCAAATTTTTGTGGGACACGATGCCCTCTACCTTAGCCGTATCAGAGGTTTATGCACAAGTCGAGCTTTCAAAAGAGTCACAAGCTGTACGGTTTGCCAAACGACGGGGTGAAGCGCTTTGGCTAAACGAACAGAATGAACAAAATGAGCAGGCCGACACGCTTGATCTTGTGGTAAAACGCAAAGTGCAGGATGGTAGTTATGTGTTTGTCGAGACACTTATTGAACTGGATGTTTCAGGACGGATCCGCGAAGAAAAACTTGGTTTGGTGCTGCCCCCGGGGTTTTTACTGGGTGATATTCGTGGTGATTTACCGGCTTTTGTTGATGCCAGTGGCACGCTTATCGTCACCGTTCGTCCAGGTAACTGGCAGCTCAGCGTATATGCTTATGCTGGTGCTGACACCCTTGTTTGGCAGCGTCCCGAAAGACAAGATTTATGGCCTGAGCAAGAAATGTGGGCATTTGCGTCGGCAGAAAAATATCGTACAGGAAAATTGACAGGCGCTCAAATGATTGACGCTAATATCGCCGGCATGCCGCAGCAGTGGAACCACCTGCCAACCTATGTGCTTAACGCTACTGATAAGTTAGCGTATGCGGTTTCCCATAGGGGGAAGCCTTTGCAATTAGAAAATAAATTATATCTCAAAAGAGATCTTTGGTTATCCTTTGACAGTTTAGAATTTACTTTTTCAGATCAGCTCACAGGTTCAATGATTGACCATTGGCGCCTTAGTATGCGTGCGCCCTACCTTTTACAATCTGCTGATGATCAAGATGGCTCGATGTTAATTACCAGTTTGGATAATGATGAGCGTGGTATAGAGAATCGTTATCCACAAGTCGACATCCGTGCTCGGGGTAAATTAGCCTCAGGAAATGATCTATTGGTCGCAGCCTGGGAAGAAAATTTTGAAAGCGTCACGACACACCTTAATCTTCCGCCTGGGCATAGTTTATTTGCTGCTTTTGGCGCAGATAAAGTGTCGAGCAGTTGGTTAAGTAACTGGTCTATTTGGGGTAGTTTTGTTGTGCTTGCGTCTGCTATCTTTGCCGCCAGGGTGATAAATCCAATTTGCGGGATACTGAGTGCATTGTTGTTACTCGCACTTTACCAAGAGCCTGGCGCGCCTATTGTCTTAATTGTTAATCTGTTAATTGCCGTTGGCATTGTGAAATACCAACCTTTTCCTAAGTTATTACCCCTGGTAAAAACCTATTTTACCGTCAGCCTGCTGACCGCCATTGTCGCCATATTATATTTTAGTGCTAAACAAGTTCGAACTGTGATTTATCCACAACTCGAAGTACGAAATTACAATGTTCAGCAGTATGAAAATGCGCATTACGATATTTCCTCAGTCACAAGGGCGGCTCCTGAGCCTATGGCGGTAAAAATGTTCCGTTCAGCGCAGGAAAACAATATTATGCAGGATGAACCTAAAATGGACACTGTTTCAGGCAATAGAATCAGGCAGGCCGATACATTCAAAGAACGTTATGAAAGTGATGCAGTGGTGCAGGCAGGAGAGGGGATCCCTAGTTGGAACTGGCAACAATATGTACTCAGTTGGAATAGCCCGGTGACGGCAACGCAAGGCCTTGATCTTTGGATCCTGGACAGATTGACCTACAGTATGATTAAAGTGCTTGGCGTTATTATAGCGATGTTGTGGCTGTTCTATTTGTGGCGATCTCAAGGGCCAGGCTTACTAAATTTATTAGGACTGAAAAAGACCGTCCCGGTGGTTTTTGCGTTACTGCTGTTGCCCACTTATTCACCCACTGGCATGGCAAATACATTTCCTGATCAGGCCTTATTAAAAGAGCTGCAAGAGCGTTTGATTGAAGCGCCGGCATGTGCGCCGCAATGTGCAAGTTTAACGTCAATACATATCCTGGCTAAGCCTGAACATTTCACTTTTCAGGCAAACTATGATGCCGCATATGATACAGCGGTTGCGCTTCCACGTTCTGAATTTTGGCGACCGCAACGGGTAACCTTAAATGGTAAACCGCAAACCTTACTCGCTGCACGTAAAGGCTGGATTTTTATTGCCATTCCAGCTGGTAGCAATAAATTAATACTCGAAGGCCCGATTGTTCCTGTGGACAGTCTGCAAATACAGTTTAGAAACCCCGCTAAATTTGTCACCCTTGCTGACTCAAGTGATTGGAAAGTGAGTGGCCTAAAAGGCAGTACTATGCTGGATGACCGCCTGACGTTTTCTGCAACGGCCCAAAAAAAGCAAAGTACTAACAGCATTTCTTCACGTTATGAATCAGCACACTTTGTGGAGGTAAACCGCTCAATTTCACTTGATCAAAATTGGCGTATAAACACTGAAGTGCGGCGAATATCCCCTAGTCTGGGCGCAATTAATGTTCGCATTCCACTACTTACTGGCGAAAATGTCATTACAGCAGGTATTGAGCCAAAGGATGCTTTTGTTGAGGTGACCATTGGACAGGGGCAAAGCCAGGTATTATGGGAGTCGACCTTGGATAAACAACAAAACCTGAAGCTAACATCAAGCAGTCAAGGGCAATGGATTGAGCATTGGCAACTGGTATCAAGCCCTTCGTGGCACTTCAAATCAAGTGGTCTGCCGATGATTTTGCATGAGCAAGCAAACGATGACTATTTTAGTTATTCCTTTTATCCCTATTCGGGAGAAACATTAAGTTTAACCGTCAGCAGACCCCCTGGGGTTGAAGGCAACGTTATCGCTATCGATAAACTTAATGCTACATTACAACAAGGTGAGCGTACCTCTACATTCCTGCTTTCATTTAATTATCGCAGTACGCGAGGTGGCGAACACCTCATCGATTTACCTGACGATTATGAGTTGAAAGAAGTAAAAAGTGATGACAATTTACTGAATGTTCAGGCCATTGAGCAGCGTCTGGCGTTGCCAATCTTGCCGGGATTACACCGGGTACAATTATCCTTGCGTTATGCGGGTGAGGCCACAAGCTTATTGTCGTTGCCCAGGGTTAACTTAAATGCGCCAGTTAGCAATATAGAGACCAAAATATCCATCAGTAATAACCGCTGGATAATATGGGCAAAAGGACCGGTATTGGGACCCGCCGTTGTATATTGGGGAGAGCTACTGGTTTTTATCCTGATTGCTTTGTTGCTTTCAAAAGTTAATTTTTCACCCCTAAAAACATGGCAATGGTTATTGCTCGGTTTTGGCTTGAGTCTCAATAATTGGCATGCCCTGATTTTAATCGCGTTATGGTTCGCAGCGCTTACGGGGAGCCGATATCGGGGAAATATAAAAGAAAGTGCCGTGTTTAATTTTACTCAATTGGCTCTTTACTTTTTATCTGCGGTAACTTTACTGACGATCATTACGACTATTCCAGATAGTTTATTAAGTAATCCAGATATGGGGATCCAGGGTAATCGTTCCTATGGAAATGAATTAATGTGGTTTGCTGACAAATCAATGGGTGGCCTGCCAGAGATTTCCGTTCTATCCGTGCCGATTCTTATTTATAAAGGGTTGATGCTACTGTGGGTCATGTGGTTAAGCTTTTCATTACTCAATTGGATTAAATGGGCCTGGCCATTACTCGGAGCACAGGGATATTGGCGGACTGGAAAAGGTAAGAAATCCTCACCAAAAAGTCAGGGGGATTCGCCGCAAGACGTTAATCCACAAGGTCAATAGCGGTATATACTGTTAAGCCCAATTAGCTGCGCACAATAAAAAGCAGAGTCAATGGACTCTGCTTTTTAGGTATTTTAGATGGTAAACCTGCAGGGAAAGGTTTAAACGTTAAACCTAAAGTGAATCACATCACCATCTTTAACGATGTATTCTTTGCCTTCCAGACGCCATTTACCAGCGTCTTTGGCTCCTTGCTCGCCATTAAATTCAACAAAATTATCATAGTTGATGACTTCGGCGCGAATAAAGCCTTTTTCGAAATCGCTATGAATGATCCCCGCAGTCTGGGGAGCCGTTGAGCCTTCTGGAAAGGTCCAGGCGCGCACTTCTTGTACCCCTGCGGTGAAATATGTTTGCAAAGCAAGGAGTTCGTAACCACAACGGATCACCCGGTTAAGGCCAGGCTCTTCGATACCCATGTCGGCCATAAATTCGGCGCGCTCGTCATCTTCCAGTTCCCCTATTTCCGCTTCCATCTCAGCACATACTGCAACGACTACTGCGTTTTCTGCCTTGGCAATGGCGCGGACTTTATCCAAATAGGGGTTATTCTCGAAACCGTCGTCACTCACGTTAGCGATATACATAGTGGGTTTGAGAGTCAAAAAGTTCATATAGCTGATGGCTTTATGCTCTTCTTTAGTTAATTCAACTGCACGTAGCAGAGTACCTTCGTCTAGATGAGGCTTGATTTTTTCCAGTACTTTGAGCTCGAATTTTGCATCACTATCTCCACCTTTGGCACGTTTTGCGACTCGCAATAATGCTTTCTCGGTGGTTTCCAAATCAGCCAGGGCCAATTCAGTATTAATAATATCGATATCGTCCTGAGGATCGATTTTTCCTGCCACATGGATAATATTGTCGTTATCGAAACAACGTACTACGTGACCAATAGCATCGGTCTCGCGGATATTGGCTAAAAACTTATTGCCTAAGCCTTCACCTTTAGATGCCCCTTCAACCAGGCCAGCTATATCGACAAATTCCATGGTGGTAGGCAAGATCCGTTTTGGCTTAACTATAGCTGCCAGGTTGTCTAAACGAAGATCCGGCACAGGTACTACCCCGGTATTGGGTTCGATGGTACAAAATGGAAAGTTGGCGGCTTCGATACCGGCTTTGGTCAAAGCGTTGAAAAGAGTTGATTTACCCACGTTAGGTAATCCTACTATGCCGCATTTAAAACCCATTTTCAGTTCCTCTTTATCTCAGTTTTCGTCAGTAGCTGACAATCGTTATTCTGCTTTAAATGAATGCAGCCTGTTCATGGCTTTTTTCATATCTTGTTCGAGTAATATTTCAACACAGCGCACCGCTTCATCGATTGCTGCATCCATCTGTTGTTGTTCGTTGGCGGGGGCCTTGCCAAGCACATAACCTGTTACCCGACTCTTGTCACCTGGATGACCTATGCCAACCCGCAAACGGTAGAAATCTTTATTGTTGCCCAAGCTGCTGACAATATCGCGGATACCATTTTGGCTTGAACTACCGCCTAATTTGAACTTGCAAATACCTGGAGGTAAATCGAGTTCATCGTAAGCCACCAGAATGGATTGAACAGGAATACGATAAAAATTTGCTAGAGCAGCGACAGCTTGACCACTTTTATTCATGAAAGTGGTGGGAATGAGTAATCGGATATCTTGTCCGGCTATAGTAGCGCGGCCTGTATAGCCAAAAAATTTGTTGTTTAAAGTTAATGAACACCGGTAGGTTTTGGCTAGACTTGCGACCAGCCAATTGCCAGCATTATGGCGAGTATATTGATATTCTGGGCCTGGATTACCCAGGCCCACAATTAACTGAATATCAGACAAACGGCTTATACTGCAGCTGCGTCTTCTTCAGCATCACCGGCATCTACGCTTGGGCCTTTGGCTGTTTTAACAGTAACAACGGCTAAATCGTGAGCTTCGCCTTTCGTCAGCTCTACCAAAGTAGTGCCTTCGGGTATGACTAGGTCAGATAAATGTAGAGTATGCTCAAGCTCAACCTGAGACATATCAACTTCGATAAACTCGGGCAGATCTTTTGGTAAACAGCTAATTTCAACGTCAAGCATGTGATGCTCTGCGTGAGCACCAGCGTATTTAATTGAATCATTTTGGTTTTCATTAATAAAGTGCAGCGGTATATGAGTACTTAGCTCTTTATTTGCATCAACACGGAAGAAATCCATGTGCATAACACGAGGTTTAAACGGGTGACGTTGCATATCTTTAATAACAGCTTCAACTTTTACACCGTCAATATTCAAGGTTAGAATTTGCGAATAAAAGGCTTCAAATGCTTGAGCTTGAAAAACTTTGTTATGAGCAAAAGTTAATGAAACAGGTGCTTCTGTTCCGCCGTATAATACAGCAGGTACATTATCAGCATGACGTAGGCGGCGGCTCGCACCTTTCCCCAAGTCTGTGCGGATTTGTGCGTCTAGAGTGAAAATTCCATCAGACATTAGATAACTCCAAAATAAAGTAAATGAGTGTAGATTTTCGCGACCAAAATCTACTATTAATTTGCCGTAACAAGCCAGATAAGACCGTTATCAGGCAATCCCCATAAAAATGGGCGGCGAATATTACCATTGCCTACACCAGTTAACAAGCGTGGCAGCACCTGGTTTTGCCAACCTGATTATTTGTCAGTCTTGATATTGCCAAGCCTTGCTGAAAAGTGTAAAAAAAGATCAGTCGTGGCTGTTATTTTGGGCGGTTTTTCTCGGTGTACGGCATAGTGAACGTGCCGCTATCTTATACTTGAGTCCTCTGCCAGGCCAATGATCTTAATACTTGTAACTTGCAGCATCTTACCATGTTGCTGATAGCTCATCATATCGGTGAGTATCTGCCCTGTCACCACAACCAATAAACCGTCTTGTTGATATTTTTTTGCCAAATTGCTGGGGTTGAATACACGTCCATCATCGGCGTAAAGGGCATAAAATCCACCCTCTATAGTCATAAAACGGACACGTCCGGTAAATTTCACTTGTTCATTCACAGTGGCCCGCTCCTTGGTGATTTTTGCTTCTTGTGCAATGAGTGGCGTTGACTGGCTACAGGCAATCAACAGACTCAGTAAACAAAAATAAATAAATGGCCTCATTAAATCCTCCATGTTAAAATATTTTTTTGCATTCTAGCGCAGATACAAAAAAACCACTAATCTTAGCGGTTTTAGTTATTCAAAGTGGCTATTAATATTCAAACATCGCTGAGATGGATTCTTCATTACTGACCCGGCGAATGGCTTCGGCCAACATGTTTGACAAGGTTAGTTGCTTCACTTTTGGCAAGGCTTTGATCTCATCACTTAACGGGATACTGTCGGTGACGATGATTTCATCTATGACTGAATCGCGCAGGTTCTGGGCGGCATTACCGGAGAAAATTGCATGGGTAGCATAAGCGTAAACCTTTTTGGCACCATGGGCCTTTAATGCTTCTGCGGCCTTGGCCAGCGTGCCACCTGTATCGATCATGTCGTCGACAATAATACAGTTGCGGTCCTGTACATCACCAATAATATGCATCACCTGGGCAACATTGGCTTTAGGGCGGCGTTTGTCGATAATGGCAAGATCTGTGTCGTTTAACAGTTTGGCCACGGCACGGGCTCGTACCACACCACCGATATCAGGTGATACTATTACTGGGTTCTCGATATTCCGGCGGCGCATATCATCCAATAAGATAGGTGTGCCAAATGCATTGTCAACGGGTACGTCAAAAAACCCCTGAATTTGTTCGGCATGTAAATCTATGGTTAATACGCGGTCTACACCTACATTAGACAGAAAGTCTGCCACTACTTTAGCAGTGATAGGTACCCGGGCAGAACGCACTCGTCTGTCCTGGCGTGCATAACCAAAGTAAGGGATAACGGCAGTGATCCGCCCGGCCGATGCCCGGCGAAAAGCATCGATCATAACAATCAATTCCATCAGGTTATCATTGGTGGGAGCACAGGTTGACTGAATGATAAAAACATCTGAGCCGCGCACGTTTTCATGCACTTCTACGCTGATTTCACCGTCACTAAAACGCCCGACACTGGCGTGGCCTAATTTGGTATAAAGCCTGTCGGCTACTTTTTGTGCAAGTTCAGGTACTGCGTTTCCAGCGAAAATCTTCATGTCTGGCACGTTAAATTCCTCAGTGCGTAAAAGGTGAATATGGCTGGGATAGCTGGATTTGAACCAACGAATGACGGGATCAAAACCCGTTGCCTTACCACTTGGCGATATCCCAAAAAATATAGTGTGTTACGAACAAAATATGCCCGCTAGATATAGACTTCTTATAACTGTGCTGTTGCCTTTTGTCGCTTGAATAATTTGTCGTGTAGCAAGGAAGTATTGACGCCTTGGGCGATAAAACCAGAACAATTCGCCGGCAGCTTTGCCAACACCGTCTTTGCTTCCTGATGACTGGCAAAAGTGGCGAATAAACAAGCGCCTGTGCCTGTCATCCTCGATGGTGCGTATTCTAACAACCAGGCCAATGTATTTGCAACATTCGGGTAACGCTTACATACTAATTCTTGGCAGTCATTGTGTGTTTGGTTGAATTGATAGTCCTGAAAATTGATTTTTGCAGTATCTCTGGGTAAATCGTCAGCCCTGAATATGTCTGCTGTGGACACATGACAATGAGGATGTACCACAAGATAATGGGTTTCGGGCAAAGCTATGGGAAATAATTGTTCACCCACGCCCTCAGCAAACGCCGTTTGGCCAAGGACAAAAATAGGTACGTCGGCACCGAGCTGTAAACCGAGTTTAGCCAATGCCGCTAAGCTCAAGTTGCAACCCCATAAGTAATTCAATACCACCAGGGTAGTGGCCGCATTGGAAGAACCACCCCCTATCCCCCCACCCATGGGGAGGGTTTTGCACAGTGAAATCTGGCAGCCCTGAGCAGGCTTACCGTGCTTTTGCAGCAAGCGAGCGGCCATTACGACCAGATTATCCTCATGCTCTACTCCGGGAACGGGAGTGAGGAGTTCAATCGTTAGCTGCTTTGTTATGGTAAAAGCCAGTTCATCGCCCCGATCCAGCAATTGAAAAAGGCTTTGTAATTGATGGTAACCATTAGGGAAGCGACCATTAATGTGCAAAAACAGATTAAGCTTGGCCGGGGAAGGCCACCAGTCTAATATTTTGTCCATTTATTTATCCTGATCACTATTTGGTTATGTAAGACCCGATGGGTTAACTCCACATGGTGGGGTAACCACATATTATCTACCCGTTGATAATTTGTGTAATCAATTTGCCAGCCATCACATGTTGTGCAGCCAGGAATAAGTTGGGATAGCCAACCTTGTTCACTATATAGCGCCTGATCCTCGGGGCGGGTTAGGCCTTTGATCCAGCGGTTGAAGTGGCTAACGGGTATGTCCCAGCCCGTGATCCGCCAGATAAGGTGGCTGGCATCGGTATCCTGATAGTGTTGATCATCGGCTTCAAGCTCTACACTTTGGGCATCTCCTTGCATGGCCAGCAAGCTGATACCAAACATAGTACCGAGTTTTAATTGGTAGGTGTCATCGTTTTGTTGCCAAAACAGGTTGGCACTAAATTTTTCTTGCGGGTTTTTAAATGCCATACGGCCATTTATTTGCCAGTGGGTGAAATCAGCGAGCTTGGCCTGATGTTGGCGATTGTCCATATTGACCTGGGGCGGTGAGCCGGCACAGGCACCCAGGAGCAAAATCGATCCCAATAGCAGATAAAAACGTGTGGTTGAGCGTAAATTCACAGTAAATTACAATTCAAGATTCAAAGTCGCTATAGAAACATAAATAGCGCGGTGCTTTCAATAGTTTTGCCTTTTGCGTACAATGCCGCCTTATTCTGGCTTCAAGTGGTTTCGATAATAAAACTGTAATCTGCATGACCTTAATTGCCTTCGGTATTAACCATAAAACTGCGCCAGTAGCATTACGAGAGAAAGTCGCGTTCTCACCAGACTCAATGGTTGAAGCATTAAAATCACTGTGTCTGTTAACCGGTGCTGAAGAATCTGTGATTGTATCAACGTGCAATCGTACGGAGATATACGCACGAGCGGAAAATTTAGCGCCCGTGGCGTTAAGTCGCTGGTTAGCAGATTTTCATCGCTTAGAACATGAGCTGTTAAATGCGAACAGCTACACCTATATGCAAGATGAGGCGGTGAGACATATAATGCGTGTGGCCAGTGGCCTGGATTCTCTGATTTTGGGTGAGCCGCAAATTTTTGGGCAAGTTAAGCAAGCTTATATCAGTGCCAAAGATTCAGGCATGGTTAAAAGTGATTTTGAACGCCTGTTTCAGCAGACCTTCGCTGTTGCCAAACGGGTGCGCACCGAGACTGAAATAGGCGCTAATGCGGTATCAGTGGCCTATGCCTCTGTGCAGTTGGCGAAACACATATTCTCCTCACTGAAAAAAAGCAATGTGTTATTAATTGGTGCCGGGGAGACCATAGAGCTGGTGGCCAAACACTTACACGAACAACAGGTGAAAAGTTTGACTGTGGCCAATCGTACTCTGGCCAGAGCCGAGCGCATTGCCAAACCTCTAGGGGCCAATGTATTAACCTTGACCCAAATTCCCCAACATTTAAAAGATGCGGATATTGTTATCAGTTCCACTGCCAGCCAGTTGCCTATATTGGGCAAGGGGTTAGTTGAGCGGGCATTAAAAGAACGCCGTCATAAACCCATGTTCTTGGTGGATTTGGCTGTTCCCCGTGACATAGAAGCAGAAGTCGGTGAGCTTGATGATGCCTACTTGTATACGGTAGATGACTTGCAGCACATAGTAGAACAAAATCTTGAATCGAGGCAACAGGCTGCGCTGCAGGCTGAGGAGATGATAACAGAACAAGTTCAGCACTATACACAGTGGCGTCAGGGACAATTGTCCATGGGTCTACTGCGTGATTTTCGCCAGCAAAGTGAAATGCAGCGTGATATTTTACTCGCCAAAGCACTCAATCAGCTGGCTGATGGCAAAAATGCGGAGCAAGTACTCCAGGAATTAGCCAATAAGTTGACTAACAGTTTGATCCACGCGCCCACTAAAGCGCTGAAAAAAGCGGCTCAACACCAAGATAGTGATAGCATGAGTTTATTGCGAGAGGCGCTTGGCGTAGCTAACGCAAAGGGCTCAAAAAAATAACCTACATTTGGCTAATCAACCAATAACCGCTCATATGTAAGCTCTATGGCGGTATGACAGCCACTTGCCTAGCAGGAACAATATGAAAGAATCAGTCCAGCGTAAATTAGAAACATTAACCGAACGTTTTGAAGAAGTGCAGGCTCTGTTGAGCCAACCTGAAGTGATCAGCAATCAGGACAAATATCGGGCACTGACCAAAGAATACTCCCAGCTTGAAGGTGTGGTGAAATGTTTTGCCGAATATCAGCATTCCCAGCAGGATTTCGCCTCAGCCCAGGAAATGATGCAAGAAAATGATCCTGAAATGCGCGAGATGGCTCAGGAAGAATACAAAAGCGCCAAACACGCCATTGAAAAATACGACGAAGAACTACAAGTTTTACTGTTACCCAAAGATCCCAATGATGATAGTAACTGTTTTGTGGAAATTCGCGCCGGAGCAGGAGGCGACGAAGCCGCTATTTTTGCCGGTGATATCTTTCGTATGTATAGCCGTTACGCCGAAACGCGTAATTGGAAAGTGGAAATAGTGACCACTAACGACGGTGATCATGGTGGCTATAAAGAAGTAATTGCCAACATAATGGGTGACGGAGCATATGGCATCCTAAAATTCGAGTCAGGTGGGCACAGGGTTCAGCGAGTACCCGAAACCGAATCACAGGGGCGTATCCATACCTCTGCTTGTACTGTGGTTGTGATGCCGGAAATTCCCGAATCCGAAGCTATTGCTATTAATAAAGCTGATTTGAAAATCGATACTTTTCGCGCCTCTGGTGCAGGCGGGCAACACGTCAATAAGACCGATTCAGCTATTCGTATCACCCATATGCCTTCCGGGATAGTTGTGGAGTGTCAAGATGAACGCTCACAACACAAAAACCGTGCTAAGGCCATGTCAGTATTACAATCGCGCCTGAACAAAATGGAAGAAGACAAGCGTCAGGCTGAAGAAACCTCGACGCGCCGTAACTTGGTTGCCAGTGGTGATCGTTCCGAACGAATTCGCACTTATAATTTTCCTCAGGGCCGGGTAACAGACCATCGCATAAACCTGACCTTGTATCGTTTAGACGACATTATTGCCGGTGATTTGGATGCCATTCTGGAGCCTATTCGCCTGGAACATCAGGCCGATCTACTGGCCTCGTTATCCGACGAAAGCTAAACAGGCAAAGCGCAGTATGATTTTGACCATTGAAAAAGCGCTGGCTTGGGCAAAAGAGCAGCTGGTATTGTCGGACTCGCCAGCGCTTGATAGCCGCTTATTACTGAGCCATGCGCTGCAATGCGAACAAGTCTATTTATTAACCTGGCCGGATAAACCCTTAGAGCCTACTGTGCTGTCACAGTACCAGCAACTGGTGGCTAAGCGTAAAACCGGTCGACCTGTTGCCTATTTACTTGGTTATCGCGACTTTTGGACCCAGCGTCTGCAAGTCTCGCCAGCAACCCTTATTCCCCGCCCGGAAACCGAATTACTGGTTGAAATTGCTTTAGGGTTACCCCTATCCCACGATGCCCAGGTTCTGGATTTAGGCACAGGAACAGGGGCTATTGCTTTGGCACTTGCCAGTGAAAATCCCAATTGGCAGGTGACAGGTGTGGATGTTAATCCCGATGCTGTGCTGTTGGCAAAGGCGAATGGGGTGGCTAATCAGCTCAAGCACGTCCGTTTTTTGCCAAGTGACTGGTTTTCTGCTCTTGATGGCAATAAATTTGCCTTGATCGTTAGCAATCCACCTTATGTTGAAACGGGCAGTGAGTATTTACAACAAGGTGATGTCAGATTCGAACCTGACAGGGCTTTGGTTTCAGGGGAGGACGGATTGGATGATATTCGCCTGATCATCGCTCAAAGCGTCACATTTCTAAGTGCTAACGGCTGGTTAGCATTCGAGCACGGCAGTATCCAACATTCGCCCATTCAGGCAATACTGGCTGAATGGGGCTTTGATAACATTCAGACTCACTGTGATCTGAATCAGTTACCCCGTATCACTTTAGCAAGAATGCCATGCCCTTTATCTCATCAACCCCGTGTTTAATTGCAAGCCTAATATATGCTTTGGCGCCAGTATTGCTGAGGTAGCGATACTGCCATTCCAATAAGAAAGCTTGCATGTTATATGAAATATTATTTACCGAAGAAGTAACGCCATCGTACTAGGGGACATGAAAGATCCTGATAGTTGACGATGAGCCATAGATCCATGTGGTCACTAAATTGGCACTAAGTGACTTTGTATTTCAAAAAAAATGCCTGGAATTCGTCAGTGCCTATAGTGGTAAACAAGTAAAAGAAATTTTAACACCCATGCCGATATTGCCATAGTGCTGCTGGATGTGGTGATGGAAACCGACGATGTCGGGTTAAAGGTTGCTGATTTTATCCGCAATGAAGTCAATAATCATTATACCCGAATAATTTTGCGTACCAGGCTAGCCTGGTGAGGCTCCCGAGCCGGACGTGATCATCAATTACGACATCAATGACTACACAGCGATAATCGAACTTACCGCCCAGAAATTATTTTCAGTGGTGATTTCTGCCCTGCGTTCGTATCGTGATATCCATGTGATTAACGAAAACCGTCTTGGCCTTGAAAAGATCATCTCTTCGTTGGCCGATTTATTTTCGATACATTCTTTTGAGCAATTTATTGACGGTATAGTACAGCAACTTTCATCGCTATTGGGGGGCAATAAAGACGCCGCTTATTTAACCTGTGCTGTGACGGGGCTCCAGCCGATAGATCAACAAAATACCGCTGATTTGTTTGTACTAACGGGCAGCGGTGAATATAAACATCAGGAACGCCTACCTGGATAGGGTGATCAGTGAACCACAACGGACTTCATTTTATAAAGCCTGGCGTGAAAAATCTTAATTTATGAAGATGGATATTTAGTGGCCTTTTGTGAGGGGAAAAACCAAAAAGGATCTTTATTGAATCTGCCAAGGGTACCTAAACGTCTCACGTCCAGTTAGAAAAAACGGGTGTAATTTTTTGCTCAAAACGTACAAATCACCTTTGATAACGTGGTGTTAACCAAAAATATTCAGGATACTCAGCGAGAAATAATCGAGCGTTTGGGTCAGGCTATGGACCATGATTTCGATGACAGCATGCATATTAAACGTCTGGTCAAGATAACAGAACTAATAGCGCGCCGAGCCGGTCTGGACGAGGAGACAATCTACACGTTGGCCCTTGTTGTTCCGCTGCACGATATTGGCAAAATCAAGGTGCCAGGTGTAGCTGCGAGTGGAAACGTGATAGGGGATCATGATGACATCATACAAGATCAGTTGGGAGAATTTGGCTACAAAATACTGACAGACTCCAAACGGCCGCTCATTAAAAACGTGGCTTTTTTGGCTCGGCATCTGAATGAACACTGGAATGGCAGCGGGTATCCCAGAGGGCTGGTTGGTTAAAAGATTAACATCTATTCGCGGATCACGACTTTGGCCGATAAGTACGACGTGTTGCGCAGTCAGACAGTACACAAACCTGCCTGGCCACAAATAAAGGTCATCAATATTCTTTCTCAACTCAGTGGCGAACAGTTCGATCCGGCGCTGGTGGATATACTGTTGAAAAACCTGGACAGGCTAGAGCAGATCACTCAGGATCAGCCCTGCATCTAGGTAATCATCATTATCGTCGCACATTTGGCGATCGCATCATTATTTTATTTATTATAGACAAGGTCGTAAATCATGTACGCAGCAGCAAAACATATACATCTAATGGCTATCGCACTGAGCGTATTGATTTTTTTATTACGCTTTTTTTGGACTATGCGCGGCTCGCAAATGCTGCACAAAAAATGGGTTAAGGTGCTGCCACACATAGTGGATACCTTGTTACTGTTAAGTGCGGCGACCTTATGTGTATTACTTAGCCAATACCCCTTTGTTACCCCCTGGGTGACTGAAAAAGTATTGGGCTTGTTGATGTATCTGTTTATGGTCACCCTGGCACTAAGGATCGCCAAAACAGGCCTAATGCGCACTGTAGGTTTGGTTGGGGCCCTGAGTTGGTTAGCTTTTACGTGGCTGGTTGCCATCTCCAAACAGCCCGTTTTATTTCAGTAGACTCACAGCCTCTCCACAGCCGCCAGACACGGGTTAACTGTGTGGCGGTTTTTTTGTGCTTTTACCTTTGACTCGATGTAGGCGCAGTATGTGTTAGTAACGCACGAACGGCCTGGTTTACTCTAATCACGTTAGGGTTTTACGGCGATTATTAGGATACAAAACTCAGGAAAATGGTCGAGAGTGCGTTTGTAAATAACGGTTGTGATAATACCCTTTGGTCATGGAGCGATAACGCCACTTCCCAACGCAATATCATCAATATAATAAGTATCATTGCCCGGATTAGTCACGCCGGCATTAAAAAACACGACGATTTTTTGGTGATCCTTATTTGCCTGATCGGCGAAGGAGAAGCGGTACTCAACCCAGCTATTGAGCTTAGAAATATAGATATCCCGTTCTATTTCGGTGGCATTCCCGCCCTCTAATTTTACTTTTAATATCCCTCTAACAGGCGCCATGACTTTTATACTGAAAATATTATGGGTCGACAAATCAATTGAATCATTAAAATCAATGACTAACGCGTCCCATGGACCCTCAGAGTCGGTATACTGTCCAACAGATTGAGTAGAATTTTCTGCTGACAGCTGTGGATTTTCGACGACAGTAACACCGGGCAATGACATCAATTTTTGGCAATCAAAATCAGAAATAATACCTTTTACTGTCACGCTATTTGCACAAGGATCCATAGGCACCTGTGTTACCAGTGGCTGGGCAATAACTAAATTAATTCCTTCAAGGGTAGCGTTAATTTTTGCGTATTCTGTTTCAAGCAGTGCCATGAACGGTAAATAAATACCGTCTTCGATCATAAATTCACGGGTTTCACGAAACACGCCTCCCATCAAGGCTAAATCGGTGAGCACTTTTCCATCCCATGTGAGCAGGGGAGTAATGGCAAATGTATGGGTGTCATATGACTCGACCATTCCATAGTCACCCAACATCTTATCGTAAGCCAATATATTTCTCAGCCAGTTAAGCCCTGTATTATGATGGTTGACCTGATCGGCTAACAACATAGGGAAAGTGGCATAGGGGGCACTAATGGTATTTACCACACCTATTTCAGACGCAACGTCCTGCACACCTAGCAGTGATACATAATTCAGATCTGGCCCGTTTACGGATGTAAAAAAGCCACGAAATTGATGTTTATTTGAAAAATCAGCCCTAACTTTTTCACCATTAAGATACAAGTCCCGTGCGGCTTTAAAATCAAGGTAAGGCAACACCAAAAACTTCCACTGCTCGTGAGCAGAAAATGCCCAGCCCTCAATAACCGTCAGTACTTCACCAGATAGGGTGCTGTAGTTGCGGGTATTAATAAACTTATTCGCCCATATTGCTTGTTTTTCAGTCGCAGATAGATCGCCACTAAAGAGCGTCATAAACACGGTCATTAGCTCTCCCTCATATGAGTCAGTTAAGGCATAGCTATCTTTAATATACCTAAGCTGCTGGGGTGGCAGTGATGAATCCGGGTTGCCGTTGATATCGACGAACTGACTGATCCCTGATATAACATTACGCTGGGGATCAAAAAATAGTGTTTTTGCATGGCTGGCCATCTTTTGAAAACGATGCTCATAACGAGCCGCCAGGTCGTTATAGCCCATTTTGTATAAAGACTTATAAACCAAATAAATTGACCATGCCAGTTGACCATTGTCCAGAGCGGGAAGCCGATCTTCCCAGCCAGACAAAGGGTAAACGCTAATACCTTCTCCTCTATCTTCTGAGATAAACCAAGGAAGAAAACCGCCAAATGCAGGATGTTCAGTATCAAATTTTTCGTAGGACGTAATTTTTTGTTCAAGTAAATTCAGCGCAATAACCCCAGCGTTTGCCACATCATCGCCGCCGAGTAAGCGCTGTGCTCGTTGGTCATGCAAAATTACTTTGGCCAACACATTAAGGTGTAAAGATTCCTTAGATGCTGCGCTAAAGCGAAAAGGTTCGCCAAGGGGCTCCAGGCTACTACTGTTTAAGCCTATGCCATCGTGGGTAAGCGCGGTAACCGTATTGACGCCTACCCCCATTTGCAAAAAATGGGATTCTTTTAACAATATATTGTCGATATAGAGCTCATCGTCAGCAATTTGTTCAGCACTTAGGCTGTTGGTAATAGGGGTTACGCTGACCACAAACCGAGTAGACGTTGACAGACCCTGTTCATCGGTGGCGGTAACCATAATATTAGTGTTGCCGCTTTGTGATGCAGTTGGAACACCAAACAGTATTTTTTGTTGTGCATCTAACAACAACCAGTCAGGTAGTTTATCTTCATTGGGTCCCACCGCGCTAATCACAATATCGCCCTCATCGCTAAACCGCCCAACTAATTCCACTTTTAAGAAAATGCCTACATTGGCTTTAACATCATCAAAGTAAGTATCAAGCTGCGGTGGCAAATTTGCAGGCTGAACAGAGTTATCAGGTGCTGTAGGGTTAGGCTCAACAGATGTTGAGCCACCGCAACTTATTAGAGAAAGAGACAGCCCCCCCCAAAAAAAAGTCGCCATAAATTTTAGCCAATAGTGCATTCAAATCACCTGTCAGTATGAGATCCGGACTTACAAACGTGACCAATAAGAGTAAGTTATAGGGTGTTATTGTAAATTTTTTTATTGACAATAAAGTCAGAACGCCCAATAGATTGCAAGCCTAATCGGCAATTAGTTTGCACACCAGCGGGAGGCGCTTGTTTTGAATTTTGTGATAACAGTTGAGTCATACACCATAGGTCGTCAACTTTCGTTCCTGCTAGTATATGAAAGATGTATGTAATGGTTTAATAAACCGGTAGGACTTGATAGCCTATTTACTATCAAAAATAGGGCAAGATAAATGACCGGCAGTACTAAAAAGGTGCGCAAAAGTGCTATACCAAATCCGGTTACAACCTATCATTTACTCCGTTTCACTGCCTCATTTGCAATGTGATTTACGCTCGAGCCTACGTCTATAAAGCAATACCAATAACGTGAGGTGGTTATACGTACAAACTATTAATCATGGATGTATTGGTAACTTTGTTTGCTACGCTCAGTCATACCTTCCTCGGCAAAGCGGCATATTACTTCGCCATTTTGTATCTAGACGTTGCCGTTTTCGCCTACCGCCTTGCAACATAGTTCACTGTACCAGCCTCCACCGGTAAATAAAGCGAGCACATGATCGCCCGCAGTAATATCAGAAAATGTCATTTTTTTAACAGGTAACCCGCTGCATCCCTGTTACTGTCTGCAACTGGTCTGTCTGGATGAGAGAGTATCTACGTCAGTTTTTGTTCGCTTAGTGCAGAGGCATTGGCGACACTTAACTGGGGCAATAATATTAGTCAGGCAAGTGAAAAAAGCGCTTCATGGTTTCCCTTTCTTTTTTGTATGTAAACATCCAGACATTAGCTTGTAATTACTGTAAAAAAATCTTTTCCGCCAGCTAAGCTAAAAGTGCTTGTTGCACAATAGCGTTAAGATTAGTTTGGTTTTTATACTGTTATTTTACTAAAATGTTAGCCGAAATAGTGCTCCTCCATTGTCGCTTTGCTCAAATTTTATTTTGCCATCATGGGCGAGCATTACTTGATGGGATAGGGCTAAACCCACCCCAGAGCCTTCTATTTTAGTGGTGAAAAAAGGCACGAATATTTTCTTGCCAATATCATCTGCGATGCCATGACCATTATCGCTCACTTCAATAACCCCATGGCCTCGTCGATTTAAAAATGCTGATACGTTAACCCGAGCATTGTTTACCCCTTGCAGTGCATGTTCGGCATTCTGTAAGAGGTTGATAAGCATCTGTTCTACCATGGCGAGATCTATATTTATTTCTAGTTCACTAGGATGGATATTGCTAATAAGGGATATGTTTTTTTCTTGCCATTTTTGGGTGGTCAGCCTGATAACCTGATCAAGCAACTGACTGACTTTGATTATTTGCTTATTGGGTTTTGGGAGGTGAAACAGTTTTCGATAATTGCCAACAAACTGCATCAGGCTATCGCTGCGACGAGCAACAGTATTGACTGCCTCAGCGATATCATTTAAGTCATCTAGTAATTGTGGATTATCACTGACTGTAGTTAAAGCATTTGATTGTGTATCGGCAACCAAATCAACAGCCGTTTTTGCCAGTGATGCTACAGGGGTAATGCTGTTCATCATTTCGTGGGTGAGCACTCTTACCAAATCTTGCCAGGCTTGCAATTGGGCGATGTCCAACTCACTTTGGATATCTTGCATACTGACTAATGTTTCTTGCTTATTTGATCTTGAAATCTGGGTAGCGGAAATACTTAGTTGATGTTCCATGCCATCAATATCAAAGCTGATCAGTCGTTTCTTGCCTATTTGTACGGATGATAGGTATTGGGCGAATTCTTTACCGAATGGAAGCAAGTCATCCAACTTAGTCACCTCATTGGTACCAAATAATTTTCTGGCCGCGTTATTCCAAAGTGTAATTGAGCCATTACTATCGATACTTAAAATAGGTACCGGTACATGTTCAACTATGGCTTTGAAGTGCCCCAACTCTTCTTCTTTGCTAGAGCGCACAGCATGAAAGCGTTCAAGAATATCTGAAAAGGCATGACCCAATTCGCCAAAGCCTGTGCCGAAGGCACTGAGTTCGAAACGTTGGGAGAAATCGGCATAACGGGCAGCATCCAAAAAGCGTACTAACTCCTGATTGGTTTTTGCAATAAAATTAAGTAGAGCAGTACATTGAAATAACAACAATCCAAAAGTTACCAGCGACACAACATGGTAGCCCGGCGTGGTCACTAATAGTGTAAGGGCAACGAGATTAGCCATCAGCAATATGGTGCGTAATACAACCAATAATGAGAATTTTCTAAAGCCCATGTTTTTCCATCCTTCTGTATAGAGCTGCACGAGTTAAGCCTAAGGCTTTTGCAGTGTGGCTTATGTTGTATCGATAAGTACGTAAAGCGCTTTCAATGGTTGATTTTTCAATTTTATCAAGATTATGTTCATTGCTGGCTTCTGGTTCTTGAAAGACAGATGTTGACATGGGGAGCACTGCAGAAGCAGTGCGAAATTCACTGCTGCGCTTGTCATCATATTTTTTATTTTCTTGTTCGAGCTGAAAATCTTTTGTACTTAACTGCTCAGATTCACTAAGTATAATAGCTCGCTCTACCCCATGGCGTAATGCTCTTACATTGCCAGGCCAGCTATAATTTTCGATTACCCGCAGCACATCCTGTGGTAGGAATTTTTCGGGTTTGGCGTATTTTTTACAATATAAGGCAATGTAGTGCTCAGTGATCGCGGCAATATCGGCGGCTCTTTCTCTTAGGGGAGGGATGGAGATTTCAACTGTATTGAGCCTAAACAGTAGATCCTGACGGAAGCGGGTTTCTTCTGTTAGTAACTGCTTAGAGACATTTGTTGCCGCGATTATCCTCACGTCGAAAGAAACAGCCTTATTACTCCCTAAAGGTATGATTTGTCGTTGCTCTATTACCGTTAATAATTTTACCTGCAGATGCAAAGGTAAATTGCCAATTTCATCTAGAAACAAGGTGCCACCATTGGCTGCTTCAAAACGACCAATTCGGTCTGTGTTAGCGCCGGTAAAGGCACCTTTTTTATGACCAAAAAGCTCACTTTCAAACAATGATTCTGCTACCGCACCTAAGTCAACGGACATAAATATTCGTTCTGTCCGCAGACTTTGGCGATGTAACTCCCGGGCAACTAACTCTTTTCCGGTACCATTTTCGCCCAAGATCAACACGTTGGCGTCGGTTGGCGCAGAGCGTTTTATTAAGGAAAGCACCTCTTGCATCCCGGACGACTGGGCAAGGAGGGGTTGGTGATGAGCATTATTCGCATCATCAGCTAATAATTTGTTGGTGTGTCGCAGTTGCGTGGCTTCATTGCGAGTTTTGCCGAGTAAGACCGCGGCTGTCAGGGTAGCAACCACTTTTTCGTTCTGCCAGGGCTTGGCGATAAAGTCAGTGGCGCCAAGTTTGATCGCCTCAACAGCCACATCAATACCCCCATGGGCAGTTATCATCACCACGACCGATTGGGGATCTATCTTGAGAATGGTTTTTAGCCAGCGATAACCTTCTTTTCCCGAACTCTCCCCGGGGCCAAAGTTCATGTCTAACATGACAGCATCAAAGCGATTCTGGGACATTATCTCAGGAATATTCTCTGGCTTCGCGCAGGTGACTAAGTGGGAAAAGTGTCTTTTTAGTAACAATTTCCCGGCGGTTAATATGTCATTATCATCGTCTACAATGAGTACTTTAGCGTCCATCACGTGGTTTATCTCACAGCACAAAATCAATCCAAGTGTTCATTATCGTACACTGAACTGTTCATATTCGTACAGTTTTAACTGGCGTTTAAATGTCTTAAATTAAAAACCCAATAAAAACAGGTAGATACAACTTGGAACGATAATTGTAATAGCAGACATAGTTATCGGGTACTAATGGAGTTATATCTTGAAATCAATAAACGATATACAACCAGTATTAAAGCAGGTCAACGGGCCTGCTGTGGCGGTTAGCAATGCTGGAGCAGTGTCAGGTGCTGGCATGGATAGGAAGATTGAGAATACACCTACGCCGATTAAAAAATGGGCGGTATGGTTCATTGGAGTTTGTGTTATAGCCTACGGAGCCTATTTATTATTCGCCGTTCCTGCAGGGCGTGCCTTAAGTATTGATACTCAGCGCATAACCATTTCCACTGTAAGCTCGGGCATCTTTGAAGACTTTATTCCTCTTAGGGGGAGGGTGACACCGGCTAAAACCGTGTACCTGGATGCAATTGAAGGAGGCAGAGTAGAGCGTATTCTGGTAGAGGATGGCGCTTTACTAAAAGCCGGAGATCTAATAGTCGAGTTATCTAATGCATCCCTGCAACTTAGTGTATTAGGCAATGAAGCACGAGTCGCGGAACAACTGAATAACATGCGCTCAATAGAATTAAACCTTGAACAAAACCGTCTGACACATAAGCGCAATTTGGTAGATATTCGCTATCAAATCAAATTACTCACCAGGCAGGTGGCACGGGAAGCTGCGCTCGTTAAAACAGGCTCTGTTAGTCAGTCTGTTTATGCTGATACTCAGGATACCCTGCATTGGTACCAAGACCGTTTAGCTTTAACCCTTGAAAGTCAGCAGTCAGATAGCCGTATGCAAGGCTCACAACTGGAATTTTTACAAGAAACCAGTAAGCGCTTAGAGGGCAACCTGAAAATATCCAGACAAAACCTAGAAAACATGAACGTCAGGGCGCCGGTTGATGGCGCTTTATCTGGATTTGACGTTGAAGTAGGTCAAAGCATAGGGCCGGGTGAACGATTAGGGCAAATAGATACGCCAAACGATTACAAACTTTCGGCGTTTATAGACGAGTTTTACTTAGGGCGTGTGGACATTGGGCAGCGGGCCGTATTTGAAGATTATCAGTTGACTATCTTGAAAATTTATCCTCAGGTGCAAAATGGTCAATTTGAGGTGGATTTGATTTTCACTGGTGAGCAACCTGATGACATTCGCCGGGGGCAAACTATTCAGACTAAATTAACTCTGGGAGATGCCAGTGAAGCTTTACTTATCCCCAATGGTGCATTTTTTCAGGACACCGGGGGTAACTGGATGTTTGTGGTAACGGAAGATGGCGGTCAGGCGGTTCGACGGCCCGTTAGATTAGGTCGTCGCAATAGCAGTTTTATCGAAGTGATAGAAGGCTTAGAGATTAATGAGAGAGTGGTCACCAGCCCTTATGCCAGCTACCAGGATATGACACGTCTCAAATTAAATTAGATTTAAAAAATTAACCCATAAACAATTTTAAGGTGAAGAAAATGCTGAAATTACATGGTTTATCTAGGGTCTACCGTACAGACGAAGTGGAAACAGTGGCACTCAACAATGTCAATATTGAGATAGCAAAGGGAGAGTTTGTCGCCATCATGGGTCCCTCTGGTTGTGGTAAGTCTACCTTGCTTAATTTGATTGGCATGTTGGATGTGCCCTCATCAGGCCACTACTTCTTTAATGATGAAGACGTAGCCGGTTACGCTGAAAAACAGCTCTCGGTGATACGTAAGCAAAACATTGGTTTTATATTCCAAAACTTCAACCTGATTGATGAACTCACCGTTGCTGAAAATATTGAACTGGCCTTGCTTTATCACAATATCCCCGCGGCTGAGCGTAAACAACGGGTCATTAAGGTAATGGATAAGTTAGGAATTGCCCATAGAGCCAAACATATGCCTAGTCAGTTATCGGGAGGCCAGCAACAGCGCGTAGCTGTAGCTAGAGCGGTAGTGGGTAATCAAAGCATGATACTGGCAGATGAGCCTACTGGGAATTTGGACAGCGGCCACGGCCAGGAGGTGATGGAAATGTTGCGTTCGTTAAACGATGAAGGCACAACCATTGTGATGGTCACTCACAGCCCGGCACATGCGGATTACGCCAAAAGAACCATCAACTTATTTGATGGTCATGTTATTAATCAAAGCCTACGGGCTGCTTAGTTAATCCTATTCAGTTCAGACCTATCATTAGGAATTAGGGAAAGCTCATGTTTAAAAATTATCTCGTAACTGCATGGCGTAATATCATCAAAAATGGCATGTTTTCCATCATTAATATTTCAGGCTTAGCCTTGGGTTTAATGAGTTGTATTTTAATTATGCTGTTTGTCCGGGAAGAAACAGGTTTTGACAAATGGTTGACTGATAGTGACCGAGTCGTACGTATGCATTCTGCTTACGTTAACCCAGCTAACCCACCCTTTCTGACCGTTCGCTCTGCAGGTAATATGATGGAAGCGGTGCGTGACTATGCCAGCAACGAAGTAGAGGAAGGGGTGCGGTTTATCCGTTTTGACGCCACCGTGCGCAAGGAGAATGATGCCCTGGCCGAGACAGTCAACTTTGTTGATGGCAGTTTTTTTAAGGTGTTTGACTTGCCGTTTTTACACGGAACAAAGGAAAGCGCCTTTAAAAAGCCCTATGATCTGGTCATCACCGAAGATGTTGCGCTCAAGTACTTTGGCAGAACGGATGTTGTGGGGGAGATCATGACCGTATGCTGTGTCGGGCCACAGCCAAGCCCCGT
>JBKEFM010000017.1:0-37760 GCA_046709505.1 Paraglaciecola sp. | reverse complement strand
TATTGCGACCGGTCACAACACTGGAAAAATTATCCTGATAATTGGCTATATGAGTGCGCATTGTGGAAATATAGCCTTGATATACTTCTACTTGGGGGTCGTTAAGGGTTAGCTGTTCAACTTTATTCAAGTTGTTTTGCGTGCTATCTATTAGAGAGTTAAAGCGAGCGATGGCCGATTGACTGGCAGAATTTTTATAAATCAACACATTACGCTGTAAATCCAGCACATCACGCTCCAACTCCCGAACCAGACTGACTTTTACGACAGCCTGCTGGGTCAAATCCAGATTGTTGGCAAAAGTAGCTTGGTTGCTGCGGGAAATAAATACCTGCGAGAGCAACAGCAAAACCAATATCAGAGCGACAATCAGTATTTGCGATTTGATTGTTTTAAACACGGTTATAAAATTCATACCACTTTTGCAAATTGTAATCTTAGCTTGGCATAGCGGTGTTCCAAAGGCAACGTTGCTGAAGCTATAGACACCGCGAACATCTCTTTTTTTTACGTCACATTACCATCAGTGTCTTTTAACGGTTGGGCTGCCGATATTTAGTCGATGGCTGGGTCATGACTGGTAATAATATAACCCTATTAAATCCACGACACCTTCTTTGGTGAAGGGCAAATTATCGGTCGCCCTATCTATTTAAGGCAAAAAATGCAGGTGAAAAAATGCGCTTGTGATTACCCCGGGCAAACGGCATAAAAGGCGATAGACTCGGGTATGGAATTACTGAAGCACTGCTGGTACTTTAAAGAGATCAATATTTTAAACAAGGGCCTAATTCACCACAGCTAATATTGCCAATATCGGTAAATGCCAGGTCAAATTAGCCGATGGTGGGATGACTACTAACATTCGTGTGGTAGCCAAAAGCATCCAGCTTATGTACATAGGGTAGTGTGACTGAGCCGTTCATTATTGGCTTTCTCTAAAGTGCTATCGTGCAGTCTGTTAACCATTTTGCAAGGTCCATCACTGGTACCGATTGTGCCTGGGGGTAAGCTTGGCAGTTTTATAAAATGAATTGATTTTATTCCAGTACCTCAATAGAGCCACTGCGGCACAAGGGTCGAATACTCTTTGACCCTTGTCTGTATAAAAGTGATAAATACATGCTTTTTGGTGCAATGTTATGAACTGCAGATCACTCGGCATAGAATTTATGCTGAAATTTTAAAGTTTGCTGTTCAAGTCCATCACTTATGTTGATTTCAAAACGAAAGTTTTCCTGATCACTAAAGGGTAATACTGCCAGGTAATATATTGCCTTGCCTTCAGTGACTTGGGTAAACCCTAGTTCCTTTTTTACGCCCAATAAATTCCTGGCTGAGCCCTTGATAACCACCCCTTGCGCTTCTTTAGAAAGTTTATCAAGGACCGAAATGTTGATAAGAGCATTGTACTTACTGCGTACTATGGCGTATTGCTTAGCCACAGCGGGAGAAATAAAGGTACTGTTAAGCGCCATATAATGGACTTCCCAGCTACCGAGCAGTTGCTTCTGCTCGGCCTGAGCCTTAACACTCAGGCACAGGCTGGCGAACAATATCAGTATGCTTAATGTTGAAACATATTTAAAAGAAGCCAATAACATCCCCTAATAATTTCTGTGCAAAAATAATCCCCATGATGACGACCATAACGGACAAGTCCAAGCCCCCCATGTTAGGTAAACGACGTCTTATGGGTGCTAGCATAGGTTCAGTTAACTGACCCAACACCATATCCATAGGATTATAGCCCTGACTGACCCAACTCATGATCGCGCGTATAATTAATACCCACATCATCAGTGATAAGCCTTCTTTAATAACCAAGACGCAGGTTCCCAGCAATACGGGCAAGAGATTAAAATTAGTATTACCAATTAATAAATTAAGAGCAATAATTTTCAGAGCCGCTACTATTAAAGCCAAGGCTAGGGTCGCGGTATCTATCCTGCCAATGGAAGGTAATATCCGGCGCATTGGCCCAACAAAAGGATGGGTCGCTTTAACCACAAACTGACTAAAGGGGTTATAGAAATCCGCACGGGCCAGCTGCAACCAGAAGCGCAACAGCACTATCATCAAATACAACTCGAACAGGGTACCGATTAAAAACTGCATAGAACTCATAAGGGATACTTTTCCAACAAATTAGTTAAAATAAATTAGCCATTTCTTCAGCTCGCGTCACTGCTGCACGCATAGCGCCGGACACCAGCTTATCTATGCCGTTATTTTGCAAATGCTCCACCGCTTGAGCGGTAGTGCCAGCTTTAGACATAACTTGGGCGCGCAACTCACTAATTTCAAGGTCGGGATTGTGACAAACCATTTCCGCCGCACCTAACATGGCTTGTTGCACCAGCAGGCGCGCAGTTTGGTGATCAAAACCTTGCTGTTCGGTTTCTTTTTGCATGGCCTCTAAGAAAGTATAAAAATAAGCTGGGCTACTGCCAGCGGCGGCAATCACGCCATTAATCAGGTTTTCAGTCTCGACCCAGGTGATCTCCCCAACCATTGACAGCAGTTGCCCTGCATAATCTTTATCGCTTTGAGCCACATCGCTTGGCGCATACAAGCCCGTCATACCTTTACCTAGGGAACTGGGGGTATTAGGCATAGTACGAATGATATTGCTATGCCCACCGAGCATCTCGCTTAAACGTTGGGTAGGGATGCCTGCAGCAATGGAAATAAATAATTTACCTGTGATATCACAACTCTTGGTGAGTTCGCTGCACATCTGCTCCATCAACTGGGGCTTAACCGCTAAGACCACCACTTGCGCCTGTGACACAGCCGAAGCATTTTGTTGGGTGATACGGATCGAAAAATCGTTTTTCAAGGCATCGAGTTTGGGCAAGGATGGATTGCTGGCGGTGATTTTCTGGCCTGGGTAGCCACTGGCGCACATGCCACTGATAATGCTTCTGCTCATGTTGCCTGCACCGATAAAGGCGATATCTCTGTGTTGCATAATTATCCTGTGTTGTTCTGTTGCCTCAGCCTGCTGGTTAAGACTTAGCTTTATTGCGGGTGCCGAAGATAGCTGTGCCGACACGCACCATAGTGGAACCTGATTCAATAGCAAGTTGCATATCATTAGACATGCCCATGGAAAGCGTGTCAACTTGTGGGTGTTTTGTTTGCAATTGTGCAAAAAGTAGTTGCATACGTCTAAAGCTTTGTTGCTGCCTGACAAGAGACTGTCCTGCTTCAGGTATAGCCATTAACCCCCGTAAAGTCAGGTTTTGTAAACTTGACAGCGCCTCGGCCAGAGGCAGTACCTCGTTTTCCACAACCCCGGCCTTACTTAATTCCTGGTCAATGTTAACTTGGATACAGACATTCAGAGTTTTATGGGGTTCACGTTGTTGATTAAGCCTCTGGGCTATTTTAAGGCGGTCAATGGATTGCACCCAGGCAAATGTTTCGGCCACCAAGCGCGTTTTATTAGATTGTATTGGACCGATAAAATGCCATTCGATATCAGTCAAATCTGCCAACTGTTGAATTTTTTCTACTCCTTCCTGCACATAATTTTCACCGAATAATCGGTGTCCAGCCTCATACGCTTGCCTGATATCTGATACAGGTTTGGTTTTACTTACGGCTAGTAATTTAACTGAATTTACTGGACGATTAGCCTCGGAAACAGATCCCTTGATTGTTTCAAGTGCGATTTTAAGTCGTTCTGCTATTGTGCCCATAATGCAACTTATTTACGGAGAATATGTTTTGGATATTACCGAACTTTTAGCCTTTAGTGTTAAGAATAACGCGTCTGATTTACACCTGTCTGCTGGGTTACCTCCGATCATTCGTGTTGATGGTGAAATGCGCCGCCTGAATATTCCGGAACTGGACCATAAACAGGTGCACACTCTAATCTACGAAATCATGAATGATAAGCAACGTAGAGAATACGAAGAAAATCTGGAAACAGATTTTTCTTTTGAAGTTAAGGACCTATCCCGTTTTAGGGTCAATGCTTTTATGCAAAACCGCGGAGCGGCAGCGGTGTTGCGCACCATTCCAAGTAAAATATTGAGCCTGGATGATTTAGGGGCTCCACCAATATTCAAAGATATAATCAATCAACCCACAGGCATAGTGCTGGTGACGGGATCCACAGGTTCAGGTAAAAGTACTACGCTGGCCGCTATGGTCGACCATATCAACCGCCACAAGCGGGAACATATATTAACCATTGAAGATCCCATTGAATTTGTGCATGAAAACAAACTTTGTGTGGTAAATCAGCGGGAAGTCCATCGGGATACCCATAGTTTTAGTAATGCCTTACGATCGGCATTACGGGAAGATCCGGATGTAATTCTAGTGGGTGAACTGAGGGATTTGGAAACGATACGTCTGGCGATTTCGGCGGCAGAGACCGGGCATCTGGTCTTTGGTACCTTGCATACCAACTCGGCACCTAAGACCATCGATAGATTAATAGATGTCTTTCCCGCAGCAGAGAAATCTATGATTCGTTCCATGTTGTCCGAATCTTTGCGGGCAGTGATTTCCCAAACATTGCTTAAAAAAGTAGGTGGTGGCAGGGTTGCTGCTCATGAAATTATGCTTGGGATCCCAGCCATTCGTAACCTTATTCGTGAAAATAAGGTACCGCAAATGTATTCTGTCATGCAGACCAGTCAGGCCCATGGTATGCAAACCATGGATCAATGTTTACAGCGCCTGGTCGCTCAAGGTGTGATCACTGCTCAGGATGCTGCCGCGCAGTCGATTGATAAAAAACCGACTATCAACTATTAAAGCTTAGAGACTAAGGTGTCGATTGATAAAGAACGAGTATGCACCACCAGGATGTGCAGGCTAACGTGTCGATTGATAAAAAACCGACTATCAACTACTAAGGCTTACAGGCTAAGGTTTTGATTGATAAAGAACGAGTATGAACTACCAGGATGTGCGGGCTAATGTGTTTTTTTGATAAAAACCAAGTATCAACTATTAAAATGGATAGGCTAATGTGCTGTCTTACTCTTTTTTCATTGGAATTATCATGGATTTAACTCCTTATTTACAAGAAATGGCGGATGCCGGCGCATCTGACTTATTTATCACAGTGGGCATGCCGGTCAGCGCTAAAATTAATGGCCAGTTAGCTCAGATAGACTCACAAAAGCTGGTACCTGAGTCAGCTCTGGCGCTGGTGCACGATGCCATGTCTGATAAACAAAAAATTGAATTTCAAGAAAGTAAAGAATGTAACTTTGCCATCGTCCGTGAGGGTATTGGTCGTTTTCGCTGCAGCGCATTTTGGCAGCGGGATATGCCTGGTATGGTGATAAGGCGTATCATTACTGAAATCCCTCAAGCCAGTGATTTGGGGCTCCCCGAAATCCTCAAAGACGTGATTATGGCCAAACGGGGGCTGGTATTATTTGTTGGGGGCACGGGTACGGGTAAGTCCACCTCACTTGCTGCGTTAATCGGCCATCGCAATCGACATTCCAAAGGTCACATTCTGACCATTGAGGATCCCATTGAATTTGTACATCAACATGATAATTGTGTGGTGACCCAAAGGGAAGTGGGTATAGATACCAAATCTTTCGATGACGCCCTAAAAAGTTCATTGCGCCAGGCACCTGATGTCATCCTGATTGGTGAAATTCGTTCGATGGAAACCATGGAATACGCCATGTCGTTCGCCGACACCGGTCACTTGTGTGTGGCGACGCTGCATGCCAACAATGCTAATCAGGCTATTGAACGCATTATGCACTTGGCCCCCCCTGAGCAACATAGCAAATTGCGTTTTGACTTGAGCCTCAACATACGCGCCATTATAGCCCAGCAACTGGTGCCGACTATCGATGGTAAGGGGCGCATAGCCGCCATAGAAATCTTGCTGAATTCGCCATTGGTAGCGGATTTAATCAGGCGAAATGAAACCGGAGGCTTGAAAGAAGCTATGCGCAAGGGTAAAGAGTTAGGTATGCAGAGCTTCGATATGGCTCTGTATGAATTGTTTCAACAAGGCAAAATTAGCCTTGAGCAAGCCATTCACCATGCCGATTCTCCTAATGACTTGCGTTTGATGATCAAACTTGACTCGGATCAAGGTAATGACTTGGGTTCGCTGGCGGATGTTTCTATCGATATGGATTAGGGTGTTGGCCAAACATGGGGTGTGTTAAAGGTAGAACATGATGAAAATTTATAGTCATAGCGATCGTTTTATGGTTTGGCAAGTCAAACAGTTCCTGGATGAAAACAATGTGCCCTGTTTTATGAAAAATGAATTTGCCAGCGGGGCAATGGGGGAGCTAGCACCTGGGGATTGCCAGCCAGAAGTGTGGCTGGCTGACAACAGCTGGCAATGCAGGGCAAAAGATTTGATAGCACAATTGGCGTTTAACAAGGGGAACGAAAACGAATGGTTTTGTCCCCAATGCCATGAGCCCAATGCCAGCAGCTTTGAAGTATGCTGGCAATGTGGATGTGATCCCGAGCAATTTGTGTAACCCAGGTTGGCCCTTATATTAACGTTCCAGAAGGTGAAAGGAGATGAATAGCCAGTATTATATCGAACAGTTCCTCGACGGGATTTGGCTGGAAAAAGGCTTAAGCGACAATACGCTTAGCGCCTATCGCAGCGACTTGAGCCAATTTTCCCGTTTTGCTAACAAGCAAAGCAGCCAGTGGTTAATAACCACCGTGCGCAGTGAAGAAATAGAGTTTTATCTGGCTCACCGCTACGATTTAGGGTTGTCTGAGCGCAGTACGGCCCGTTTTTTAAGCAGTTTACGTAGATTCTGTGCCTATCTGTTGCAACAAGGTATCAGGCAGGATGATCCTGTCAGTGTCTTACAAAATCCTAAATTAAAACAAAGTTTGCCCAAAATTATATCGGAGCAGCAAGTGGACGACTTACTTAATGCACCGGTTATTGAGGATCCCATCGGGCTTAGGGACAAGGCCATGTTAGAAGTGCTGTATGCCACAGGACTGAGGGTAACCGAGCTTATTAGTCTGCGCATCGATCAGCTAAGTGTTGCCCAAGGGGTGGTGCGTGTGATTGGCAAGGGTAACAAGGAACGCCTGGTTCCCTTAGGTGAAGAGGCGCTGGATTGGTTGGGTATTTATCTTAAACAAGGACGCAGCTTGTTACTAAAGACAGAGACAGATGTCTTGTTTCCAAGTAGCAGGGGAAGCATGATGACCCGGCAGACATTTTGGCACAGGATCAAAGTTTATGCTGCCATGGCCGCCATTAATGTTGACTTGTCGCCCCATACCTTAAGGCACGCCTTTGCCACCCATTTACTCAACCACGGCGCTGACCTTAGGGTGGTGCAAATGTTGCTCGGGCACAGCGATTTGTCTACTACTCAGATTTATACCCATGTCGCCACCCAACGTCTGCAGGAGCTGGTTGCTCGTCACCATCCCAGAGGATAAGCGCGGTATACAATCACGATTATTCGTCTTATCAGGTTGGTATGTGCGGCGTAACGGGGTAAAATGTTCTTCTGGGTTGTGAATTGTTTTGCCACCCAATGGGTCTTATATACCCAAGTGCCCTCAAAATACAGAGGTTACTTGGGTATAGCCATCAACTCAAATTGGAAACAGTATGAAATACCAAATGATAATTTTAACGATAGTTGCAAGTTTTGCCTTGCAACTCAGTGCCTTTGCCCAAAGTCAAAGCGATGGGTTTGATGGAGTTAAACAAAAAATTCAGTCTACCCTGGGCATGAAAGTCATTGCTATTGGTGACTCACCTGTACCAGGCTTGCTACAGATAGAAACCAATAAAGGTTTGTTTTACACCAGTCAGGATGGCAAATATTTACTTCAGGCCAAGGTATTTAACTTAGACGAAGGTATGCGCAATGAAACAGAATCGGCGTTAACAGATATGCGCCTGGCAGGCTTGGTCGATTTCAAAGACACAACTATTGAATATAAAGCCAAAAAAGAAAAATACGTGGTAAATGTCTTCACCGATATTACCTGTGGTTATTGCCGTAAATTGCATAACCAAATGGAAGAATATAACGACTTGGGTATTACCATCCGTTATCTGGCGTTTCCGCGCAGTGGTTTAAATGGCCAATCTTATCAAGATATGGTGTCAGTATGGTGTGCCGATGATCCGCAAGAAGCTCTAACTAATGCAAAAAATGGTAGTGCAGTGTCCGACCATGTCTGCACTACCAAGGTAGCTGAGCAATATAGTTTCGGTCAAAGTGTCGGGGTCAGTGGTACACCTAATATTATTTTACCAAACGGTTCTATGATCCCGGGATACCAACCACCTGAGCAATTATTACAGGCGTTAAAACAGGCTTCTTAGGCAATTCTGATATTAGTAAGTTGGCAAACCTAGGGCAAAATAGCTTAGCCAAGTGCCCGTAACACCGGCCAATAACAGGAGGAGCAATCGCTCCTTCGCTTATTTCAGTCAATCAGTGAAAAGGCATACCATTGCATATAAAGCGCCGTCCCCTACAAACCGATAGTCATCTTCCTGATACTCTGCATCCTGTTCTCAAACAAATCTATGCCAGCCGTGGGATCACAACCGCCAACCAACTGGAGCGCTCAGCCAAGTCTCTGTTGCATTACCGTCAGCTGTCCGGTATCGAGCAGGCTGTCACGATCATCGCCCATTCTCTGGCAAACAATAAGCGTATTATTATTGTGGGTGATTTTGACGCCGATGGTGCCACAAGCACGGCCCTTTGTATGTTAGCCCTGGGCATGATGGGCTCAAACAACCACTCCTACTTAGTACCCAATCGCTTCAATTTTGGTTACGGCCTGAGTCCGGAAATAGTCGAGGTGGCCAAGGATCAGGGCGCTGAGGTGATCTTGACAGTCGATAGTGGTATCGCCTGTTTGGCCGGTGTGGACAAAGCCAAGGCACTGGACATAACAGTCGTGATAACCGATCACCATTTGGCAGGCGCCACCTTGCCCAATGCCGATGCCATTGTTAATCCAAATCAGCCGGACTGTGACTTTATGTCAAAAAACCTGGCGGGTGTGGGTGTTGCCTTTTATTTGATGTTAGCCCTGCGGGCCCATTTGCGTGAAAACCGCTGGTTTGAGCAACAAAATCTGGCGGTGCCTAATCTTGCAGACTTACTGGATATTGTGGCTCTGGGCACAGTGGCCGACGTGGTGCAACTGGATGAGAACAATCGTATCCTGGTGCATCAGGGACTGTTGCGAATTCGCAGTGATAAATGTCGTCCTGGCATCCAGGCCTTGATTGATGTGGCAGGGCGGGACAGACGCAAAATGGTCGCCTCAGATCTGGGTTTCGTGCTGGGCCCCAGGTTAAACGCCGCAGGAAGACTGGATGACATGTCCATGGGCATTGAATGTCTGTTGGCCAGTAGTGATGCTAAAGCCAGGCAAATTGCCGTTGAACTGGACAGTTTAAATACTGAACGCCGTGAAATTGAAAGCTCCATGCAGCAGGAGGCCATCAAGGCTCTGGAAAGCGTGCAGCTAACAGAAGATAATTTACCCCATGGGTTGGTGCTGTATCAACGTGACTTTCATCAAGGGGTAATAGGGATCTTGGCTGGCAGGATCAAAGAAAAATACTTTCGCCCTACCGTGGCCTTTGCCCACCATGATGAACATACTCTTAAGGGGTCAGCTCGCTCTATCCCTGGTTTGCATATTCGTGATCTGCTTGAAGAATTAAGCAGCCGTTATCCTGGGGTGATCACCAAGTTTGGTGGTCATGCTATGGCAGCAGGTTTGACGTTGCCAGCGGATAAACTGGCAGAATTTCGCCAACACTTTGATCAATTGGCCAAAGCCTATTTAGACGGTAAACCCCTGGCTGGCGAATGGGTGTCCGACGGCGAACTAGCTGCCAGCGAGTTAAGCATAACCTTTGCACAGCGGCTAAAAGACGGGGGTCCATGGGGCCAGGGTTTTGTTGAACCTATGTTTGATGGTGAATTTACCTTACTTGAGCAGCGAATAGTGGGTCACAAACACCTGAAAATGATGGTAAAACACCCCAGCGGTTTGTTAATCGATGCCATCGCATTTAACGTTGATACCACTATTTGGCCTAACCCTGCTTGTAACCTGGTTTCTTTGGCTTACAAGCTGGATATCAATGAGTTTCGCAACAGAACCAGTTTGCAATTATTGGTTGAAGGTTTGTTTCCTTTGTAAAATACTATTTTTCCTCACCAAAGCTACTGGTGAATGATTGTTAATTTACCCTTCAAAGGCTTAATTTGTATCGCTTGGTAAGGGTATTTATCGTTTTGTGTGGCGGGCAATGCTATTATATCAATTGGCAATTTACAGAGCTGACCAATGGCAAAAAAATCAGAAATCGATAAGTTACTCGATAGGCATGAAGTGCTTACGCATTCCGAGGAACTCGTTGTTGAATCCCATGTGCAACGAAAAGACGATCAGTGGTTTGTCAATACACTACTGATAAAAGGTTATGATGTCCCGTTTAAATTTCGCCGTAAGAAAAATTATAAAAACCTTGCGGGAGCCCGGGTTAATCTTACTTATTACCCGATAACGGAAGATGTGGCAGGAATGCAATTTGAAGCCATGAAAGTGGTCAGGATAAAAGTTTCTTAAAGCCTGCGATCCAGTAGATAAACATTCGATGATAAAACCGTGGCCATAGAGCAGTTAAATGGATTTTTGTTGCACCGTCGTCCCTATCGCGAGACCAGCTATTTGGTTAGTATTTTCACCTTAGAGCGAGGCAGAGTATCAGCCGTAGTTAAGGGGGTACGTGGTAGCAAGAGTGACAAAAAAAGTCTGCTGCAACCCTTTCAGCCCCTGCTGATCAATGTCAGTGGCAGACAGGAATTAAAAAATCTCCAGCAGGTCGAGTCAACCGCACCCAGGTTTGGGCTGACGGCACAAGCGCTTTTCTCTGCCATGTATTTGAACGAAATTCTTAACCGGCTGCTGGCAGTGGAAATCCCCCAACCGGAAATTTTTAGCTTGTATCAATACAGTCTGCAAGCTTTGACAGCAGGTGGCGAAATTGAGCCAGTACTGAGACAATTTGAATTGGGACTGTTAGATGAGCTGGGTTATGGTCTGGATCTCGCCCACGATAGTGATAGCGGTGAGCGACTGGTGAGCGACTGTTATTATCAGCTGATCCCAGAGCAGGGACTTCGGGCGGTATTGGATAAGATTTCCTCACCCTATTATTTCAGCGGTCGTGTACTGCTCCAGGTGGCCAGTGGCCAGTGGGATAACAGCAGTTTACATTGTGCCAAACGGATTACCCGCAGCGCATTAAACCCATTACTAGGTAGTAAACCGCTAACCAGTCGGGAATTATTTAAACAAACCCATTTTGCATCTAAAGGGAGATAGTCTTGAAAGAACTTTTGTTAGGGGTGAACATTGATCATATTGCTACATTACGCAATGCCCGGGGTACCCGTTATCCAGATCCCGTACATGCAGCGGAGATTGCAGAGCGTGCGGGTGCCGATGGCATCACGGTGCATTTGCGCGAAGACCGTCGCCATATTATCGACCGTGATGTAAGCCTGTTACGCCAAACCATCAATACCCGTTTAAATTTGGAGATGGCGCTCACTAATGAGATGTTGATAATTGCTGAACAGACTATGCCCGAATTTTGCTGTCTGGTGCCAGAAAAGCGTGCTGAACTGACCACTGAAGGCGGGTTAGATGTGGCAGGTAATCAGAAAAACATCACCGCGGCTTGCACTCAATTAGGATCATTAGGGATTCAAGTTTCGTTATTTATTGATGCTGACTTGTCACAAATAGATGCCGCCCTTGCGTCTGGGGCGCCTTATATCGAGATCCACACCGGGCAATATGCCGATGCAAAAACTGAGGCCGAGCAACAGTTTGAACTGCGAAAGTTGCTCACTGGCATAGAATATGCTTCAGCTAATGGTCTAAAAGTGAATGCTGGCCATGGCTTACATTATCACAACGTTAAATCTATTGCGGCTATCCCCCAAATTATAGAATTGAATATCGGCCATGCCATTATCGCTCGTGCTGCATTTGATGGGTTGCACACGGCTGTGGCCGAGATGAAACGCTTGATGAGTGAGGCCCGTACATTAGGTTTTTAATGGCCTTTTTAGCATAATGTTACAATAGGTAAATCTGATATGCCGATAGTAGGTCTAGGCACTGATATAGTAGAGATCGTGCGCATCGAGAAACAACTGGCCCGATCCCAGCGCCTGGCACAAAGGGTGCTTACTGATAGGGAGTTTAGGGTGTTTAGCGAACATAAATTTCCTGCCCGGTTTCTGGCAAAACGATTTGCCGCTAAAGAAGCGGCGGTAAAAGCCATAGGCATAGGCATAGGTAATGGTATTGGCTTTCAGGATGTGGAGGTACGAAACTTGCCGTCTGGACAACCGGAGCTACATTTTTACGGGAAATTTGCTGAACTATGTGAACAACTTAAGATTACCCATAGTTTTATCTCGATTTCTGATGAACAACGCTATGCCATGGCCACTGTAGTGCTTGAATCCACATAACTCAGCCTAATGTCAACATTTGGTGCACGGCTGTGTACCATTGCACTAAAAAAGATGTATTGCTCAACCAGTCACACTGTTTTTTGCTTAAGTATTGCGACGGATTTGTCTGATTCATCTAGGCTATATATGAGCTGTTACTATCTGGCGTGTAAACTCTATACGAGCAACGCCATGGCGTAAACTCCCATCAACTAAGTCAAAGGAAGTCCAATGGTTGCTATTCGCAAGGTGCATGAACCTAAACGTCCACCATTTGATGAGTGGCTTAATTCATTGTCACTGTCACAGCACAGTAAAAGTAAATTGCGTGAGATGTCCGACACCCCTGAAATTCTGTTGGTGGGTCAGGAAATGGTGGAAATTCTCCATGAATTGCACATGGATGATGAAACGCTGCAAGCTTCTCTCGTTTACCCTTACTGCCAAATTCATGACCTGAATGACGAGCAAATGGCGGCTCAATTTGGTGAGGGGATCCAAAAACTGATCACCGGTGTCAGGCGCATGGATGCCATTAAGTCACTGTACACCCGAGCCAATAGCAATAAAAAGAACGATGAAGTGCAAATCGATAACGTGCGGCGTATGTTGCTGGCCATGGTCGAAGATGTGCGCACTGTGGTGATTAAACTGGCCGAGCGGATCTGCGCCCTGCAACAAGTCAAACACGCTGACGAAGAAACGCGGGTATTGGTTGCCCGAGAATGCGCTAATATATACGCACCTCTGGCCAATCGTTTAGGGATCGGCCAGCTGAAATGGGAACTGGAAGACAGATCATTTCGCTATTTGCATCCAGAGACCTATATGCAAATTGCCAGTTTGCTCGATGAAAGACGCAGCGATAGAGAGCAATACATTGAAGATTTTGTCAACGAATTACAAAGTGCGCTAGACCAGCAAAATATCAAGGCTAAGGTTTATGGACGACCCAAACATATCTACAGTATCTGGAAAAAGATGCAGAAAAAACATCTGGGTTTTGACCAGCTTTACGATATTCGGGCCGTGCGTATCATAGCCGAACGACTTCAGGACTGTTATGGCGCTTTGGGTGTGGTGCATTCAAACTGGACACATATTCCCCGTGAATTTGACGATTATATTGCAACCCCTAAACCCAACGGTTACCAGTCTATACATACTGTCACTGTGTGTAAGCAGGATAAACCCGTCGAAATCCAAATTCGTACTGCACAAATGCATCAAGATGCAGAACTGGGCGTGGCTGCACACTGGCGTTATAAAGAAGGCACCACCCATAGCCGTTCAGGCTATGAAGAGCGCATTAACTGGTTGCGTAAAATATTACTGTGGCAAGAAGAGGTGGCTGAGTCTGGTGATCTGGTTGAAGAATTACGTAGCCAAGTATTTGATGATCGAGTGTACGTTTTCACCCCCAAGGGGGATGTAGTCGATTTACCTTTCGGCTCCACCCCCCTGGATTTTGCTTATTATATCCACAGTAACGTGGGTCATCGCTGTATAGGGGCTAAGGTAGGCGGACGTATCGTACCTTTTACCTATCAACTCCAGACAGGTGATCAAGTTGATATCCTCACGGGTAAGCACTCCAATCCCAGCCGTGACTGGATGCATCCTGGTTTGGGCTATGTACACTCGTCCAGAGCCCGGGCGAAAATCCATACTTATTTTAAGAAACAGGACAGAGACAAGAACCTGAGTGCTGGTAAAGAGATACTGGAACGTGAACTCCATAAAGCTGGCGTAGACGTAAAAGAAATCAATCAGGCTTGCTCGCGCTTTAATGTTAATGCGGCTGATGATTTATACGCAGCTGTAGGTGCCGGTGATATACGCCTGATGCAAGTGGTTAATTATCTGCAGCAGTTGCATGCGCCGCCGCCGCTAATTGACCCGCGGATAAAGCCCAGGAAGCCTCAGGCCAGTAAACATAAAAAAGACACTGTGGTGGTCGAAGGCGTGGGTAATCTGTTGAGCCAGATAGCCGGTTGTTGTCAACCTTTACCCGGCGAAGCCATTCAGGGCTATATTACCCAAGGCCGGGGAGTGAGTGTGCACCGGGAAGATTGTGAGCAACTCAGTCACCTGCTTGATCAGCATCCCGAGCGACAAATCGACGTTAACTGGGCGAGCAAAATTAGTGCCGCTTTTCAAACCTATATCGAAGTGTTTTGCACCGATCGCGATGGCATCTTACGGGATATAACGACAGTACTGGCCAATGAAAAAATCGGTTTGCTGGCTGTTATTAGTTCAAGTGATGTCACCAAAGGCACGGCACGGATCAAATTGACTTTGGAAGTCAAGGACTTGCAAAGCCTATCACGCACTATAGATCGTCTGCAGCTACTAAAAGGCGTTTCTGATGTGTTACGTAAGGATAACTAGTATAGGTTCAGTAGTTGGCGACAGGGCTAATATGCTGGGGAAACTATGAGCCTGAGAGGATCACACCGCCAGCCCGCAGCAGTTCAATATGGAGTACCAATATTTTGTCCACTAAAAATAGCGATAGCCAACCCCCCCTTGAAACTGATGCACCAAGCGTTGCGCCAGCTTTACCGAAACTGGCAAAGTTGCTTGAGATAATGGCGCAGCTCAGAGACCCCGACTCAGGTTGCCCGTGGGATAAACAGCAAAACTTTAAGAGCTTAGTTCCCCATACTATTGAAGAAGCTTATGAAGTGGCAGATGCCATCGAGCAGGGTAACATGCATGATATTAAAGATGAGTTGGGGGACTTGCTGTTTCAGGTGGTGTTTTATGCCCAACTAGGCAAAGAGCAGGGGGAGTTTGATTTTGAAGCCATAGCCCAGACCATCAGTGACAAACTTGTTCGTCGTCATCCTCATGTGTTTACCAATAGCAAAAGTAAAACTGACGATGAGCTAAATGTCCAATGGGAGCAAATCAAGGCCCAGGAACGCACGGCCAAAGGCGCAGTTGACGATCCCAGTGTCTTAGCCAATATCCCGGTCGGTATGCCCCCCCTAGTACGTGCACAAAAGTTACAAAAAAAATGCGCTACAGTCGGTTTTGACTGGCCAGACGTTGCGCCGGTATTAGCAAAAGTTCACGAAGAAATACAAGAGGTGATGGATGAGGTGCAAGCCTCTGAACCGGATCAGCAGGCCATCGAAGAAGAGATTGGAGACCTTTTATTTACCGTGGTAAATTTATCCCGTCATTTGCATGTGGATGCACAAACGGCCCTTAGAAAAGCTAACTGCAAGTTTGAAAAGCGTTTTCGCAAAGTCGAAGGCGTATTTGCCCAAAGAACCGGTGAATTGGGCGATGCAAGGTTGGATGAGATGGAAAAAGTATGGCAGCAAATCAAGCATACTTGAGTTTGCCAATTCGCTTAACAATACACGGGTAAGATCATAGGTTTGGCGTACTAGCGCCCATTACTTTTTTATTCAGCATACCTGGAACACAAAGAACTCATAGTCATTTTTGTTGCGCAACAAAACCCTGCCACGCTGCTCCCTGGTGTCCCTTGTCTCCATTTTATCTGTGATTATTTTCTATGGAGGAATACCGTGTCACGACATTCTGAAATTGACCTAACACATCTCAAAACCCATATCGATGGGATGAACAAGCAACTCTTTGATGTATCTCCGGATGCTTCTTCGTATCATTTGCATAATGGGATTGATGTGCCTCTTCCCCCGCCAGATTTGCATGGCAGTTATACTAATCATCGAGCTCTGCCAACTCCCGGAATTGAAAAGCGCCATGCCTATATTGTCGGTACGGGGATCGCAGGATTATCGGCCGCTTTTTTCCTTATCCGTGATGCCCACATGCCAGCACAAAATATTACCTTTTTAGAAGCTGCAAATATCGATGGTGGTGCACTCGATGGTGGGGGTGATGCCGAGGACGGCTATATGGTTCGAGGTGGTCGAGAGATGGAGATGACCTACCAGAATTTTTGGGATGTATTTTCTGAGATCCCGGCGTTGGAATTACCCCAACCTTTTACGGTATTAGATGAGTTTCGCATCGTTAACGATGGGGATAAAAATTGGTCTAAAGCGCGTTTGTTAGAGAAGCAGGGGCAACTAAAAGATTCGTCGATTATGGGTCTGACTAAGTTGCAGCAACTCGAACTGGTTAAGCTGATATTGGCACGTAAAGAAGATTTAGACGATATCACGGTACAGCAGTGGTTCAGTGAAGGATTTTTAAATTCCAATTTTTATATGTTTTGGCGGACCATGTTTGCTTTCCAAAATTGGCATTCAGTGCTTGAAATGAAATTGTACACCCATCGCTTTTTACATCTTATGGATGGTTTGAATGACATGACCTCCTTGGTATTTCCTAAATATAATCAATATGACAGTTTTGTTCGACCGCTCAAAACGTGGTTATTAGGGCAGGGTGTGAAGATCCAGTTCGACACCATGGTTACGGATCTAGATATTGAGTCAAAAGAGGATGTGCTGACCACCAAAGGTATTAAGATAGTGGGCGTAAAAGGCGCTGATATCATTGAGGTTAATGAACGTGATTTGGTATTTGTTACCACAGGTTCAATTGTTGAAGATACCGCTTATGGCGACGACGACACCGTGGCCGAACTTGAGCTCAGCGGCGAGGATCCTAACCTGGGCTCGGGTTGGCAATTATGGAAAAATCTTGCCGCTAAGTCTGCAGTATTTGGTCGCCCAGAAAAATTCTGTGGTGATGTGGATGCATCCATGTGGCAGTCTGCCACCTTAACCTGTAAACCATCTCCATTAATAGATAAGCTAAACACACTCTCTGTGAATGACCTCGGATCGGGTAAAACGGTTACGGGGGGCATTATTACCTTTACCGACTCTAATTGGTTGATGAGTTTTACCGTTAACCGTTAGCCTCATTTCCTTGATCAACCCCAAGATGTGATCGTTATTTGGGTTTACGCATTAATTATGGATAAGGACGGAAACTATATTAAAAAGCCAGCCTTAGGGTTGGCTTTATTATGCGAGGTGCAGTTATCGCTTATTAACAAGATACCTTTGATAGCGCCACCTTAGCCTTGGGTGATAATAGTTAACTTGCCTTTTGGCGATGAAAGGCATTTTTGCTGGCACATTCCTGCTGAGCTGAAAAATTAAGCCGATCCCCTGTGACGAATAATAGGGTCATAGCCACGTTACACTAAGTCACTAAGGGTCAAGCGGCACAGCCTGACGTAAGTTATGGCCTGATCACAGTCGGGCCTTTAATGCAAGCATCTCACAATGCTCAGTTTTCTGTGCTCGCCAGCAAAGAGGAACTTGCGCCAGATTTTTTGTAGTGAATAATTCCGTTAACTGATCAAAATTGTCAGCGGTTAGCCGCTGGTTGTTAATGTGGGTAATGATACTGTTTTTGGCGATGTTTAGAGTCTCGGCTCCTGTTCCGGGGGTTATGTCTGTGGCGATGCCACCTTGAGTGTGGGGTAATATTCCCAATCCTGATCTATCAACCCCAATAGGGTTGGAGTAATGCTTATTGGGCTGCACCCAGATGGCCTGATGAGTGAAATCAAACACCAGGTTAAAGCGTTGCATAATTTGATTACCCAGCACACCGTGACTACCACTTTGGTGGTTGCTGCCTTGTGTTGTGAAGTCGGTGGGAAAATCAGTAAACTTATACTTGCCAAAAGTTAGTTCAGTTAACAAACCGCGATGATGTATGCTATCCCCACTTATGCCTGTTGACCTTGTTACAAAAGTTTTTTCCGGCACCGTAAAATCACCTGTACCGGCGAATAAACTCAGTGTTCCTGTTGAACCCGTATCTAACATCACTTTAATCTGCTTGATACTTCCACCATTATCAATCTGGGTTGTCAGGTAAGGGGTATTCCCTTCTACGTCTATGGCCAATTTTTGCCATTTATCGTGGTTATACTGTCGTTGTTTTTCAGTCCCCGGTTTTGACAAGTATAGCGTCTGCTGATCATGATTGATCTCTACCAGGCAGCAGTTAAAAAAGTCTGCCCCCAGCACGCCATCAAAGTAAGTTTCGTCATAGGAATCAAAGGGCATAGCATCAGTGGGCACATAGATCACCGACATACCCTTAATAAAAAAATCACCTGCATCAATACGTACCTCATTTACCACAAAGGCGGTTGGATCGCCTTCATTACCCTGACCGGATATCGTAATAGGATTGTCTTTTGGCAGCTTAAGCCTATTTGTGGCTGCCGTTTCCGTGATCAATGTGGCTTCAGCCCCTGAATCAAGTACAAAGGTCATCGGTGCACCGTTTATCCTGACGGTTACCAGAATATGCTCATTCACCTTTTTAAAAGGCAACCCCGCATAAGATTTACCCTGTTTCCAGCCTGCTTCAGCATTAGTATTGTGCCATTGATAACTGGCCATTTCCCATAGCTGACAGCCAGCCAAACTAACTAGTAACAAGCTAAGCACACTCACTTTTAAACCAATTTGCCGAAAATATTGAATCTGTAATTTACTCATAAGGTACTCTCCCTGTTGTTTGTGATTATAAATATAACAACAATTAATTATTGTATTACAATAATATTTGGTTTTATTGTAATAATTTATTATTGTTTGAATTGAATCCTTAGCTGAATTACAATCCATCCTCAGATAATCAGAGAATGCCTATGACCTCATTAGAAAAGCTCCAACAGACCAGCTATCGGGTCCGCATGATGGTATTTGCCATTTTGGCTATAGTTTTGGCTATTGCTCTGTATGGTTATTTTACCGAGCGGGTATGGTGGGTGACATTGGGTGATAGCCAATTCCATGGGCTATGGGAAACATTTCCGCAAGCACGCTATAGCTTGGCATTGATAATAACCCCTTTTATTTTAATACCCTTGACGGGTATTTACTGGTTACAACGTCTTTTACTGGAACTCAGTCGTGGTTTGTTTTTTTCGTCTAAATGTATGCTGTGCCTGAAGTGGTTGGCGTGGCTTTCTTTATCCGGTGCGCTATACAGTCTGCTCTGGCCGTTACTTGCATCGGCGCTGATTGCAACACAACATGCTATCGAATTGAATATTCGGCCGCTATCCTTGATAGCGATCCTTTGTCTTCCTGTTTTAGTGCACCTGCTCAGTGCCGCACGGGAACTGGATCAAGAAAACAAAGAGATTGTCTGAATGCCGGTAATTGTGAACCTTGATGTAATGATGGCCATACGCAAAGTCAGCTCAAAAGATTTGGCTCAGTCCATAGGCATTACCGAAGCAAACTTGTCTCTACTCAAACGGGGAAAAGTAAAAGGCGTGCGCTTTGCGACTATGGCAGCAATCTGCCGTTATCTTCAGTGTCAGCCGGGGGATATTCTGGTGTATGAAGAAGACTGAATCGATTGAGTCATAACACTACTATTTCTTGGCTGTTTATATAATTTTGGTCCTCCAGCAACACTATAACCAAATGGATTTTTCCCGTAGGGCGTTAACACGTTCATGATCATCGCTACTCAGGCTATCCTTGCCTTCGCCCTGCAGGCCATCGTCATTTCTGCGATGTCCAAATATTTTCCTGAAACATTTGTCAACCGGGCGCTACTGAGTAGCTAAAGATCCCAGTTTCACCCAGGAAATCTCCCCAGCGTTAGCCTGCTCAGCTCGGGGAATGTTGAGTCGAGGAACAAGGAAAATTTTCGCTTGAGCAACAATGCCCGCGTCAACACTCCGTCAAATGCCCCGTATGGCCAATATTGTATTCGTGATTATTTAGCATGGTTGCTTATAATACTTGCCCTGGGGAAGCGTTTTTTTATATTGGCTGTCTCTATAATTTTCCAAGTACATTGCACTAGTGAACAGCGCTAAATATTTTGTCAAAGCCAATAGTATCCGCTTGTACTTTGCCCAAATGAATCTACAGCAAGGCTTACCCCAAAACGCGGCGACCTTATCAGCTCAAAAAGACTCAGAGTAACTCCCTGAGGCACATGTAGAATGATTTAACACATTAAAAGCCAAGTTTTAATTTTGTCCTGGTTTACCTTAAAAAAGCACGTTAGCTAGTGGCAATTCACTACTGCATTGACGCTGCTCTGTGAGTAAAATAATCACTTTCTACTAACACACACTAAAAGTGGCAGGTTATGATCAGGTTATTATTTCATCCGCCGCTTAATTGAAAGCCAATAAGGTTTTCATACTTGGTATTAAGGGATCCATAAATGCTTAACGTTATTACCCCTACTCAATTTAAAACAATTCCTTGGAAAAATGGCATGGGTAAAACCACAGAATTAGCCATTAATGACGGTGGAACATTAGCAAGTTTTACTTGGCGACTGAGCATGGCCAGTGTCATTGAAGATGGTGTTTTTTCTGACTTTAGTGGTTATCACCGACAGTTGATCTTGGTGGCAGGCAATGGCCTTAATCTGCAGCATGATCACAACAAAATAGATACGTTAGCTAAACCACTGGATATGGCAAGTTTCGATGGAGCTTGCAGCACGGTTGGCAACTTACACGGCGATCCAATTACAGATTTTAATGTGATCACCGCCAAGGATAAATTTCAGGCAAGGGTCGACACGTATCGTGATCCCCAGCAAGTGATCCTGCCCAAGGCCCAATGGTGCTTTATCTATTCATTAACGGATGATGTCACTATTACTGTACTGGATACCTTAGTCACAACTATTTTACCTCATGGCCATTTAGGGCAAATAAGTCAGCAATGTTCAGCTAACTATACCGTCAGTGGCCAACAGTTGATCATTGTTTCCCTTAATAACCTAGCCTAACTATTACACATAAAGAGTAATCAATAATTTCATTGAATGTCGTGAATTGGTCTGAAAGGTTAACGTTGTGGGCATTGAAGACATAAAAAATAGAATCTGCCAGATCTATATACTGTCAACTATGAGATGCTAAAACGGTCTCCTTGAATCGCTCTACCCTTTGACAGAATAAGGTTCCTTGAGGAGAAGGCGGACATCGTGATTTTATGAAACCATGACCATATTCAGGGTAGTACTAACGGAAATTCACTGCTCGTTTGCGGGGTGAACCTTCACTCTTATTAGTCATTCAGCCCAAGATATATTTTGACTTTTTACAGGCTACAAGCCTGGCATAACAGACCTTACGGAGCGCAGAAACAGATTTAACATTACTGCGCCCCCGGTTATTATCATCTATTAAGCACTGAAAATAAAAAATTCACCTGAAGGATTTTTACCGCCATCAACCAATGGCTAATATACTGCGTAATTCATCTCCCAACAAACCAGGTAAGATGCCTAACAGCAATAAACCAGCAGCAATAATCCCAATCCACAGTTTGCTTAAATACGCCCTTGGGGCCAGGCTAATCGCTCCTTGTATCGGGGAAAAGAGGGTGAATATCACCCGCAAGTAGTAATACAGGCCAACGGCGCTGCCGATTAACATGGCTGCCACTAACCACCATGCGGATAGTTTAATGGCTAAGGTAAGCAGATAGAATTTACCGATAAACCCTATGGTAATAGGCATGCCAGCCAGTGATAAAAACGCCAGGGTCATGACACTGGCAAGCCAGGGGTGTTGCCAAAACAAGCCCTGCAATTGTGACAGATCATCCAGGTCTTGCTGGTCATCGAGTTTGGATACTAGGGTCAATACCGCAAATATCAGGATAGATGCCACCAGATAAGCCAGCAGGTAGTAACTGGCTCCTTCAAGCACCAAAGAGTGGTCTATACCCATGGCAATGACACCGGCGACTAACACATAACCCATATGAGCGATGGCAGAATAGGCCATCAATCGTTTCAGGCTGCGTTGTTGCAATGCCAGCCAGTTACCCAGAAGCATGCTGGCAATCGCCATCCAGCTAAGCATGCGCACCATGTCTGCTTCAAACTCAGGAGGGACCAACAAGACCAGTTTGATAAACAGCGCGAAGACAGCCGCCTTTGACAAACTGGTCAGCAACAAGGTGGAGTTTACCGGCGCACCCTGATACACATCCGGTGTCCAGAAATGCAAGGGCACCAAAGACAGTTTAAAAGCCAGTCCAGCTAAGACCAGTACGAAGCCCCCTTTGGCCGCGAGGCTCATAGGAGATTGCAGCATATCGACCAACAATAACTGGCCGCTTGTAGCATAAAGCAGGGCAAAACCCATCAACAGCACACTGGTGGCCGCCCCGGATAGCAACAGGTATTTCATGGCGCCTTCCAGGGCGAGTTTGCGTTCACGATTGTAGGCGAGCATAGCGAGCATCGACAGGCTCATCAGTTCGATACTCAAGATCACTGCGGCCACATGTCGGGACATTACCAGGAACAGGGCGCCCAGGCAGGATAACAACAACAGCATATAAAATTCTTCTGCCACTTCCCGGCTGTTTTTTCCCATATAGGGGCCTTGTAATAAGGCCACTGAAATCCCCACCATCAACAGCATCAAGCTAAAAAAAGCACCTATGGGTTCGTATTCGAACAGCAAAGTAATAGCGGTGCTATCAGTGGGATACTGGCGAATTAACGCCACGAGAGCCAAGACCAGGGTGAGTAAAGTCAGGGCCTGAGCGAACATATTATTACGCTGCCAAGCCGCCTGTAACATCAATACCAGGATACCCGCGCTGACGATTAATACCGGTAACAGTAACCATAGTTCCTGGATACTCATGGGCGCAGCTCCTGGGCAATGTTTAGCAATTCACTGAGGCTGTCTGAGCTAAGGTCCAGCACCAGATGTGGTTGCAAGCCAAAGTACAATAAGGCCACGACTAACAAGCTGGTATAAACTACCTCGCGCATATGTAAGTCTGCTACCTCAGTATTAGCCGGGCCCTGAAAAGCTCTTTGAAATAGGTGCAAGCCATATACCGCCGAGCCAATAATCGCTAATGCAGCGATAATTGTTTGCACGGGAAATACCTGATAACTGCCAAGTAAAATAAGCAGCTCGCCATTGAAATTAGCCATACCTGGCATCCCAATGCCTGCCATCACAAAGATCAAGGTGAAGGTGGCCATCTTCGGGGCACTTGCCCACATGCCACCCATATTGGCCAGTTCACGGCTATGGATGCGATGTTGGATTATGCCTGCCATACTAAATAATGCGGCGCTACTGATACCGTGGGCAACAATCGTTAATATAGCCCCTTGTAAAGCGACTTCATGCCAGCTGAACAGGGCGAGCAACACAAAACCCATATGGCTGATACTGGAGTAAGCCACCAGGCGCTTGAAATCAGTTTGGCTGTAAGCCATCAACGCACCATAGATGATACTTATCACGCCTAAACTCACCGCAACTGGGGCGAAATCCATTGTGGCTTGGGGGAACAGCGGCAAAACAATACGGATCAGTCCGTAAGCGCCCGTTTTTAATAATATGCCTGCTAATAGTACACTGCCAGCAGTAGGTGCCTGAGTATGGGCGTCCGGTAACCAGCTATGCAAGGGCACCATAGGTAGCTTGACGGCAAAGGCAATAAAGAAACCCAACATCAACCAGAATTCAAGGTTGCTGCTCAAACTAAGACCTTGTAGCTGGACAATGTTAAAGCTTAACTGACCTGTTTGGCTTTGATGTTGTAGCGCCAGAGCAATGATCGCTACCAGCATCAACAAACTGCTAGCCTGAGTAAAAATAAAAAACTTGATGGCGGCGTAGCGGCGGTTTTCGTGGCCCCAGATCAGGATCAAGGCAGTCATGGGTAATAGCATCACTTCCCAAAACAGGAAAAACAGGAACAGGTCTGCGGCTAAAAACACTCCGATAATACCCGCTACACTGAACATAAGGTTGAAGTGGAAAAAGCCCCGTTGCTGCTCTATCTCGCGCCAGGATACGGCTACCGCCAAAATTGCCAGGGCTAGCGTCATGACTACTAACAACAGTGCCAGACCATCATATAGTAAGGCGAAGTGAATATTGAAACGGGCAAACCAGTCCCAACTCAAACTGCTGGTACCCAAGACCCCCAAGTATAGACTGAACAGTAATATGGCAGTTAAGCTTACCAGGGTCACCCAGTTGCCAGAACCTTGCACTTTCTTTTCTGCAAACCAGGCCAGTGCGCCGCAAAGCAGCGGCAGCCAAATCAGAAAACTTAACGCCACCATACCAGCCCTCCTAACATTAAGGCACAGCCCGCGAGCGTGCCATATAAATACCAGCGCAATTTGCCGTTTTGACTGATGACCAGAACTTCGTTCAAACTGAAGTTAAACCAGCCTACAAAGTGGTAAAAGAGGTCAACAACATCGCTCTTGTTGACCCGGGCAAAGAATTTTAGTGGTTTGGTAAAGACTTGCTCATAAAGCCAATCAAAACCTAAACCATCTCGGCAGAACGTATTTAAAGCACTGCCACCTGTCTGATGATTTTGGCGTTGATGGGCTTTAACTACCTTGTGTGGAAAGTACAAAATCCAGGCCAAAACAAACCCGGCAGCGGCGACGGCAACGGGCAGCCATTCAACCCATAGGGGCAGGTGAGGGTGCTCACTTGGGCCAAATACCTGGGTAAAGTTTAAATTTATAAAGCCGCCTATCACGGCGAGCGTTACCAGCGGTAGCAAGGGCAACACAAATTGGCTGGATATGGGGTAATCATTTTCTTCAAGATGATGATTAGCCTGACCAAAACAGACAATAAATAGCAATCTAAAGCTGTATAAACTGGTGAGGAAGGCACCCATTACGCCAAACCACCAAAGGGTCGGCCCTGCAGTATGGGATTGATAAGTCCCCACTAATATCGCTTCTTTAGAGAAGAAACCACTGCTACCGGGTAAGGCGACCAGGGCTAATAAACCGATTAATAAAAAAGTGGAGGTTAAAGGTAAGCTGCGAAAAAGCCCGCCCATCTTAAAAATATTCTGTTCATGGTGCATTTTTAATATGATGCTACCTGCGGTTAAAAATAACAGAGCCTTGAAAAAGGCATGGGTCATCAGGTGAAAGATAGCCCCATCGAAGGCCAGCGCCCCCAAGCCTAAAAACATATAACCAATTTGACTCATGGTGGAGTAGGCCAATATCCGTTTGATATCGGATTGTGCGAGGGCCGCTATGCCTGCCATCACCAGGGTCAGTGCGCCAATCCAGGCCACAATGGTGAGTATGCCTTGAACTTGCAAAAAGAGTGGGTGCATTCTGGCGATCAGATAGACCCCGGCAGTAACCATAGTAGCAGCGTGAATTAAGGCACTGACCGGTGTAGGGCCTGCCATGGCATCGGGCAACCAGGTTTGTAAGGGCAGCTGAGCTGATTTACCCACCGCACCGCCCACCAGTAAAATACAGGCTAACCATAAGGTGGTTTGTGGTACTTCAACGGTAGAAGTAACGATGGTGGCGATATGCAGGCTATTAAATTCGCTAAACAATATCAGCAAGCCAAGCATCATAGCTGTGTCGCCAACACGGGTAACGATAAAGGCTTTTTTGGCGGCGAGCACATTGTTTGCATCGTGTTGCCAAAAACCAATGAGCAGGAAGCTGCATAAACCCACACCCTCCCAGCCCAAGTAAAGGAGCACCAAGCTGTCACCCAATACCAGCATGAGCATGGCGAATATAAATAGGTTCATGTACACAAAGAAACGCTGTACGTCTTTGTCGCCATACATATAGGCTGCAGCATACCAATGGATCATCCAACCCACGCCGGTGATCACGCTCATCATCACCATCGACAGTTGATCCAGATGCAAGGCAAAGTCCAGTGACGCGCCAGCAATAGGCAGCCAATTAAAGAGCACCTGCTGAAAGACCATAGCACCCTGTTCAAAAAATTCCAGGCCAATGAGTAAGGTTAAGATAGCCGAAAAAGCCATCGAGCCTACACCGAGTAAGGCCACCATAAACGGAGCCAAGCGGCCATGTAACAGTAGCAATATAAGGGATGAAACAAGGGGGAACAGGGGCACTAGAAACAATAGATTTTGCATGATTAGCCCCTTAGCTCATCAAGTTTGTCGATATTTAAATCGCTAATATGCGTCCGTAAACGGATCAGTAAGGCCAGTCCCAGTCCAACCTCAGCAGCGGCGACGCTCAGAATGAGGATATAGATCACCTGGCCATCAGCCTGTTGCCACAAACTACCGGCCAAAATAAAGGCCAGAGCAGCGGCATTAAGCATGATTTCCATGGACATCAACATAAACAGGGCGTTCTTGCGACTTAATAAGCCAATCAAGCCCACTGTCCACAGCAAAGCTACCAGGATAAAGCCATGTTCGATTGGGACACTCATTGCCCCGTCGCTAATAGCGCTCATAGTGGTTTGCCTCCGGATTCTGGTTGACGAACCGGCGAGGGGCGCGCAGGTAGCTCTTTGGCCAGATGATAGCCACCGACCAAGCCTGCCAGCAACAAGAAAGAGGCGATTTCGACTGCCAACAGATAGGGGCCAAATAACAGGATGCCAACCGCTCTGGCCTCGATCAATTCAATAGTCGTGCTTGGCCAATTTGTTTGTGATTGCAACACAAATATGACTTCAGCGAGTAACACCAGTACCAAGCTGGTGGGACCGATCCAACTTTGCCAGCGCAGCCACTCGCTTTCCCGGTCGATATCACTTTGATTGATGTTGAACATCATTACCGCAAACACAAAGAGCACCATAATCGCCCCAGCGTAGACAATAATTTGCAGCGCCGCCGCAAACGGGGCGCCAAGCAGATAGAAGCACATGGCCAGAGCTAAGAGGCTGACCACCAGGTATAATAAGGCATGCACTGCATTTTTGTTGGTGACGACCAGCAAGCTTGAGATAAGTGCCAAACTGCCACTGACGTAGAATAATAGTTCAGCACTCATGGTAATAAGCTCCTGACATCAATGGGGGATTTTTCGTTGTCAGCCCCACCCTTAGCCTTACCTTTAATCGAGATCCCAGCCTTGTGATAGAAGTTGTATTCAGGATATTTTCCCACGCCATCAATTAATAGATGCTCTTTTTCGTAGACCATACTCTGGCGGTCATACTCAGCCATTTCTATATCGGGTGTGAGCTGTATGGCGTAAGTTGGACACGCCTCTTCACACAGTCCGCACATAATGCAGCGGGAGAAATTAATCCGGAAAAAATCTGCTCGCCAGCGACCGTTCTCATCTTCCGTCTTTTGTAAGGAGATACAATCTACCGGGCAGGCAACAGCACACAAATTACAGGCTACGCAGCGTTCTTCGCCATCAGGATCTCTGGTTAGCACGATACGACCACGATAACGAGGGGCTAAATATGGCTTTTGTTCGGGGTATTGCACGGTGTCGGTTCTGTCAAATAGATGCTTGAACACCGTCCACATGGTTCTAATTTGCGTATGCATGCTTAAAAATCCCCCCATAATTGGACAACAGCGGTGCCGACTAAGTTAAGCAGCGCCAGCGGTAACATCCACTTCCAACCAAATTCCAATAACTGGTCAAAACGTGGGCGAGGTAAGGCCGCACGCAGTAAAATAAAGAAACAAATCAGGCTCATGGTTTTAAGCACGAACCACACAAAGGGGGGTAACCATGGCCCCAACCAGCCACCCAGAAACAAGGTCGTGATCATCATGGAAATCAGCATCATGCCGAGATATTCACCGAGGAAGAACAGGGCAAACTTGATCCCTGAATATTCCGTATGAAAGCCCGCCGCTAACTCGGTTTCTGCTTCGGGTAAATCGAAGGGTAGTCGATGACTTTCGGCCACACCAGCAATCATAAACACAACAAAACCAATAAACTGGGGGACTATGTACCATAGATCCTGCTGGGCTCGTACAATGTCACTGAGCTTAAAGCTACCGCTTAGGATCACCACACCCAGCAACGATACCCCCATAAATACTTCGTAGGATATAGTTTGTGCCGCTGCGCGCATGCCACCAAGCACTGCGTATTTGTTATTTGATGCCCAACCGGCCAATACTACCGAATAGACGGCCATGGAGGTCATGGCGAGGAAAAATAACAGACCTATGTTGCTATCGGAGACCATTAAAGTGGGGCTCATAGGTACCACGGCGAAACTCATCAATATAGCCATTGCACCTAGCAGCGGCGCAAGTACAAAGACTGGGCGATCGGCAAAGGGAGGGATCCAATCATGCTTGAACAGAATTTTGATTAAGTCAGCGAGGGATTGCAATATGCCGAAGTAACCCACTCGGTTTGGTCCGTAACGCTGCTGAAAAAAGCCCAGCAAGCGACGTTCAAACCAGACTAACATCGCAGCGATCGGCACCAGGGTCGCCACCATCATGACGATCAATAGCATCAGCTCTAATTCTGGCATCAGACTACTCCCTCAATAAAGTGAATAGGAATAGTTTGATCCTGGCTTAGCAGGGTCTGATTTTGTCGTTGCTTGCTACTTAGCAGTGTCTCATGAGTGGTTTTACGCTGTGCTGCGTACCCGTTTATTTGTTCCCTAGTCGCGACGCTCAGCCCATCGCAACTGCTGAGTAAAAAGTTTTGATCCGATGGTACATAAGCTAACAGATTGTTAGTGGGTACTAGCTCACTTAGTACAAGTTGAAAAAGGGTAGGGTCATCATCACAACTAACCAATTGACCTGCATGCAAAGCTAGTTTTTGTCCCTGGCTGGCATTGATCACTAATTGGGCACTGGTTTTGAGTTGGGCCACGGACAGGGCATGTAAACTTAAACTGTCACTGCCAAAGACCTTTTTCAGAGGCAGTAGTTGCCACTTCCCTTTAGTTGTTTTTGACCAGGTAGTTTGCCATTTAAACCAGTGATTTTTGTCTGCGCCAGGGATACAACGGACACCTTCCTGTGCGCCTAACTCAGCGCCGCGATATTCGTCTGTGAACTTATGATTCGATTGATTGGAATTCCAGCCCGGTGACCAACTATAGGCCAGGGTTTGCTTGTCATCTTGTCCGGCCTGGCAGCCCTCCATACTTTGTTTGTATGGCGCGCCGGGTTCACTAAAGGGCTTGGGTTCATGCACCGTTTGATTGGCGAGCATGGCGGTTCGTCCGCTTACCCTGGGTGTTTGTAAGGCAAGAGGATTTTGATGGTGTTGCTGCCAATGCTGGGCCAGTTGAGGATAGGTGGCGGCTAATTTATCTCGCAGTTGCCCCAGGTCGCTAATATGGGCTAATTCATGCTCTTTGAGCTTAGCGATATTGACCAGCCACTGCCACGCTGGCATGCATTGTCCTGAGGGCTTGGTGGCGGGAATATGTGACTGTATCAAGCCCTGGTAATTAAGTTGAGAGCCACTGCTTTCGCTAAAGCTCGAAACAGGCAAGGACAATTCACCCTTTTGCACCGAGCCAAGCTGCATTAGGCGTACCACTTTGTTAGCGCTAAGGCGCAGTTTCGCCAGTTGTTGACTAAATGAAGCTTTACTATGATCCAGCACTAACAGATTGCATTTTTCCCTGGCCATTCTTTCTTCCAGCTGTTGGCAACTGAGTCCGCCTTGTTGCATCAGCAGGCCTAAGCCCAAAGTATTGCTTTCGGGCGGCACGATACAGAGCATCGCCTGATCCTGTTCTTTGTTGTTCTCCTTATTTCGTTCTGCCAGGGCTTTGCGAATATTACTCGCCGCTGCCAGTAGTGCTGAGTTGTTTGCCGACCAGCCAGTGACAATCAAAGGACGCTTGGCATTTTTCAACATATTTAGCAGGATTTGGGTCTTTTCATCTAGTTTACGTGCTCTGGGCAAGGGAGCTTTATCGCTTAGCAAGTTGGCCAATAAAAAGCCTTGTTCGGCGGCACACTTGTCATCACATATCAGTCTAATACTGGCTTGCTTGCTCAAGTCGCTCTCGCCATAACCTATATACGCTAAGGGTACCGGATAGTGGGGTAAAATCGCCCGCACAGCGGCATCTTGCCAGCGGGGTACTCGTAATTTTTCCGCCTGTTGTTTGGCATTATTCATTAGGGCTTGGCGCAGTGATAAAGCAATACGGGGGGCGCTGTTATTGACATCTTCACCCAGTATTAATACCGCATCGGCTTGCTCCATCTCAGCCAGACTAGCCACTGGCCACTGGTGTAAAATAGCCGTATGAGTGGCCAGTAGGATTTCCTGCTGAGGTTCCAAACTGGCACAAAAATTATCGACACCGACTAATTGTTGCAAGGTGAAATTATCTTCCAGGCTGGCTTGGGCGCTACCAATACCCAGCCATGGATGCTTATCTTTGAGATTAACCTGGACGTCTGGCTCCCGCCAACTGCTTACCTGACCATCAAGATAAATGTCTTTTACACGATGCTCGCTGTTCACAAAGTCAAAGCCATAACGGCCTCGATCACATAGGAAGTAGCCATTTAGGTGGTCATTGAGTCTGTTGGTTACGCGCCTAACCGAACCATAGCGCTCAGACAAACTGGTGTTACACCCTACCGAGCAATGCTGGCAAACTGACGGTGCCGATTGCAGATCCCATTTACGACTATAGTGATCACCAAAGGGTTTATCGGTAAAGACCCCCGTTGGGCAGACTTCTACCAGATTACCGGCAAATTCACTCTGTAAGACGCCATCCTGCTGACGACCAAAATAGACGTTGTTTTTTGAGGCCTGAGCCGATAAGTCAGTGCCCCCTGCGTAGTCCTTGTAAAATCGTTCGCAGCGATAACAGGTTATACAGCGATTCATTTCGTGTTTGACCAGAGGGCCAAGATCCTGATTTTTAAAGGTGGTTTTCTTGCCTTTGTATTTACGTTCATAGTGTCCGGCCATGACGGTCATATCTTGCAGGTGACACTCGCCCCCTTCGGCGCATACTGGACAATCGTGGGGATGGTGGGTCATCAGAGCGGCAATAACCTGATCGCGGAATTCTTTTTCAGGTGCCTGATTCATACTTACATGCATACCCTCACTGACAGGTGTCATACAGGCTACGATCATTCGTCCCCGGCTGTCATTTTCATCCTGATATTGGGTCATGGCACATTGGCGACACGCACCCACCGAACCCATCGCCGGATGCCAGCAGAAATACGGCAAATCGAGTTTCAAGGACAAACAAGCCTGTAGCAGGTTCTGCCCATCTTTCACGTTATATTGTTGCTTATCGATAAAAATTTTAGCCATAGCTTAATGTCGGTGAGGACACCCCTTGTGATCTATATGCTGCTGAAAGTCATCGGCGAAATACTTCATGCCACTGCGTAAGGGCTCAACTGCTCCCGGTGCCAGTGCGCAAAAAGTTTTGCCAAGCCACATAAAACTGCATAATTTTTGCAAGGCATCGATGTCGTCTTGGGAGCCCTGACCCACTTCGATACGAGTCAGAATTTCCACCGCCCAGGGCAAACCATCCCGACAGGGGGTGCACCAGCCGCAGGATTCCTGGGCAAAAAATTGTAATAGGTTGAGGATCATGCCGACAGGACAGTGTCGATCATCTAGGGCGATGATTAAGCCCGTCCCCATGCGACTACCAGCCTTGGCGATGGCGTCATACTCCATGGGGACATCTAGATGTTCTGGCAGAAGAAAATCAGTGGAGGCACCACCTGGTAACCAGCCACGCAGCGTTAGGCCATTTTGCATACCGCCTGCTAATGTGAGGATCTCTCCGGCCGTTGTGCCCATGGGACGCTCCCACAATCCGGCGTTTTTGACTCTGCCGCTAATACCATAAATTTTGCTGCCGGTGTCACCGCCAGAGGATAATTGGGTATACCACTGAGCACCGTTTTTTAAGATGCAGGGCAGGTTACAGAGTGTTTCGCAGTTATTGACTATGGTAGGGCGGCCAAATAATCCCACTACCTGAGGAAACGGTGGTTTGGCCCGTGGGTTAGCCCGCTTTCCTTCCAGAGCATTAATGAGTGCCGTTTCTTCTCCGCAGATATAACGCCCAGCGCTGGTGTGCAAGTGTAGTTGCAAGGAAAAATGACTGCCATTGATATTATTGCCAAGTAAGCCAGCGGCTTGCGCTTCATCTATGGCTTGCTGTAAGCGGGTGGCACACAGTCGATATTCGCCTCGCAGGAAAATGTAGGCTACATTGGCGCCGATTGCATAGGCTGCTATCATCATGCCTTCAATGAGTAAATGGGGAGAGCCCTCCATTAACCAGCGATCTTTAAAGGTGCCGGGCTCCATTTCATCGGCATTACACACCAAGTATTTATTCTTAGGTGCTTGCTCACCCATGGGCACAAAGCTCCACTTCATGCCGGTAGAAAAACCTGCACCACCGCGACCTTTTAGTTTTGAATCGGTAACCTGTTGCTGGACTTCTTGCGGCTGCATTTTTAGGGCATTAGTGAAACCCTCGTGGCCTCCAGTACTTTGATAAGCTTTTAGGTTTTGGGGATTGGCCAAATCAAGATGGGTGCTAAGGGGTTGACTGTGGTTCATGTTCATCGGCTTAGGCATCTTTGCCTCCACTGAGTTCTTTTAACAGTTTATCAATACTGGCGATGTCCAGGTTTTCAACGAGATCACCGTCGAGCATTAAGGCTGGGGCCTTGTCGCAACAACCCAGACAGACATTGGGTAATAGGGTGACTTTTCCATCACTTGTGGTCTGACCAAACTCTATATTCAGGCTCTTGCGCAGGTGGTCGGCGATGATTTTGAAATCATGTAACCAACAACTAATACTGTTGCAGAGGTGGATCACATGTTCACCCACAGGCTGGCGATAAATCAAATTATAGAAGGTAGCAATGCCTTCTAGTTCGGCGGCTGACATGCCCAGCATGTCGGCTATGGCATACAGGCTTTCATCACTGATCCAGCGTCTTTCTCCCTGGACAATCTGTAAGGCATCAATTGCCGCAGCAGGACGACTCTCATACAGAGCGCATTCGTGCTCAATCGCCGTGATTTCCTTTTTACTCAGGTACCCACGGTAATCTACCCTGGGCTGTGCAAGGGGATCTATTTGCATAATGGGAATGGGGTTGCTCATTGGTTTGCGCTCATCGGTCTACGTCCGCCATAACAAAATCAATACTGCCAATAGTGGCAATTAAATCTGCGATCATTTGCCCCTTTGCCATGACGGGTATCATCTGCAAGTGAGGGAAGGAAGGGGTACGAATACGGGTACGATAACTCATGGTGCTGGCATCGCTGGTGAGGTAATAGGCGTTACTTCCCTTGGTTGCCTCCACTTCCACCATCGCCTCACCCGCAGGGATCACTGGCCCCCAACTGACCCCTAAAAAATGGGGTATGAGGGTGTCTATATCTGTCATAGTTCGATCTTTAGGAGGCGGAGTGGTCAATACATGGTCTGCCTTGTAAGGCCCCTCGGGCATATTCTGTACGCACTGACGAATGATACGCATACTCTGTCGTATTTCTTCTACTCGCACCGCGCAGCGATCGTAGCTATCGCCACGGTTGCCGATAGGTATTTCAAAGTCAAAATTTTCATAACCACTATAGGGGCGTTTTTTCCGCAGATCCCAGTCAAAACCCGTAGCTCTTAGGCCCGGCCCGGTCACACCCCAATCAATGGCGGTGGCCGTGTCGTAAGCGCCAATACCCACAGCGCGTTTTTTGATTAAACTGTTTTGCATGACCATTTGGTCGTAATCTTTCATTCTGCCAGGCATGTAATCGAGCCATTCTGTGACCATCTTATCCCAGCCCTTAGGTAAATCAGCTGCCAGGCCACCGATCCTAAACCAGGCTGGATGCATCCGTGCACCGGTAATGGCTTCAACAATGCCAAATAGTTTTTCCCGGTCAACAAACATATAAAAAATAGGCGATAAGGAACCGATATCCTGAGCAAAGGTGCCATAAAATAGCAGATGGCTAAGTATGCGGTACATTTCACACATCATAACCCGCACTACCTTGACCCGGTGAGGTACCTCAATACCAGCCATTTTTTCTATGGCCATCACATAGGGTAGGTTGTTCATTACCCCACCGAGATAATCGATGCGGTCGGTGTAGGGAATGTAGGAGTGCCAACTCTGACGCTCGCCCATTTTTTCGGCCCCCCTATGGTGGTAGCCAATATCCGGGATAGCCTCAACTATCTCCTCACCATCAAGCTGTAGCATTATCCGAAATACACCATGCACACTGGGGTGGTTAGGTCCCAGATTCAACCACATAAACTCCTCAGGATTACCCTTGGGTTTGAGTCCCCAATCTTCAGGGTTAAATTTCAGTGCTTCTTGTTCTAAGTCACGAATATCATCGGGTAAGCTGTATTTGCCCATTTCTGTGGCGCGAGATGGATGGGTCTTACACAGGGGATGACCCTGCCAAGTGGTCGGCATCATGATCCGTCGCAGGCATGGGTGACCATGAAATGTTATGCCAAACAGATCCCACACTTCCCGCTCATACCAATTAGCGTTTGGCCAAATAGTTGTCACACTGGCCAGAGACTTTGCATCCTGCTTGAGGGCGATCTTGATCCGCACATCCTGATTACGTGCATAAGAACGCAACAAATAGACCACCGTGAAGTCCTGGCGTTGGGCGAGGGCATTATGCTGACGGGTAGTTTCGTCAATAGCGGTCAGGTCAAACAGAAAGTTGAAGGGCTCTTTGAGTTTAAAGCGCAAAACATCACATAAAATACAAATGTCTTTAGCATCAGCCCATAGGGTGGGAATATCGTCGGCGGTTTGCTCTTCAAGCAAGATGGAGCCGATCAGCCAGGGCTGGATCTCGGTCAGTAAATCAACTCTGGGTATTGGTTGCACCTTGTTTTTTTGCGGCATAACTACACCCTATCCGGTGGGGTGAGCTCACGTGCTCGCATACGCTCGCTGTTATGAATATCCCGCTGGCTGGGTTTTTCAATTTGGCTGACACCACTGTCTTCACCAATCACCCAGCTAAGTGGACGTTGCTCACGGCCGATGGCGTCTTGTAATAACATCAATCCTTGCATCAGGGCTTCGGGGCGAGGAGGGCAGCCAGGCACATATACGTCAACAGGAAGGATCTTGTCGACTCCTTGCACCACTGAATAAATATCGTACATACCCCCTGAATTTGCACAAGAGCCCATGGAAATAACCCACTTGGGTTCGAGCAGTTGGTCGTATAGATGTTTTACCACTGGGGCCATTTTGCGGAACACAGTACCGGATATTACAATGAGATCGGCTTCCCGGGGGGTGGCGCGGATAACCTCGGCACCAAAGCGTGCAATATCATGACGTGCGGTAAAACTGGTGGCCATTTCAACGTAACAACAGGACAAGCCAAAGTTAAACGGCCAGATTGAATTCTTTCGTCCCCAATTGACCATGTTGTTGAGGGTGGTAAAAATAACGTTCTTTTTAATATCTTGCTGCACCTGTTCATCAATCACTGGGATCTGTTGTGGCACTTTGTTAGGGTCGCTGAGATTCCAATCCATTAACGTCGCTCCGGTAGATGTCTTTTTAGAATGTTTAACGCACCAATCCGCCATAAGTACACCAGCGCGATCAGAAGAATAATCATGAATACCAGAGCTTCGATAAATCCACTGACACCCACCTGTTCAAAGGAAATGGCCCAGGCAAACAGAAACAGGGTTTCTAAATCAAATATCACGAAGAATATGGCGTAAAGGAAGAAATGGTTGGCAAACTTGACCCGGGCATTGCCCAGGGACAATATTCCGGACTCATAGGGTAAATGGGTGGAATGGCCTCGGGTTCTTGGTCCCAAGACGGATGAGAGGAGCATGACCCCACCCAATAGGATTAACGTAAAGGTGAAATACAGTAGTATTGGCCATAACTCAACCAGTGCTTGTTCCATAGTTCATTACCCCAAACAATTGTTATTTTGCTCGTTATTGGCAAAATCACCCTTTTGGACTGACTGAATTACAACGTCCGTAAAGGTTGTACTAAAATTAATCAAATAATCAACCGTTCGTCGGATATATACACGAACGGTATTGTTACTAACATCGCCTGGTACACAAGCTTTACTAACCGGTCTATTTAGATACTGATAGACAACCGTTTTTTCTGTTCAAGCATGTGCGCCAGTAAATTTGAAATAACGCCTGCTCGTCTTCACAATCAACCGCTGTAACCATTTCCTGCTCCAGAATTCCCAATAATTATATTGGCAAAAGTGTCAGCTAAAGTTACTTACTCAGTTAACATTCTTTTAACATAGCGCAATAATTAATCAGAAGATACTGAAAGTCAGGATGTTTTTTGTACAGGTAAATTTTTTCTTTACACCGTCCGTCACTCCGTACCTGCAGCGTGCCGCTAATGTACAGGGATGCCTAGTTTTACTAATGTTCGCAGGAACTTGCCTGGCATTGAGTGAATTGGAAGCAGAAAACAAAGTTTGGAAGAGAAATTAAGGGGCTAATTTTCTTGTCCCCTCTTGGTTTGCTGGTATTGTTATCTGCGCCTTGGAATACTAGTTATTGTTGGTTTGGTGTTAGCCCACGCAGGTACAATTGCTGTAAATAAGCATATAACTAAAAACAATAAGGGATATAATTTGTTTATTGATATTGCCTGTTGAAGTTGTCGGCGTTAACTGCAGGAAGTGAATGTAAGAACGACAATGTCATCTTATACCCAAGACAAATAACGCCGTAGTGGGGGTAAAACCCGCCGAAGGCAGTGCAGGCAGAAACTCGGACTGCGTTACAACTCTTAAAAAGGGAAGGCCATTTCCTGCCTAAACTCTGAACTGCATTTTACGTCACTTAGGTACATTACCAATAAAGTACAAAAGATGCGTATTGTAACGACACTTTTCCTGTGACATTGTAAGACTAATCAATGCCTATATTGGGGTAGTCAGCAAAAGTTCAAAATTTGCCCTCGCCTTTAGCCCAAACTTCTGTATAATTCGCGACCTGCCCAGTTACACCCACTTTGGGAAAGTGGAAGGATCGTACGGCTCGAAGGGGTCAAGGTGCTGATTTTAAGCGGCTTTTATGCTGACAAATCTAGGTTTGTCAAAGGAAAAGCCAAGTAACATTTATTTAAATTTTTGGGTAATATTAGATGAAAACTTTTGTTGCAAAGCCAGAAACGGTAAAACGTGACTGGTACGTAGTAGACGCTGCAGGCAAAACGCTAGGTCGTTTAGCGACTGAAATTGCTAGCCGTTTACGCGGTAAACACAAACCTGAATTCACTCCTCATGTGGACACAGGTGATTATATTGTTGTGATCAACGCTGAGAAAGTGACTGTTACTGGCAATAAAGCCAAGGGCAAGATTTACTACTCACACACTGGTTATCCAGGCGGTCTTAAAGAGACTAACTTTGAAAAGTTACAAGCCCACAAACCAGAGATGATCATTGAAAAAGCGG
>JBKEFM010000016.1:0-38209 GCA_046709505.1 Paraglaciecola sp. | reverse complement strand
TGTTGTTATCATGGCCATAGTAGCCAGCAGGCAGCCCAGTTTTTGATTCATCAGGGATTCGAACAGGTGTACAGTTTGGATGGCGGTTTTGAAGCCTGGCGACAAAGTATGCCATTTACCACCGGTGATACAGACTAGATGACCCAACACCCTGTATTGATGGCTTTCACCCAGGAACGCTCTGCTAGATTATTGGTCAATTATCTGCAAAGTCAGCATATTGGTGCGCAATATGTCTCCCAGGTAGGGGATCATACTCACGGTGTTGTGTTGTTAGATGAAGATCAGGAACAACAAGCTCAGAATATAGCTAACGAATTTGTAAGCAATCCAGATGATCACAAATACCAGCAGGCTGCCTGGGATGCGGGTAAGACGGTTAAGTTGTCGCCCGTCAGCTATTTTTCTGCTCATCAACTGTTCACTAGCCTCAAAGAAGTACCCGTGACCAGTGTGGTGCTAATACTGTGTATCACTATTTATTTGCTGGCGGCCATTGGTATTCACCAGCCCTATGAGTTTCTAAGTATTCAGCCTCTGGCTGAACTGTTTAATGATCAGCAGTGGTGGCGATTAGTTGGCCCGGCACTGATTCATTTTTCCGTGCTACACATTGTCTTTAACGTATTGTGGTGGTGGATGTTAGGCGGTCAAATTGAACGTAAATTTGGTAAGGCGACCTTAGTCGCTCTTTTTATGATCTCTGCAATTTTGTCCAATGTTGGCCAGCTTTTGGTCAGCGGAGTAAATTTCGGTGGTTTGTCTGGCGTCGTTTATGCGCTAGTGGGTTGCGTATGGTGGTTGGGGTGGCTGCGCCCCAAATGGGGACTGTCATTGCCTAAACCTCTGATTGGTTTTTTATTGGTGTGGTTAGTTATTGGCTATGCCGATATTTTATGGGTTAGCATGGCCAATACAGCCCATACAGTGGGTTTGTTAAGCGGCTGTCTGTTTGCAGTGTTGCTGGACAAAATCGCTAAGTATTATCCGAAGTAAAGGTATTTGGTGAAAATTACGTCCTTGATCATATAAGAGCCGGTTTCTATTTTCATCAGTTTGCGCATGGTTTCCAGACAGGCTCGACGAATATCTTCTCTGCCCGTTAAGGATTTAACACGATCTTCACGTTGACGGCCTAGTATCTCTATTGCGGTGGCCCGCAAAAGAGGAGCGTGATGCTCGGCTACGCTGAGGTAGTCGGCATCTTCCAGCATCAATTCTATGGAAACGCGCACATAACCGAGCTTGCGGGCACTGGCTCCCAAATAATTGGTGACTATCTCTGGCTCTAAACCGAAATAAGCGAAGTTCTTGCTAGCAGGTTCTTGCGCATAAAGATTTGCGCATAGACTAATCAGCAAGAGTAGACAAAAAAACACTAGTCCTCTTTTTCTCATTTGTTTAAATCTCGGTGGATATAGACATATTATTAGCAAGTCGCTAGTTTACCAAGAAACGGTGGATGGACTAAAACATTTTTTACTCACTCTTTTGTCCATATAGAGCATTTGATACTATGCGTCACGATGTTAACTACTAAATCCAAACAAACACATCTGCGATGTGCCGATAACGCTCTTTGGCACGGCATAAATGAGTTGTCGATCGCCGATGACACCCTTAAAAGTTGGTTATTGCACAGCGGATCCCTAACGGAACGTTTGCAAACCCATTGCCGGAATTTTACCGTTGGGGTGTTAACTCAGCGTCAGCAATTGGCCACGGCCGAAGAATACCAGCAACTGGATATGCAGTTAGAAGAGCAAAGCCAGAGCAATTGGCAAGTGAGGGAAGTCATTTTATATGGTGACAACCAGCCTTGGGTCTTTGCCCGCTCAGTGATCCCCCAAACATTGTGTGAACAGGATTTTGCCCATTTAGGCAACAGGCCACTGGGCCATCTCATTTTTAACGACGACAGGTTCAAGCGTATGCCGTTTCAGTTTATCTGTCTGCAACCAGCGAAAACGTGGTTAAGGGCCAACAACTTGCCCGAGGCGCAGCAACTATGGGCAAGGCGCTCGGTATTTCGCTATCAGCATCTTAGTATGATGATAGCTGAAACTTTTTTGCCCCAAGCCCCCCCATACCATGGGCGTATCGATGAGTACTAATCTGTTTTCTCCCGGCACCCTAAGAGGTTTATGGCAACTAACGCGGGCGGATAAACCAGTGGGTATATATCTGTTGCTATGGCCCACTTTGTGGGCGCTATTTTTAGCCGCCCAGGGTTTACCGGATATCTTAATCTTGCTGGTGTTCGTTTCCGGGGTCGTACTTATGCGCTCCGCCGGTTGCGTGATCAATGATTACGCTGATCGCGCTATTGACGGAAGTGTTGAACGCACAGCACAACGCCCTTTGGTGACCCGTACTGTGAGTGAAAAGCAGGCGTTGGGCTTGTTTGCGGTTTTAGTGTTATTGGCATTTTTACTGGTGCTGACCCTGAATTGGCAAACTATCCTGTTGTCCAGTGTGGCGCTTATATTGGCCAGTTGTTACCCCTTTATGAAACGCTACACTCATCTACCCCAGGTAGTACTGGGGGCGGCCTTTGGATGGGCTATTCCCATGGCTTGTATGGCGGTTACCGAGCAAGTTGCGGGGTGGGGCTGGGCCTTATTTGCAGCCAATATATTGTGGACTGTGGCCTATGATACTCAATATGCCATGGTGGACAGAGATGATGATATAAAAATTGGCGTAAAATCTACTGCACTTTTGTTTGGTCAATACGACAGACTGATCATCGCTTTATTACAATTGGGCATGGTGTTGGTTTTGGCTGTTATAGGCTACTACCTGGGACTGCACTGGCCATATTTTAGTGCGCTGGTGGTGGTAGCTGGATTATTTGTGTATCAACAAAAATTAATTTGGCGGCGAACTCGTCAAGGGTGCTTTAAGGCCTTTTTGAATAATAATTATGTCGGTCTGGCCATAGTATTGGGGATTATAGGGCATTTTGCCTTGCCCACCGGGTAATCCCCCTAGTAGACTAACAGCAAAAAAACTGTAAAGTTCTTCTGCTACCGTCTACCAATAAGGAGTCAAGTTTAGCCAGGATCGGTTTTATCCAGGATCCGGGATTTTTCTAATTCAGCCAGTCTGGCTTCCAATGCTTCCAGTTTCTGGCGAGTGCGTAGCAACACACTACTTTGTACATCAAATTCTTCGCGACTGACGAAGTCTAGTTTGTTTAATTGACTCTGCAGTACTTGTTTTACTTTGGCTTCTGCCCCCTCAGCCATGGTTTTCATTCCGGGGGGAATAGCATCGGTGATTTGTTTTGCCAATTCTTCTAATTTTTTCGGATCAAGCATGGGATGCTCCAAAGGTAAGTTAAAAGACTATTGTAGCGAAAGCTCTACCATAAAACACCAATGTGAGACACAAATTAGGCCCGGGGCTATTTGCTGGTTCACAGACATGGTATTGACGTCGATAATTTCTTACAATCCCCGCCCCTTATGAAAAGTGTATGCAATGAAACTTAATCCCGGTCAAGAGCAAGCTGTTAATTATATCTCCGGTCCCTGCCTAGTACTAGCAGGTGCCGGTAGTGGTAAAACCCGAGTAATTACCAATAAAATTGCCTATTTAGTGCGTGAATGTGATATTCCTGCGCGCTATATTGCTGCGGTCACGTTCACCAACAAAGCCTCACGGGAAATGAAAGAGCGGGTGGCGCAGACGTTGGGTAAAAAAGAGGCCCGGGGCTTAAAAGTTTCTACCTTTCATACGCTTGGTTTAAACATCATCAAATCAGAAGTGAAAAATCTCGGCCTTAAACCGGGTTTTTCACTGTTTGATGATAAAGACAGTTTGTCGTTGCTCAAAGATCTTAGCGATCACGAGCTTGATGGTGACAAAGAACAACTGAAATTGCTGCAGAGTTGTATTTCTAACTGGAAAAATGACTTGATCCTGCCCGAGCAGCTTCAACATAAAGGGACCGGCACCTATGACCCTGAATTTGCGCAATTTTATCAGCGCTATCAAGATCACCTACGTGCCTATAACGCTCTGGATTTTGATGATCTGATTTTGCTGCCTACCTTACTACTGAAGAACAGCGAAACAGCGCGGAAAAAATGGCAAAACAGGATACGCTACCTGTTAGTGGATGAATACCAGGATACGAATACCAGCCAGTATGAGTTGGTCAGGCTATTGGCAGGGGAAAGAGCGCGCTTTACTGTGGTAGGGGATGATGACCAATCCATCTATTCATGGCGCGGCGCCCGGCCGCAGAACCTGGTGTTGTTAAGTCAGGATTTTCCCAACCTTAAAGTGATCAAGCTGGAACAAAACTACCGTTCATCAGGACGTATTTTGCATTGCGCTAATATATTGATTCAAAATAACCCCCATGTATTTGAAAAACGTTTGTTCTCAGAATTGGGCTACGGTACTGAATTACGTATTATTGTTGCCAAAAATGAAACCCACGAAGCGGAGCGAGTAGTGGCTGAACTGCTCGCCCATAAATTTATGCAAGGTACCAGTTTTAAGGATTATGCAATCTTGTACCGCGGTAACTTTCAATCCAGGTTATTTGAAAAAGTGCTGATGGGTAACCGTATTCCATATAAAATCAATGGTGGCATGTCCTTTTTTGGACGTACTGAAGTTAAAGATATCATGGCCTATTTACGCTTATTGGTAAATCAGGATGATGACAATGCCTTACTGCGGGTTATTAATACACCCACCCGTGGCATTGGCCGGGTGACGCTGGAAAAGCTGGGAAATTTTGCCAATCAAAACAAAAGTACTATGTTTACTGCAGCCTGTGATCCGGGATTACCTGAAGTGGTCACAGGTAAATCATTGTTGGCCATCCAGCATTTCAGTCGCTGGATAGTAGAGTTATCAGACCGCGCATTACGGGGCGATGGTATCGCCAGTATTCGTGAAATGATCAAGATTATAGGCTATGAAGAATGGCTTTATGAGACCAGTACCAGTCCTAAAGCAGCAGAAATGGGTATGGCCAATATCAGTACCTTGTTTGGCTGGATCAGCGATATGCTCGAAGGCTCAGAGCTTGATCCTCCTATGACGTTGCAGGAGGTGGTCAATCGTTTGATACTCAGAGATATGATGGAGCGAGGGGAAGATAATGAAGAAACAGATCAGGTGCAATTAATGACCCTGCATGCTTCTAAAGGCCTGGAGTTTCCTTATGTTTTCATGGTGGGCATGGAAGAGGGATTGTTACCTCATCATAGCAGTATAGATGAAGATAATATTGAAGAAGAACGACGTCTGGCTTACGTGGGGATCACCCGGGCTAAAAGAGAATTATTTTTCACCCTGGTTAAAGAGCGACGTCAATATGGCGAAGTCATGCAGCCTGAACCTAGCCGATTTTTACATGAGTTGCCAACGGATGACGTGATTTGGGAACAGAAAAAAGTCAAAGTCAGTGCTGAAGTTCGCCAGCAGAAAGGTCAAACGGGTATCGCTAACCTGAGGGAAATGCTAAATAAAAAGTAATACTATCATAGTTGATAACCAAGTCATTGGCGTTGCAGCTTCAGAGCTCTATTGCATTGGCTTCTTGCAGATAGTCTCCCTGGCCATACTGGCATCCTACTGAACTGAGTAGCTTATATTGCTCTTTATTAGCGATCCCAGCAGCGATTAATTTGAAGTTCAGGTGATGAGATATGGCGAGCACCGATTGGATCAACTTAAGGTTTCGCTGGGACTTTAGAACATTTTTGACTAACTTACGATCGACTTTAACAAAGTCAAAGGGATAGGAATATAAATAACTCAGGGACGCTAAGCCACTGCCGAAGTTATCCAGAAGCAATTTTATGCCGGTATGTTTAAGGTGTTTAATCGCCGGTAAACTATATTCTGAGCGTCGATTCAGATCATTTTCATCAAATTTGAAAATTAGTCTTTTGGGGTCGATACCGGCATTTTTTACATAGGTAATGAGCTGGACAGTACGTTCGATCTGGGTGAGATAATGGATCGACAAGTTCACAGAAACTTTATAATCTTTGCTGGATGAGGCACCACCTTGTCTACGTTGCAGCATGGCACAGGCAGCCTTGAGCATAAAGATGTCCATTTCTGCAACTAAACCACTGTGTTCGGCGATTTGCCAAAAACGCTCACGTTCCATTAATCCCAGTTTGGGGTGATCCCAGCAGACCATACACTCATCATACAAGTGCTGAGTGGTATGCATGTCAAATACTGGTTGGGAGAAAACACTAAAAGATTCAGATTTAAGTGTTTTGCGAAATTGGTTTTCAATTTCAATTTCAATATCAAGCTCTTCAAGTGATTTTTTGCGCATGGACTTATGAAAAGCGATATATTGACCACGCCCCTTAGCTTTAGCCTGATACATAGCTGAATCTGCATCTCGTACTATTTCACTGGCAGACTGGTAGCCACTTTCAATGTAGGCTATGCCAATACTGGCTCCAGAAAAAACCTCTCGCCCTTCTATCACGAAAGGTGCAGCGGTAGAATTGATTATCCGAGTGGCTATAACCTCAACGTCAGCAGGCTTTTCAAAGTTGTCGAGCAGGATCACAAACTCGTCACCACCCAGACGGGCTAATAAGTCGTGTCCACGAATGCATTCAGTAATACGCCTGGCTACTTCCACCAGAAAAGCGTCACCTGCATGGTGGCCAATAGTGTCATTTATTTGTTTAAACCGGTCCAGATCGATAAACGCCACAGCAAAATTGTTATGCAAGTGACGCTGTTTACTTGCCAGAGCTAACTCAAGCCTGTTGGTAAACATTGCACGATTGGGTAACTGGGTTAACGCATCATGGTTAGCATCGTGAACCAATTTTTGCTGAATCGCTTCACGTTCTTTCACCTGTTTTTGTAATGACAAATTGGTTTTGTGTAGCTCTTTAGTGCGCTCTTTTACTTTTTCAGTCAGTTGCTGATTGTATAAGTGTATGGCCTCTGAGGAGCTTTTGCGCTCCAGAGCGACAGCTATGTGATGGGAAACGAAACGCAGTAGTTCCAAATCCTGCAGCGAATAATGTTCACCTTCGCGGTAAGACTGTACTGCTATTACACCTGAAATTTCACCATCCACAACCAGGGGGGAACCTAACCATGAAGTATTATTTTCTATCATCAGTTGTGCAGTTCGAGGATCTATTTCCCCTAACGCCATCAAATTTTGCACACGTGACGGATTAATAAGTTCAGCATTACCTGAGCGTAATACAAATTCGGTTAAACCTAAGCTTATTTCTCTGGAGTGGCCCTGTGTGCTCAACTCATCAAAATAATAGGGAAACTCCAGGTGTTGTTTGTCTGCGTTTAAGGTAGCAATATAGCAGTTAGGGGCACTAATCAACCTCGCAAGTACTTTATGTAGCGAGGCATAAAAATCTGCCATTTCGCCATCTACAGAAGCAGATAATTCGGATATTTCAAACAGGGCTTGTTGTAGAGATTCTACTTTTTGCCGTTCGTTTATTTCTGCTTGTAACACTTCATTGATATTTTGTAGTTGTTGGGTACGCTCGCGGATAATTTGTTCGTTTAGCTCACGACTCTTGACTCTGTCCACAGCGTTAACGATATGCTGGGAAACAAACAACAATATGTCGAGGTCTTCTTGGGTGTAGCGAATTGCCTTATCGTAACTTTGTATCACCATGGCGCCAATCACTTGATTACCACGTTTAAGTGGAACACCGATCCAATCAACGGGCAAAGGTCCGATATAATTAACGCTTAAAGATTTAACTTGTTGGTGAAAATTTTCCTGAGTTAAAAATAAATGGTTGCCACTGAGCAATATATAGCTAGTAAGGCTATTTTTAATTTTATCTGCGGATTCTCGACTCTGCTCAAGTTCTTCGAATTGGTCAACAAAGTAGACAAAATCAATGATGGCATTTTCCTTCTCATAAAAAGCCACATAAAAATTTTGGGCATTCATAAAACGGGCGATAATATTATGAATTGAGGGATATAATTCTGTCAATTCATTAACCGAACTGGCTAGCTCAGAGATGTCAAAAAGGGATTTTTGGATCGCTTCAGAATGTTTATATTTAACGGTTAGTTGCTGCAACTGAGGAATGAGTTCACGTAACTCTTCCAAAGATAATTCACTGGAATGTTTATTATTTTCCATATGGGTAATATTTGCAGGCACAATTAATTTTTAATTATTTTTTGATGCTATAAAAGTAAACTATTCTTCATAAAAAGGCCACCTTAAGGTGGCTTTTTTTTATACAAAATCACTTAAAAACAAGGTATTAGATACCTTCGATCATATGCTCGATAGCAGCCTTGATTTCTTCATCCGAGCAATCCCCACAGGCACCCATTGGCGGCATGGCGTTGATGCCGTTGATAGCGTTTTGCCATACTACATCAAAACCTTTCTCAAGACGAGGAGACCACTCGCTAGCATTTTGGAACTTGGGCGCGCCCAATACACCGGAACTATGACAAGCTACACACGCTTTATTATAAACCTCAGTGCCCGAACGCGGTCCACTGGCCATAGCACTTTGTGCTTTTGCTCCGGCTATGTAAATGCTACCCACTGGCTCGATACGAGATTTGATGGCATCATCTGAATCAACCTCAGCGTGGGCAGCGAATACCGATGCTAAACCAAGAAATACGCATAATAAGATTTTACTTTTCACTCTTTTCTCCACGTCAGGGGTTGCCCGTTTATAGTTATCATCAGAAATTTTGGATCAGATTATAACGACTAATCATAAGTGAACAACAGTTTATGTTGTTAACTTGCTGTCAGAGGGGGTTTCTAACACGCATAAAGCTGGCGAATCGCGGTATACCTCTGGCTGTTTTACCATAATACTTGAAAGTAATGATTGTGCCTACGGGAGGTGGATGTTGGCGTTGTTGGTCACTTAAGCCTGAACCGATCTTGAATTTTTCTCCACCTGCAAGTTGCACTAATAACGAGCCGAGCAGGCCTTGATATTTTCCCTTACCAGGCAGGTGACCAATAACCGTGGCTTCTGCATCCTGATATTTTTTTAATTTGAGTAAATGTGGACTGCGCTTTGGAGTATAAGTGGCATCCTGATGATGGAGCATCAAGCCTTCGCCATCTAATGCAGCAACGTCATCTAACTTGTCCATCAATGCCCTTTTATCGGTTAGTTTATACTGAGTGATTAATTCAAGGTATGGGGAATCACTTTTGGCGACCAGAGCCGCCAATTTATCTAGGCGTTGGCTGAATGTGCCCTTGTGATTGGGCAAGTCAAACAGCATGAATTTAAGCCTTTTCCATTGTTCTCCCGGATTAGCACGCATCACTATTGAGATCGTTTCCTCGAAACGGCCTCGGGCGATCCACAATTCGCCGTCCAGGGCCTGAGTGGGAAAACCAGCGATAAACCAGTGAGGCGAATTAAATGGGTTTCCGCTTTTAGATATAAGGTGTTGGCCATCCCACCGGGCGCGAATGCCATCGAGTTTCTCGCTTACCCAGTAGTCATTTACCTCTATGTTGTCTCTATATACCGTCGAAAGTTCTATGGAGGGAATAGCGGCACTGGAAGGGTAATAAAAGACCAGCAAAAAACAGAAAAAGATCCGCGAAATAAGGGATTGGAAATAGCTGGATTGGCGCATATTTGTTGTCTTGTATATCATTGAATCAGCTAATAGCGTAGTTCAAAAATAGAACATAGAAGTGGGCGAGGGAGATGAAAAACGATGGATGGCATTAAATAATCATTTAGGCGCAGCAGGCTAAAAAACGTTGTTCAGTGACATGACCTAAAAGAGCGCCATGCTTATCGGCAAAAAAAAAGCCCTAAGGTGTACCATCATTATTGCACCGAAGGCCTGAGTGCGTTTTAGCTTTGCATTTCATCACGCAGCTTTATTCCTGTTATCACGACACCTCTGCGACTAGCAAAGGGTTAAGGCGCTGAAAATGATGACATCCATCAAAGTAAAACTTATATACCCAAGTGACCTAGGCATATTGAAGTCACTTGGGTATAAGCCTTATTTTAGGATGAACTATTTTCAACCTGTTCTACACTTAAGATCCACGCAAACGACTACAGGGATGACCATATGAGCGGCATTGGTATTGAGGTTTTAAGGATCGCATTGATTGACGCAGTTGAGAGGCAGCGGGCGATCACGGAACAGCTACAAGCATGGCCGGAGCGATCGCAATTGCTTGAATTAGTTCAACAGCAGTCTAAATCACTCAAAGAGACACTAAGGCTGTTTAACCGAATCACCTAATCAAATCTTTGACTCAGCCCTACTGTGCTATTACCAAAGCAGATTACCTGACCCATTCAGATTGGAATTTCACAAAATTGTATGAGGTTTCTGGATTTTGTAGCGCCGCCATAATGCTTACAGTGACCGTTGGTGTAACCCGTTTTGTAGTGATAGGCTGAGTACATAAAAAATGTTGTCACGAAAAGTTTAGGCCATATTTGTTGATAATGGTTTTAGACTTTAGGTAATAAAGCATCCTTGGTGTGGGGTAACCGACTTAAGGTGCACTACGCACCTAAAGTCGAGATTTTAAATTCTGAACCTGTTTTGAGCAAAACACAGTCAGATTTTAATATACGTCGCCAATAAATATGAACTGTGTGTTTTTTAAACTCAATCTGTACAAAAAATAAAGTGTTTTTCAAGTACACAATGTCAGTTTAAGTGTTTCATTTCAGTCGTACGGCCTCTGATTAATTATCAGCAGCTTTTAATTGTTAGACTGGGTTATCTAGCCCCATTTCATCTAGCCTATTACCCCAAAGTTATCCACCCAGCTAATAATAAAAGGTACTTTTTAGCTCTTGTGACTGAAGGTGATAAGAAGCGCACACTTTTATTACAACCTGAATTCCCACTACCGTTTGTTGTTGTTTTCGACGAGCTTATATAGGGCAGTGGGCCAAGCATAGCTCGTAGTATTGGATGATCGCTGTTACGTCTACAAGTAAAATATATTGGGCATTTATTGTCATCACCGGCCTGGTCATTTAATAAAGGGTCTGACGTTGCGGGAAGAAATACAAAGGGCCTGCTTGCCAAACAAGGATGAATAAAATATTGTGGTAAAATGAAGATTACTGTAAATCAATATCACTAACCTTGGAAGCTGTATTGCCATGGATGAACTCTGCCAATCTACCCATAAAAGCACCCCGATATTTAACCTGATTAAGTACTTGTTAATTTCCGTTTTACTTACCTTGGCTGCTCCTATTTTTGCTGAGACTAAGGAAGACCTAAACGCTACTTGCCTGGATAAATTTACAGAAGGTGATTACGATCCAGCTTTTTCCATTTGTACCAAAGCTGCCGAACAAGGACATGCTTCAGCTCAATACAATCTGGGCTTAATGTATAACAATGGCACCGGCACACCAAAAGATGATGAGCAGGCGGTTTACTGGTACACCAAAGCTGCTGAGCAGGGGCGCGGGGATGCTCAAGCCATTCTGGGTGTCAGTTATAGCAATGGCACAGGCACAGCCAAAGATGATAAGCAGGCTGTTTACTGGTACACCAAAGCTGCTGAGCAAGGGCGTGGTGACGCTCAATCCATTCTCGGCATAAGTTATAGCGACGGCACGGGCACGCCAAAAGATGATAAGCAGGCTGTTTACTGGTACACCAAAGCTGCTGAACAAGGCATTGCTGAAGCTCAATCCATTCTGGGCGTAAGTTATAGCAAGGGTATCGGCACGGCCAAAGATGATAAGCAGGCTGTTTACTGGTACACCAAAGCAGCTGAGCAAGGTGTTGCTAAAGCCCAATCTATTCTGGGCACAAGTTATAGCAATGGCATCGGTACGGCCAAAGATGATAAGCAGGCTGTTTACTGGTACACCAAAGCTGCTGAGCAAGGCGTTGCTGAATCTCAATCAATTCTGGGTGTCAGTTACAGCAATGGGACCGGCACGTCCAAAGATGATAAACAAGCTGTTTACTGGTTCACCAAAGCTGCCGAGCAAGGACTTGCTGAAGCTCAATATAATCTGGGCATAATGTATAGCAATGGCTTAGGGACACAAAAAAATGATAAACAGGCTGTTTATTGGTACATCAAGGCTGCGGAGCAGGGCTATACATTGGCTCAATACAATCTTGGTGGTATGTATTATAACGGTCAAGGCACCGCCAAAGATGATAAGCAGGCTGTTTACTGGCTTACCAAAGCTGCTGAGAAGGGGAGTGGAAATACTCAATCCATTTCGGGGATAAGTTATAGCAATAACACTGGCATCAACGAAAATGATGAACAGGAGATTTACTGGTACACAAAATCTGCAGAGAAGGGCTATGCGCTAGCTCAATATAATCTAGGCGGTATATATTATGATGGTCAAGGTACGGCACAGGACAGTGTGTTGGCTTATGTTTGGTGGAATATTGCTGCCGCGCAGGGGCATGACGGAGCAGCTAAAAATAGGGGCATCATAGAAAAAGAAATGACACCAGACCAGATAGCCAAAGCTCAAGTTTTATCCAAAGAGTATTACGCCAAGTACGTTAAATAGTGCCTACAGATTAATCACAAATTTTGAAGTTCAGGGCGATTAATAAAACATTAATTGATGGCACGGTAAGCCGAGGCCTTAGATATTTACCCCGTTCCCTCGTCAGTGGCAGTTTCTGTTTCTGTTAGTGTCCATCTGACATTCCACACTTGACACACTTGAAAAAACAACTCATTACTTTGTACAAATTCAGTTCTAAAAATACTCTATTTATATTTTTTGGCGACGATCATTAAAATCTGATTGTATTTTGAATGAAAATAGACTTTGAATTTAAAATATCTACTTTAGGTGCGGAATGTGGGGTCCATATGGGATTTGTCGTCTTGAGTATTTATTGATACTCGTTTCTTACCCTCAGGTGTTACAAGGCCGTTGCTAGCCCCACTATGATACTTACAGCGAGCATTAGCGTAACGTGTGCAAAAGGATGGCTTAAGTTCTACAGAATGTCGTCACGGAAGGTTAAGGCGTTATTTATTAATAATAGATTTTGCGTAACAAACTATTCTTGGTATTTAGTACCAGCATAGGCATCCTTTGGATGTTCAAATTTGTTAGTCAGGCGCTGCTGATCAGCTAAAAATACTGGCTGCACCCTAGAAGCGGTGCCCGTCTCTGGTGAACGATACAAACAAAAAAGCCTCAACGGATTAGGTTGAGGCTTTTTTGTTTGTATAATGGTGCCCGGACTCGGAATCGAACCAAGGACACGAGGATTTTCAATCCTCTGCTCTACCGACTGAGCTATCCGGGCAAATCTGACTACACGTTGCAGGCTGTGCCTGCTTCGGTGTGGGGCGTATTAAACGGATTATGGGCATTTATGTCAACCCCTTTATCCGTTTTTTTATATTTTAAAGTTCGTTCGCATAAAAAATGCGCAAAAGTCATTAAAAGCGCTGCTTATATACACAGTCGGTAGATGTAAGGTTAACTGATTCAGCTTATAGGTGGCACATAGCCTTGTATATCTGGTTCTTTACCTTCAAACAGATAACCTTGCATCTGGGTTTCCAAAAATTGTCGGGCGGTGGGCTCCATCATATTAAGTTTGTTTTCGTTAATTAGCATGGTTTGTTTTTTCTGCCAATCGGCCCAGGCTTCTTTGCATATATTATCGAATATTTCTTTTCCCAGTTCTCCGGGATAAAGTTGAAAGTCCAAACCGTCAGCTTCTTTATTCAGACGTTTGCAATATACTGTTCTGCTCATAAAATTCCCGATAGTTGAGTGTAGGCTGGCGCCAAGCTAGCCTGTAGTTACCCTACAAGTCTATCAAATTAGCCAGCCAGTGGGAGCATTAGTATACATGAAGGGCTAATTTTCATTAACTTTGTGAGTTACTACAGCGATTCCACTTACTATGCAAGTGGCTGATCACCAACGCACTAATCATGTAAAACATCACCGGGGCGAGCAATAATGCTAATAGAGGCAGTTGATATAAAAAAATCATCGGTTACCTTTAGGGTCTTAAGGGGATTTTGCCCCTATGTAAATTTGAAAAGTAGCCATACATCAAAGGCAAGCGAGGTTGCATAACACAGCTCACCAAAGCCCCATTCCTTTTAAACTGTCACCACTGTAGGGTTTTTTATTCCTACTCAAAAGGGGGACAAAAGCGTTTTTAAAGCTGGCTTTAACGCCAGTAAAATAGTGTCTTTTTGTAGCTCGAGGTACAACGTCCGGCGCAGTAATAAACCGCTAAACATGGCAAAAATGACATTGATACGGCCATCCAGTTCTTTATCTGTTACATCTTTGACCAAGCTGCGCTGGCTGGTCAGTAAACGACGCATTTTTTCTCTGGCTTGAGTGTCTGCTTGTTGTAATAAACAGGCAACTTTTTGGTTGCGCGCGGCTTCCGCTAACATTTCCAGCTCTAATACGCCTTGTTCTCTGTCCATTTTGCGCTCAACACCATTTTCGCTACCTTGGAGCATAACGGTCAGCAAATCATCGGGATGGTCTTCAAACTGTTGAAATATTGAAAACATCTCTTCCATATCGCGCTGAATAATCGCTTCAATAATGGCTTCTTTGCTGGCGAAATAGTTATAAATATGACCTGCGCTCATTTCTGCTGTTCTTGATATCTCAGCCATGCCGGCACCATGGTAACCTTTGCGGCGAAAGCATTCTGCGGCGGCGCAGAGCACTTGTTCTCGCCGCGCTTGTGCCAAAACGGGATCAGCATGTCGTTTAGTATTTTTTTCTGTCATTAGGTACTCCAGTATTGGGCTTATCAGCCCAATAGTTAGACTCTATAGAGACGTTTTTTGGGGTTCTCCCGGCCATTCCAGGCACGTTATACAAACTGATTTGGCTGGCCAATAGAGTTTGCTGACCACTAATCAATTGTTGCCGGCCGGTATTTAATGCACATTCAGGGTAGAGTCCTGAATCTTCACTCTAATAAAAAGTGTACACCTGCTGCACGTTAGGTGCAGCAGATGTGTCAGTTTTTATTGTTATCCAGACTTTACTGAATTAATTGTTGTTATTGGCTATTGTTGAAAACGGCTTCTAGCCCAGTTGGCTGTTACTCCATTTACTTTCACTAGGTGTGCTCCTTTGTCGCTTTTTGCTTGGCAGGGAAAACCCGGCGCACTAATACAAAAAATAGTGGCACAAACAGTATCGCTAAAATAGACGATGCTAGAGTTCCACCAATGACCGCAATACCCAAGGCATTTTGTGCACCTGAGCCCGCACTGGAGGCAAGCGCTAGGGGCAATACGCCACAGATAAAGGCCAGGGATGTCATCAATATGGGTCGCAAACGTAAGCGTACAGATTCAATAGCCGCATCAACCAATCCTGCACCTTGTTCTATTTTGCTATTGGCAAATTCAACCAACAATATGGCATTTTTTGACGCCAGTCCTATGGTGGTCAGTAATGCAACTTGCAGATAAATATCGTTGGATAAGTTAGCAAACCATGCCGCCATAGCAGCACCAAATATACCCAGAGGTACTATCAACATAACGGCTACAGGTATTGACCAGCTTTCGTACAAGGCGGCCAGACACAAGAAAACCACTAACAAGGATAAGGCATATAATAAAGGCGCCTGCCCACCACTTAAGCGTTCCTCGTAGGATATACCAGTCCATTCAGAGGAAATGCCAGGGGGGAGTTGCTTGATTAAACGCTCCATTTCGTCCATGGCTTCGCCAGTACTGTAATCTGCTGCCGCCGTTCCTTGAATTTCCATGGATGAGAAGCCGTTATAACGCTCCAAGCGAGGAGAGCCATAGGTCCAATGTGAGCCGGCAAAAGCAGAGAAAGGGACCATTTCGTCTTTGTCATTACGCACGTACCACTTGTTTAAGTCTTCTGGCACCATGCGGCTGTCAGCCACGCCTTGCATATACACTTTTTTCACTCGGCCACGGTCAATAAAGTCGTTGACGTAACTGCTGCCCCAGGCGGTAGATAAAGTACTGTTGATATCCCCTTGGCTGACGCCAAATGCAGCCGCTTTGGCCAGGTCAATATCCAGTGATAATTCAGGTGTGTCTTCCTGACCATTAGGTCGTACACCAGCCAATATCGGGCTTTGCCCTGCCAGACCTAACAACATATTTCTCGCTTGTAGTAACTGGTCATGACCGACCCCCGCTTTGTCTTGTAAAAACAAATTAAAACCGTTAGCTGTACCCAGTTCCATTACCGCTGGGGGGGCAAAGGCAAAGACGAAAGCTTCTTTGATGGTAGAGAAAAAGCCCATGGCTTTACCTGCCACTGCGCCCACCGCTAAATCATCGTCTTGACGTTCGTCCCAGTGTTTTAAGCCGACAAAACCCAAAGCCGCATTCTGGCCTGAACCGGCAAAGCTATAGCCTGTGACGGTAAAAATAGACTTCACCGCATCGCTTTGATCGTGCAGAAAATGGTTTTCCATTTTCTTCACTACTTCGAGCGTTTGCCCGGTAGTAGAGCCTGCTGGCAAAATGACCTGGTTAAATAAAATGCCCTGGTCTTCGTCCGGTAAAAAACCAGTTGGCAACTGAACGAAAATATAAATCATGGCAGCAAACACTGCGCCATAACCTAATAAGTAGCGTTTGCTTTGTTTGATCATTTTACTGGCAAAGCTTTGTGTGCCTTTATTGGTGCGGTTGAATCCGCGGTTAAAAGCAGAGAAGAACTTACCCATTAAGGAGGTGTTGTTGTGCACGCGACTGGGTTTTAATAATGTGGCACATAGTGCTGGTGTCAATATCAAGGCAACCAATACCGATAACCCCATGGCAGACACTAAGGTAACGGAGAACTGGCGATATATAACGCCTGTAGAGCCACCAAAAAAGGCCATAGGCACAAACACGGCCGATAGCACCATGGCAATACCCACCAAGGCACCTTTGATTTCGTCCATTGATTTACGGGTGGCTTCAAGAGGGGATAACTTTTCCTCTGTCATCACCCGTTCTACGTTTTCAACCACCACAATCGCATCATCCACCAACAGGCCGATGGCCAATACCATGGCAAACATGGTCAGGGTGTTAACGGAATAACCAAAGGCGGATAAAATAGCAAAAGTTCCCAGTAACACCACTGGAACAGCAATGGTGGGAATTAAGGTGGCCCGCAAGTTCTGTAAGAATAAATACATTACTACAAACACTAATGCCACCGCTTCAATTAACGTAGTGACAACTTTTTCAATCGATAATTTCACAAAAGGGGTGGTGTCATAGGGTACGACTGTTTTTAAACCAGCGGGATAAAAGGGCTCCAGCTCCGCCAGCGCTTTTTTTACCCCGGCGGCGGTGTCCAGTGCATTGGCACCACTGGCCAGTTTTACGGCAAGTCCAGATGCGGGTTTGCCGTTATAGCGGGCGATTACGCCATAGTTTTCACCACCTAATTCAACCTTGGCCACATCCCCTAAAAGGACGACTGAGCCATTGCTGTTGGTTTTGACCAGAATGGCACGAAATTGCTCTGGCGTTTGTAAGCGACTTTGGGCGGTAACGGTAGCATTTAATTGCTGGCCTGCAATGGCGGGCATTCCTCCTAATTGACCAGCCGAGACCTGGGCATTTTGTGCTGTAATAGCAGCACTGATATCACCAGGCATCAATTTATAGTTTTGCAGCTTGGCCGGATCGAGCCAGATACGCATGGCATATTGTGAACCGAACAACTGTACTTCACCTACACCATCGACGCGGGAGACGATATCTAACACGCTAGAGGCAACATAGTCGCCGATATCAATGTTATTCATGCTGCCATCTTCAGAGACAAAACCGGCAACCAACAAAAAGTTGCGGGATGATTTGGCGACAGTGACTCCCAGACGCTGTACTGCCTGGGGTAATAAGGGTGTGGCAGAAGCGAGTTTGTTTTGTACTTGTACCTGGGCAATATCCGGATCGGTGTCGGCACTGAAACTCAGGGTCAATGTCATGGCACCATTGGATTCGGACGTGGATGACATATACATGAGGCCATCCAAACCTTTCATTTTTTGTTCAATGACTTGCGTCACTGTGTCTTCTAGGGTGCGGGCAGAGGCACCAGGATAATTAGCGCTAACACTGATGGCCGGGGGAGCGATTGCCGGGTACTGGGCTATAGGCAAGGTATTGATTGCCAGCACACCAGCGAGCATAACCACTATGGCCAATACCCAGGCAAAAATAGGACGATCGATAAAAAAGCGTGACATCAGGATCTTCCTTTATTGACTGTTAGCGGTAGCAGATCCAGCAGAAACTGCCTGTACTGCAGCGCCGGGCCGGATTTTCTGCAGGCCTTCGACAATTAGCTGATCGCCTGCGGACAAACCTTTTTCAATCAGCCAGTTGGAGCCTATGGTGCGCCCGGCTTGCAAAACGCGGTTTTCGACCTTGCCGTCCTCATTGATCACCATAGCGGTCGCTTCACCTTTATTGTTGCGGCTGATACCCCGTTGTGGAGCTAAAATGGCATGGCTTTTTATCCCTTCAATAATGACAGCCCTGACATACATGCCAGGTAATAATAATTTTTCAGGGTTAGCAAATTGTGCTCTTAACGTAACTGAGCCCGTACTAGGATCGACGGTAACTTCAGAAAATTGCAGCGTGCCTTTGTGTGAGTAAACAGAACCATCTTCGAGTTTCAATGCAACTTCGGTTTGTGCCGCCGCATCGGCGGTAATGGCGCCAGACGCCAGCGCCTGTTTTAATTGCATTAGCTGGGCACTGGACTGAACTAAATCAACATAGATAGTATCCAGTTGGGTCACTGTGGCAAGAGCGGTATCTTGGTTGGCACTGACTAAGGCCCCCACGGTGACGGCAGACTTGCTTATCTGACCGCTGATAGGCGCGGAAACCTGGCTGTAATCAAGATTGATTTGTGCTGTTTTTAATTGGGCCTGAGCAGTCAATAAATCGGCTTGGGCTTCTTTGTAAGCTGCGTCAGCTTCATCAAAATCTTGCTGGCTGACCGCTTTGATTTTTAACAGTTGTGTATAACGTGAGGTTTTAGCTTTATGGCTGGCAATGCTGGCCTGCGCTTTGGCAACGGCTGCTTTGCCACTGGCGACATTGGCTTCAAACGACGCGGGATCAATTTGATACAAAATCTGGCCAGCCTTGACCTCTGCGCCCTCGGTAAATAGACGTGATTGTAAAATACCGTCCACCTGAGGCCGGATTTCGGCAATTTTAGATGCAACAATACGACCTGGTAATTCTTTGGTCAGGGTGACAGTCTGACTTTTTAAGGTGATAACCCCTACGGGCATGGTTTGCACAGCAGGAGCTGCACTTACTTGATCCTGTCCACAGCCGGTCAAAGCAACAGAGCTCGCCAAGGCTAAAAGGGTGAAAAATACGATGCGGGAGCGCTGCATGACAATGTTCTCTAAATAGAATGAACGATCATTCTAACCTGCAATGCGCTTTGTTAGCAATACCAATGAGCCTGATTGTAGTGGTGCGAGCCCAGGTTAAGACGCCTCAGAGAGCCCGCTGAGCATTAAGTGCCCTAACAAGGCTTACAGAGATAGCAGCAGGTATATTTGCCTCAGGGTTCAGTCACAGGAGTTTGTGCAGTGAACGGATCACTTATTCACTGCATAACTATAAAGCCTATGCCGGGGGCCTTATTTTTAAAGGGGGGTGCAGGGATTGGCGACTCGACTAAATGGCCTTAAATAACCACTTAGGTCGAATTTAGGCCGGTACAAACGACCTGACCAGCGTCGCAATAAAAGTCCCGAGTCTGATGGCGTGAAACGGGGAAATTATCTTTTTATAGGGGGAAATGACCCACACCTCAGTACAGCATATTTCTTTTAACCGGGGTTACAGCTCACCTTTGCATATAGCCAGTAACTTTTTGGTAGGGGCCGCTAAACCGATGTTTTGCGGTGCGTGTAGGTCGTACCATAGCTGTTTGCTGTCTTGCACACCTGCACTGGGAATATCAGTCAGTTGCAGGATAAGGGGCTGAATATCTAAATGAAAATGGCTGAAGGTATGACGAAAAGCAGGCAAAGAGGTTGACTGGCAAGCTGTTATCCCCAGTGCTGATTTTTGCCGAGTGACATCATCCATATCACTGGCCTCATAAAAGCCCCATAATCCTCCCCACAAACCAGATGGTGGCCTTTGGTAAATCAGTATCTGGCCTTGCCACATGGGAATTATCATCACGGTGTTTTTTACCGGAATGGCGGTTTTCGGCTTTTTACCTGGTAGCTCGCTTTGTCTGCCTTGGGCAAAGGCCAGGCAATTTTTTTGCAAAGGACAGCTGTCACATTTTGGTTTGCTGCGGCTACATAATGTGGCACCCAAGTCCATCATCGCCTGGGTGTAATCAGCGGTTTGTTTGCCAGGCGTAAGCTGTTCAGCGTAATGCCATAGCTGCTGTTCAACACGTTTATTGCCGGGCCAACCTTCAATGGCAAAATAGCGGGCTAAAACCCGTTTAACGTTACCGTCCAGTATGCTGTGATGTTGGTCACACGCTAATGAGAGCACTGCACCTGCTGTAGAGCGGCCTATGCCGGGTAAACTCATCACATCTTCGAGGGTTTGGGGGAATTGACCATCAAACTCATCTCTTATGCGCTGTGCTGCTTTTTGCAGGTTGCGGGCTCGCGCGTAGTAGCCCAGGCCGGTCCAATGATGTAATACCTCGTCCTGTTCGGCGTTTGCCAAACTCAAAATGTCGGGAAACCGAGACATAAATTTTTGGTAGTAGGGAATAACAGTTTTGACTTGGGTTTGTTGCAACATGATTTCAGATATCCACACTGAGTAGGGCGTCTTGTTGAGTTGCCAGGGCAAATCTTTGCGCCCATGGGCGGCAAACCAGGTGAGAATTGGCTGAGAAAAGGTTAATTCTGGATTATTGAGGGCTGTTTGCACGGTTATTTCGGCTACTCTTTGCACTTATGGGTAATAGCCGGATAATACCTCAATTGACACTAAATGGTTTATTTGAAATGAAAACAGCCGAGCAAAGCTCTATATTGACCCCGCCAATCACCGCGCCTATGGTCTTTTTCCCTGGTACCCTTTGTGATGAAAGGGTATTTATGCCTTGCTGGCGTGAGTTAAATTTAGCCCAACGAGCCTATGTGCCACTGCAATGGGCTGAAAACCTTGAACAAATGCTCGCCCTAGGTGAGGACCGTCTGGGGTATTTCGAACAGTCTGTGCATCTGGTGGGGTTTTCCATGGGAGGTTACGTTGCCGCCCTTGTGGCGTTAAAACATCCACACAGGGTTGCTTCTCTGACCCTGATTGGCAATTATCCAGGACCCTTTACAGATCAAGAGTACAACGCGCGCCAGCAAATTTTAAGCTCTATCAGCACAGGTCAGTACAGCACAATGAGTGCCAGCAGGTTAAAGCAGTTTGTGCACAGCAGCTGTGATCCTGACGTATTGAAAACCATCAGAGAAATGGAAGTTGACTTGGGGTCAAGTGTATTAGCCCATCAAATTAGCGGCTTAACTGACCGCCAAGACCTGAGCAAAAAACTGGCTGAAGCAGACTTTCCCTTGCATATCCTGGTGGGGGATCAAGATCAAATTGCCTCGCCAGATAAATTACGTCAGCTGGGTGAAACATTAGCCAACGGTCATTTTACACAAATTGCTGGTGCCGGGCACATGGTGCCGCTGGAACAGCCGGGGGCACTGGCGGAGTATTTTGCCCGCCATTTTGCCTAAATTTGCCGCAGGTTCTTGCATTACACTTAACGGGCGGCATAATGCGCCCCATGCTACGCATAGCAATGAAATGAGATGAATAATGAGTCAGTTTAAAACAGTACAAGAAGCCGCAGCGTCAGGCGTTTATGTGCGCAAAATACAAAGCTTTGTCAAACGTGAAGGGCGCTTAACTAAAGGCCAGGAAAAAGCCATTGAAAAAAATTGGCCGATTATGGGCTTGACACATCAAGCGGGCAAGCTGGATGTTAATCAGGTGTTTGGTCGAGAAGCTCCTCTGGTGCTGGAAATTGGCTTTGGTATGGGTAAATCCCTGGTTGAAATGGCCAGCAATGAACCTGACAAAGACTTTATCGGCATAGAAGTACACCGCCCTGGCATAGGTGCCTGTTTAGCGGATGCAGAAGAGCAGAGTGTCACCAACCTCAGGTTGTATGAACATGATGCGGTTGAAATTTTAGCTAATTGTATCCCGGATAACAGCTTAAGTCGGTTACAACTTTTTTTCCCTGATCCATGGCACAAAAAACGTCATCATAAGCGGCGTATCGTGCAGCCTGAGTTTGTTGAAAAATTGCGCAGTAAATTAGCCATAGGTGGCGTTTTTCATATGGCCACAGACTGGGAAAACTATGGTGAATATATGCTTGAGATCATGTCTGTTGCCCCGGGTTATAAAAACTTATCCAGTACAAGTGATTTTGTGCCGCGCCCTGAGCAGCGACCGTTAACTAAATTCGAGCAAAGAGGCCAGCGTTTAGGCCACGGCGTATGGGATCTAATGTTTGAGAGAGTAGTATAATGTTAACACCAGCAAGTAAAATTTTATTGCGTAGCGAAGGAATATTGGCAACGGGCAAGTGGTTGATTGCTAATCCTACAGATGGCCAGGTTTTTGCTCATCTGGATAACCCGCAAATTTTTGGTTTTCATCAATATTTTGATATTTATCAACAAAGTGTCTCTATCACCAGTGCTAAGGCTCAAGATGGTCAGCACAGTTTTTGTGCCGCCTATTCGTCTCAAGGCGATTTTGATGGCGCCGTGCTCTATATGCCTAAATCCAAGGCACAGGCACAAATGCTGTTGGCTAACGTCGCAAGTTGCCTCAAACCGGGCGCTACTTTGATGCTGGTTGGGGAGAATAAAGGCGGCATAAATAGTGCGCCTAAATTACTGGGGGTGTATTCGACCCAAGTCAATAAAGTTGATTCCGCAAGGCACTGTTCTTTGTTTGCCGCCCAACTGGATAAAGCGGTAAGCGTTTTTGATTTATCCAAGTGGCAAACCATTACAGATTTACAGGTCGCCGGAATTGATTTCAAAGTGTGTTCTTTACCCGGGGTTTTCAGTCATGGCGAGTTGGATCCCGGCACTCGACTGTTGCTGGAAAATATAGATAAAGTAGAATCTGGTCGGGTGTTGGATTTTGCCTGTGGTGCCGGTATTATTGGTTGTTTTGTGGGCTTAAAAAATCCACTAAGCCAGGTTGTTATGAGTGACGTCAGCGCATTGGCTATTTACTGTTCGCAGCAAAGCGCCAAACTTAATCAGCTACCAGCCCAGGTCATACCATCTGATGGTTTGAGTACGGTGAGTGGCCGATTTATTCAGGTATTTACCAATCCGCCTTTTCATACCGGTATTAAAACAGATTACTCAGTAACCGAAGGGTTTATCCAGCAACTCAAAAGTCATCTGCAGGACAAAGGTAGTCTGACCTTGGTGGCCAACAAGTTTCTGCGTTACGGCGACGATCTGCAAAAACAATTCAGTTCGGTGCACGCCTTGGCCCAAACCAGCAAATTCAGTGTATATTGTTGTCGTCGCTGATTGACGCTATATTGTTGCTAAAACTGTTCTACAAAGACCCTGACCATTACTCATAGGTTGTCCGTCAGGGTGTGTATACTGAATTAATCGGGAGTAGTGTCAATGAAAATACTGTTTGTGGTGTCCGAGGTAGAAGATCTGGTTAAAACTGGGGGGCTGGCCGACGTCGCCAAATCCCTGCCCATGGCCTTGAATGAAATGGGTCACGAAGTCATTATTGTTATGCCTTATTACAAAGTACTGGCAGATAAATATTCTGTAGCAGACCATTGTCCCAAACAAACACTCTTTGCCAGTCGCAAGCCCTACGAATTTGCCATAAAACGTCTGGGTGTTGGCAATGTGCCGGTTTATTGTGTGGATTATCCAGAATACTTTGCCCGTGACGGTATATATTCTGATGACTATCATGCCTATAGTGACAATGCAGAGCGCTTTGCTTTTTTTGCCCAAGCCGCTTTGCAAACCAGCAAGGCTCTGTCGTTTCAACCTGATATTGTGCATTGCAACGACTGGCATACCGCTCTGACGCCTTATTTTATGAGTATCGATGACAGCGATTTTTTTGCTGCTAGTCGTAGTGTTTTCACTATCCATAACGGTGCGTATCAAGGGACCCATAAATTCCTGGATATACCCTTTTTGCAACCCCATTACTTGCTCCATTCTCAGCTTGACGGAGACGCATTGAACTTTGTACGTATGGGCATTCGCTATGCGGACAAAATTAACACCGTGAGCCCCAACTATGCTCAAGAATTGCTCACCCCATTGGGTTCTCATCATCTATATCACGAGTTTCAGCAGCGACGGTCGGATCTTAGCGGTATTTTAAACGGTTGTGACTACAGCCAGTGGGACCCTGTTAGTGACAAGCACATTATTCAAACCTACGATGCCCAGGACATGTCAGGTAAACAGGTGTGCAAGGCTGATTTGCAACGTGAGGCTATGTTACCGGTAGAACAGGGAATACCACTTATCGGTATGGTTTGCCGACTCGCAGAGCAAAAAGGTTTCGGTTATATTTTGCCGATGCTTGATGACTTACTGCTGCATAACGTGCAACTGGTGATTATCGGCACAGGCGATCCCCAAATCAGCCTGATTTTACGCAATGTAGCGAATCGTTATCCCCATAAATTCGCCTTCATCGAAGATTTTAGTGTACGTAAGGCCCATATGCTTGAAGCCGGTAGTGACTTCTTTTTAATGCCGTCACTATTTGAACCCTGTGGCCTGAACCAGATGTATAGCCTGGCTTTTGGCACCCTGCCTATTGTACGGGGAGTGGGTGGTTTGAAAGATACAGTCATTGATTTAGTTGATTCTATGCAGGCAGCAACCGGCTTTATATTTGAAAAACCTGACAGTGACACCTTGCTCAGTTGTATTGAGCGCGCGTTGTTGTTTTACCACGAATATCCCGCACAATTTCAAGCTATGCAAGTTCGGGCTATGGGTACACGGTTTACCTGGCAGGCTGCAGCCGAACAGTATTTCGCACTTTATCAAGCGGCGTGCTTAACGAGCTTAAAATAAAGATCAAGCTATGCATAATTACTTTTGGTTTTATGTATGGCTTTGAATGTACGGACTGTGTTGGCTGATACGCTGGCAGGTCTGACCCAAGGTTAATACGCCTATTGCCGTTAGGGTAACGGCTTCAACCATGATGCTCGATTGATTAGCGGAAATGGAAAAAATGATTAAGAAAATGGCTTAAGTATTCTGGCTAAAAAAGTCAGTAACCAAGGCTTTTCTGTAGTATCTTAATTTTACTCAGAAAACATCGAACTCTTATTGCTATAAGGCCTGATCTGCGGAAAAAATTGTGTTGTTCACATCAGATTATTAAAGTTATTTAAATTTAACCTAGATAAAACCCAGATCCTCAGATGTTTTCTGATAAACTTTTACGTATATTTCTTAACATGGTGTGAAAAAGATGCTAACGCCTAACATTTTGATTGTAGAAGATGAAGTCGTAACCAGAACAACTTTGAAGAGTTTATTTGAGGCTGAAGGTTATAATGTATTTGAAGCTGAAAACGGTAACCAAATGCATGATTTTTTTGAAAATCATACGATAAACTTGGTGATCATGGATATTAACTTACCAGGCAAAAATGGTTTGATCCTGGCCAGAGAAGTACGTGATCGTAAAAATATTGGTTTGATATTTTTGACCGGTAGAGACAATGACGTCGATCGTATTCTTGGCCTAGAAATAGGTGCGGATGATTATCTGACTAAACCCTTTAATCCCCGGGAATTGACGATAAGAGCAAGAAATTTGCTGACTAGAACCTTAAACAATAATGAAGATGATGATTTACCCAGCCGTGTCAGTTTTAATGGCTGGATACTCGATAGTGACAGTCGCAGCCTAATATCACCGAGCAGCAAAGAATTTAGGTTGCCACGTAGTGAATTTAGAGCTTTGCATTTATTTTTGAGTAATCCAGGCAAGATTTTAACACGTGAACAATTGATTATGGAAATGACCGGACGTGAATTACGCCCTAATGATCGTACCGTAGATGTCACTATCAGACGTATTCGCAAGCACTTTGAGTCTGAAGTTAATGCAGATGAGCTAATTGTCACTATTCACGGTGAAGGTTACCGTTTCTGTGGTTCGGTAGACGTATAATTGTTATTTAAAGTTATCTGAATTATAAAAAAAAGCGGCGTTGGCCGCTTTTTTTTATAATTGTTGCCATGCAAAATCCAGTCAGCTAGCCATAATTTTTAATCAGGTTTGTCTATCCTGCCGTTATTGCTTTGTGCATCATCGGTGCGTTTAAAGTCACCCTCAATAATGTCATCGTTGCTGGCTTTGGAACTATGCCGAAAGTCTGACTGTGAGCCTTGGTGAAAAGCGCCTGACTGGCCCTGGTTAACCACTGCAACCGATAATTTTGCCAGTAGTGCTTTAGCAATAAGCGGTCGGGTCATAGGGAGACAGAATAAAAACCCCAGGCCGTCGGTTATAAATCCAGGTGTGACTAACATGACCCCTGCGATGACTAGCAATAAACCTTCGGCCATTTCTTGCCCTGGTATGGCGCCTTGCTGCATCTTCTGTTGTGCTTGCAAGAGCGTACTAAGCCCTTGCTGGCGTACCAGGTATGATCCTGCAAGCGCAGTGATAATCACTATTGCTATTGTGTTCCAGCCACCTATTTTCCCCCCTACGGTAATTAGCAGGGATATTTCGATAATAGGTAATAACGCGAATAAAAAAAATAGTTTACCCAAAAGAGTCTCTTTATTTTGTCAGGGAATGAATATAATGGCCTCTAAAGACAGTTTACCAAGGGTAACAGTGTTACAAAGTATGGCAAGCTGCTAATGAGGTTAATGACTGAGCAGAGCCTAAGGTAATGTATAGTATTTTGAAAGACGAAGCTGGTTTCAGAGGTCTGTCATTACAACCTCCCCCCCGGGTTCTTAATTTACAGTTAATATCAGTGCGTTATAGTGTGCAAATAATGGCGATTGGTATTGAACCATAAACCTCAATTCACCTGTTTAATAGAAGTAGTGCTAAATGAAATTTATTCGAACTGTGCTGTTGTTACTCGCCGTTAGCCTGGCCAATGTTGTTACCTGTGTGGCCCAAACCTCTGAACCCTTAGGCGATTTTTTTGCCGATGAACCTGTGTTCCTAAAGGTTGATGAGGCATTTCAGTTTGATTTTTCCCAGCAGGATGACAAGTTAATTGTAACTTGGCAGATTGCTGACGGTTATTATTTGTATAAACAACAATTTAAAACTGTTGTGGATCGCGCCGAATTAGGTGAGCCCGTATTTCCCAAAGGAGAAATGAAAGAAGATGAATTTTTTGAAGAACCCCAGGAGGTCTTCCACCACCAGGTATCAATTGTTTATCCTGTCACACAAGCGCAAAAAGACGGTGTAGTCAAAATACGCTATCAAGGATGCGCCGAAGCCGGTCTTTGCTACCCGCCGACGACACAAGTGGTATACCTGAACGAAGTGGCTGGCCAAAACACAAACAATGAAATGGATGCAGGCGAAGAGCTCGGCGCTATTTCTTCTCAGTTTGAGCTGGTTGACTTACTAACGGATGAAGACAATCTGCTGTGGATCTTGCTTATCTTTTTGGCGCTGGGTATTGGCTTGGCCTTTACCCCTTGTGTCTTTCCTATGTATCCGATCTTGTCGGGCATAGTGATAGGTCAGGGTAAGACAATCAGTACTTCTCGTGCCTTTATCTTATCATTCGTATATGTGCAAGGTATGGCCTTAACTTATTCTTTATTGGGGTTGGCGGTAGCATCCGCGGGTGTGCAATTTCAGGCATCTTTGCAACATCCGGTTATATTGTTAACGCTGATCGTGATTTTTGTGGCTCTTGCCCTGGTGATGTTTGGTGCTTATGAATTGCAATTACCTTCATCCTGGCAGGAAAAACTTAATGGGCTGAGTAATAAGCAAACTAGCGGTACTTACTTTGGCGTATTGCTGATGGGTGCTATTTCAGGTTTGGTGGCGTCGCCTTGCACTACCGCACCTTTAACCGGTATTTTATTGTATATCGCTCAAAGTGGTGATTTGTTGCTCGGTTTTAGTGCCTTGTACGCACTCAGTTTGGGCATGGGCATACCTTTAATATTATTTGCGGTTACTGGTGGGAAATTACTGCCCAAGGCAGGAGCGTGGATGAATATTGTCAAGACTACCTTCGGCTTTATGATGCTGGCTGTGGCCTTAATGTTTGTGGAGCGAATGGTCAGTCATATTGCCACTGATATAGCCTGGTCGGTGCTTGGCTTGGCTACCTTCAGTTATTTTTATGTTATGAATCAGCACAGTGCCCTGACATTCTACAAAGGACTGCGGGGACTGGGGATCTTCTGTGGCTTGTTTGCCTCTGCAATGTACGGTTATCAAACCCTGCACACCACTTCCGCTACCAGTAGCTATACGAAAACAGTGGCTCATCCCGAGTTTTTGCTTGTCAAAGATATTGCCGATTTCAATGCCAAGTTAGCCCAGGCTAATGAGGCAGGTAAAAGCGTGATGGTCGATCTTTATGCTGACTGGTGTGTGGCGTGTAAAGAATTCGAAAAATATACGTTTACCGATCCTGATGTCATATCGGCTCTGGGGAATACGCAATGGATGCAGATTGATTTGACAGACAACACAGCTGTGAACCTGGAATTTCAGGAGCACTTCGGAATTTTAGGTCTGCCAACCATTTTATTTTTTGATAACCAAGGTCAAGAAGTATCTTCGGCAAGAGTTACAGGTTATATGCCTGCAGAGCCTTTTGTGCAGCATGTAAAAAAAACGTTTTAGTAAAGGCAGGTGGGTAGGTTTTTTAGCTTTTGGGGCTGGTGAACAGCCCCTGTACTATTGCTTCAAAATACACAATTTGATCATGGCTGGGGTACAGGGCTTAGCGGGTACCAAATATTTTGTCCCCCGCATCCCCTAATCCAGGCAGGATATAGCCTTTATCATTGAGTTTTTCATCGATCGCGGCAGTGTAGATATCCACGTCTGGGTGTTTTTTCAGCACCGCTGCAAGGCCTTCAGGAGCGGCAACCAAAAATAGCCCCATTATATGCTGACAGCCTTTGGCTTTTAACAAGTCAATAGTGGCGATCAGCGTTCCGCCGGTGGCCAACATAGGATCAACTATTAGTGCGGTACGAGCATCGATATCTTTAACCACTTTGTCAAAATAGGCCACCGGTTGCAGAGTAACTTCGTCACGGTATAAACCCACCACACTGACTTTAGCATTCGGTATCAGGCGCATTACGCCATCCAGCATACCCAAACCGGCCCGCAAGATAGGCACTATGGTGATTTTTTTGCCTTTGATTTTATCAACCGCTATTGTCTGGTTATCCCAGCCCTGAATGTCCACTGTTTCGGTTTCTAATTCCCGGGTGGCCTCATAGGTTAGCAAATTACCCACTTCACTTGCCAACTCGCGAAAATCTTTGCTGCTAACACCAAATTGTCGCATTAAGCCTAATTTATGCTGGACCAAAGGATGTTTGATTTCTTTTACTGCCATGGGGGAACTCCTGCCTGATAATATTTTCTGGTTAAAGTTTACTGGCAAAGTCGCGGGTTTGTTTAAGTAAATCGGGGTAAAATTGTAAAAAAGACTGTTGAATCTCCTGGTGATGGCTACGTAAATACACCATGGCCGCTTCAGCAAAGACTATTTTGTGATTTAACCTGTGTTCTATTGTCTTTAATGCTCTAAGACACGCCCCTTCATACTGGTAATCAGCCAGCCATCTGTGACTGATTAAGCCTTGACGCACGTGTTGAAAATGTTCATTACCCGTATGTTTACAGGATCCAAGCTCCCTATAAAAGTGGCTGAATAAAATGCTGTGGTGCTGATCACAAAACTGTGGCCAATGGCACATCAATAAATAATCAAAGTACACATCCAATACTATGCCTGCAACGCGGCGAATGTGTGGTGGAAATAACGTTCGTAGTTTAACAACCTGAGGATGATTATCCGTCAGTACGTCTATTTTGCGGTGCAGCTTGATCCCCGTCTGAATCTCACCAGGCAAGTGTTGCAGATGGCTACCCTTGACAAAATCACCCAAAAAATTGCCTACTAAACTGGTTTGGGTGGCTTTGGCCAAATGAAGATGGGCAATGTAATTCATAACAAGTCCGTTTCGTATTAAGGATTGACAGCTTGCTGCTGATAGATAAATATACTACCGCGTTAGTTTAAATACGCAAACTTTGGGGCAAACTTCGCTGATAAGACCAGTATTTTGCTGCTAATTTGTAAGTTAGCTCTATAATAGGGCGATTGTGAGCAAATGGGGTGGAAAATTGCGTCTTTTTAGTCGCTAAAAACATACTTATTTTGCCGTTAGACAAAATAAAAATATTTTAACTGAAGATAGCGACTTATTCTTGAACGTATTACTAATTAATGGCCCAAATTTAAATATGCTCGGTAGACGTGAACCCCAGGTCTATGGTTCACGTACGCTAGTGGAAATAGTACAAGGTTTGCAACGCCAGGCGGACGACGAGGGGATCAACTTAACTCACGTGCAATCCAACGCCGAACATGAGCTTATCGATGCCATTCACCATGCTTTTCAGAAAATTGACTTCATTGTCATTAATCCAGGTGCCTTTACCCATACCAGCGTAGCACTGCGCGATGCGTTGTTGAGTGTCTCTATTCCCTTTATCGAAATACACCTTTCTAACGTACATGCCAGAGAGCCGTTTCGCCATCATTCTTATTTATCTGATGTTGCACAAGGTGTGATCTGTGGTTTGGGTGAACAAGGTTATGCTTTTGCGTTACAAGCAGCGAAAGCCTATTTGAAAAAACAATAACGCATTAAATTTCGTTGTCGGATGTTAATCGCCGGCACCTAACAAACACTAGCTATAAGAGATTGAAAATGGATATACGTAAAATAAAAAAACTGATCGAGTTAGTAGAAGAATCAGGGATTTCTGAATTAGAAATCACCGAAGGTGAAGAATCCGTTCGCATCCATCGCAGTGGGCATGCGTCAGCACCAGTACAATACAGCGCTCCGGTACAACAGTTTGCCCCAGCCCCAGCCCCAACGGCTGAATTACCGGTTGCAACACCAGAAGTTACAGGCCACAGAGTCAAGTCTCCTATGGTTGGCACCTTTTATCGTTCTTCTTCACCGGGTTCAAAAATGTTTGTCGAAGTTGGGCAACAGGTTAGTGTGGGTGATACTTTGTGTATTATCGAAGCCATGAAAATGATGAATCAGATTGAATCTGACAAGAGCGGGGTGGTAAAAGAAATTTTAGTCGACAACCAAGACCCGGTTGAATTCGATCAACCCCTATTCATTATCGAATAAGCGGATTACTGACAATGCTTACTAAAGTACTGATTGCCAATCGTGGTGAGATTGCACTGCGTATTTTGCGCGCGTGTAAAGAGCTAGGCATCAAAACCGTAGCTGTGCACTCGACTGCTGACGAAAGTCTAAAACATGTATTACTGGCCGATGAAACCATCTGCATCGGCAAGCCTTCTGCCACAGAAAGTTACCTCAATATTCCACGTATTATTGCTGCCGCGGAAATCACCAATTCTGACGCGATCCATCCTGGTTACGGATTTTTAGCTGAAAGTGCTGATTTTGCTGAAGCAGTGGAAAGAAGCGGTTTTATTTTTGTTGGCCCAACTGCCGAGACTATTAATCTGATGGGAGACAAGGTATCAGCCATCAGATCGATGAAAAGTGCCGGGGTGCCCTGTGTACCAGGTTCTGACGGACCACTGGGTGAAGATGACGAGCACAACAAAGCTATCGCCTTACGTATCGGTTATCCCATAATCGTCAAGGCCGCGGGTGGTGGCGGTGGCCGCGGTATGCGCGTTGTGCGCAGCGAAGATGAATTGATCGACTCCATTGCCTTAACCAAAGGTGAAGCGGGAGCGGCTTTCAATAACGATGTGGTCTACATGGAAAAATTCCTGGAAAACCCTCGTCACGTTGAAATCCAGATTTTGGCAGATGGTCAAGGTAGCGCCATTCACCTTGGGGAGCGGGATTGTTCTATGCAGCGCCGCCACCAGAAAGTGGTCGAAGAAGCCCCAGCGCCAGGGATTACCCCGGAGATGCGCGCTAAAATTGGTGCTAGATGTTGTCAGGCTTGTGTTGATATAGCTTATCGCGGGGCGGGCACCTTTGAATTTTTATTTGAAGATGGTGAATTTTACTTTATCGAGATGAACACCCGTATTCAGGTAGAACATCCGGTGTCAGAAATGATCACCGGTATAGATTTGATCAAAGAGCAGTTGCGCATTGCAGATGGACAAAAATTATCTATCGGCCAGTCACAAGTGCATATTCGGGGGCATGCCATCGAATGTCGGATCAATGCTGAAGATCCTGACACTTTCATACCAAGCCCTGGCAAGATAAATATGTTTCATCCTCCAGGAGGCTTGGGGGTACGCTGGGATTCACATATTTATGCGGGTTATTCTGTGCCGCCAAATTATGACTCCATGATAGGTAAGCTTATTACCTATGGCGAAACCCGCGAAGTGGCGATTGCCAGAATGCGTCATGCTTTGGATGAATTAGTGATTGAAGGTATTAAAACCAATATTCCCTTACAACAAAAGATTATGGCGGATGAAAATTTCGCAGCGGGTGGTGCCAATATCCATTACTTAGAGAAAAAACTGAGTTTAGGCGGCCACTAATTGCGGGTATAACCAAGCATCACATGTGTTGGCAACACATTACTTAAAAAAGGGATACTAGCGCAGGTTAGTATCCCTTTTTTAATTGAGGATGCTTTGTGATTTATTTAAGACTGGGATAAAGGCGGTTTTGATGTGGCTAGTTTGCAGCAAATGGTATTTATCTAATGGTATACTGCAGCCTTTAACAGCCAGCAAAGAACTTTATGCCCTGGATCCAATTAATTATTGACACCCGAGCCAAGCACGCCGATCAAATTGGCGATATGTTAAGCGCCAATGGTGCTCAAGCGGTAACCTTCGTTGACGCAAAAGATACGCCTATGTACGAGCCCAAGCCGGGAGAAGTTATGTTATGGCCGGAAACTCAGGTAGTTGGCCTGTACGACGCCAAGCATAATATGGCTCAGGTGGTTGCCCGGTTGAGTAAGTCGCGGCTGCTTGGCCAGGACTTTCCCCACAAACTTGACCAATTGGAAGACAAGGATTGGGAGCGGGAATGGATGGATAACTTTCACCCTATGCAGTTTGGTAAACGCTTGTGGATTTGCCCAAGTTGGCGCGATGTGCCTGATCCAGACGCAGTCAACGTGATGCTCGACCCTGGCCTGGCATTTGGCACCGGCACCCACCCAACAACAGCTTTGTGTTTGCGTTGGCTCGATGGACTGGATTTAACAGGCAAAACCGTAGTAGATTTTGGTTGTGGCTCGGGAATTTTAGGTATCGCAGCGATCAAATTGGGAGCCAAACGAGTGATAGGTATAGATATTGATCCCCAGGCATTACTGTCGAGTCAAAACAATGCCGACCGCAATGACGTCGGCGATCAGATAGAGTTATATCTGCCTCTATATCAACCCCAGTTACAAGCAGATGCCGTGTTAGCCAATATTCTTGCTGCTCCCTTACGTGAATTGCGAGAGGTTATCACCGCTTACTGTAAGCCCGGTGGTAAGTTGGTGTTATCGGGTATTTTGGCCGAACAGGCACAAGGTATCAACGATTTATACAGCCAGGATTTTACCATGGAGCCTATTGCAATTGATGGCGAGTGGGCTCGAGTGTCAGGTAAACGTAAGTAACGCTTTGCGATTACGACTGCTGCTAGGGAGTGTATAACGTCACCATAGGAAATATTTGCAAACCTAAACAATAAAAGTAATTTGGACATTTTTGATGCTTATTTTGCTAATGCTCGGTGCGAATTTCACCCTGTTGGTGCTAGTCAGGCCTATATACAGATGATCTCATGCTGGTTCACAGTTTAGGCAGGAAGTCAGAGCAAGGCACAACACGCAGGAAATGGCATTCCCTTTGCGAGGTTTGTAACGCAGAGCTGATTTTCTGCCTAAGCTCCCTTCGGGCTGGTTGCAAATCCCCCGCTACGGCGTTGTTTATATTGAGGTTGCTTGGGTATATATGTCACGGTGAATTATGCGTCGCTGGTTTGGGTGAAGGCCAAATGCAGATTGAAAAATGCCAGGGTGCGTGACCAGGCCAACTCTGCCGCCTTAGGGTCATAACGGCTGGTGGAGTCATTGTGAAAGCCATGTTGGGTGCCAGGGTAGATATGGGCCTGATAATTCACCTGATTGGCTTGTAAGGCCTTTTCATAGTCCGCCCAAGTGGCGTTAACCCGATTATCATTTTCGGCAAAATTGAGTAACAGAGGCCCTTTTACGTTGTTAATCAGGTTGTCGTTGGCAGGCGTGCCATAATATGGCACGGCGGCATCGATAATGTCGGGCACAGTGGCTGCCAGCATATTACTGATATAACCCCCGAAACAGAAACCGACTACACCTAGTTTACCGTTACCCCGGGGGTGGCGTTTAATAAAACGCGCTGCGGCGATAAAATCCTGTTCTATTTTTTGTTTGTCCATTTTGCCTTGTAAATTCCGCCCTTCATCATCATTGCCGGGGTAGCCTCCTACCGTAAACAGGGCGTCGGGTGCAAAGGCAATAAAACCGGCTTTGGCCAGTCTGCGGGCTACGTCCTTAATGTAGGGATTGAGGCCACGGTTTTCATGCACCACTAATACCACAGGAGCGGTAGTGCTGATAATGTTAGGTACCACCAAATAACCTTGACCTGTGCCATGGCCTTGGGGGCTATCAAATTGCTGATAGGTAGCTTTGATGGCATCGTCGTTGAACGACACTTGTTCGGCTAATAGATAGTTGGGTGTCAGCGCGCCGGCAATGGCCCCTAAACTCAGTCCTGCCACCGGCAATGCCGCCAGGCGTGACATAAAGGTACGCCTGTCTATATCGCCATGGGCATATTGATCATACCAATCGAAGGCTTGCTGGGGAATACTGTGTGGCTCAATGCGTGACATATCTAGCTCCTGAAGGTTAAAAAAGGCGGTGCCAATGATTCTAGTTCACAGGCCCTAGAACGCCAATAGGGACCCGTACTGGTTCCTATCTCAATGTCAAAGACCTTAGCGCAAACTATCCAGGGTGCTTTCGAGGGCCGCCATGCCGGTGGGTAAATCTACCTTATGGCCAGAGTCGATAAAGGCTGAACCTAAAGCGTGAATGGTGCGAAATAGGTTATGGGTACGGCACTGTTCGCCCATTTGCCCAATACGCACAATATTGGGGCCAAAGGAGCCGGATATTTCTACTCTATAGCGGTTAGACATAGTGCTGAGCAGGGTTTTACCCGTCACATTTTCAGGTAATCGAATACCTACCACTGAATTGAGCCGCGCGTAAGGCTCAACGTAGAGCTGCAAACCCATGCCTTCAACAGCGGCTTGCAACGCTTTTGAGCAACGCTCATGTCGAGCAAAACGCAGAGGCAGCGTCTCGTTGCACACGAGGCGCAGGGCTTCATGAATGGCTAAAATACCCGATACCGGAGCGGTATAATGATAGGCTTTTTTATACCAGAACTGATCGGCTAACTTGGCATCCAGACACCAATGTCTGAGCTGATCGGTGCGTGACTCGATAAACTGCCATGCGTGAGCTGAAAAAGCTACCAGGGAGATACCAGGAATACAGGATAAGCCTTTTTGGCCGCCAGTGATCACCGCATCTATGCCCCAGTCATCCATAGCCAGGGGCATGGTGCTTAGCGTACACACTGCATCGACTATCACCATGCAGTTATGTTGCTTGGCAAGTTGGCAAATATTGGCCAACGCTAGGTTATGCACAGTATTGGACGTTTCGCCTTGCACTATGGTCAGCACATTGGGTTGATACTCAATGATATGTTGTTCGATAAGTGCGGGGTTGGCAGCTTGGCCCTCTTCAATAATGACTTTATGTACATCGGCGCGAACACGCCCGGCCATCTCAGCCAGACGGCTACTAAAAAAGCCGTTACATACACTCAATACCTTATCCCCTGGTCGCACTAGGTTGGCTACGGCCATTTCCATGGCTGCGGATCCCGGGCCTGCGACCCCTATAATATGACCGCCGTCGGTTTGAAATACATAGCGAGACATGATTTTAACTTGTTCGATAATTTGCGCCATAGTATCGCCAAGATGATTGATCACTATGCCGTTGGCCGCTGCGACCTTGGCTGGAATAGGGACCGGCCCCGCTCCCATCATTAACAGAGGCTCATCGGGTAAAATATTATCAAGGGGGATAATTCCCCGGGGCACACAAATAGCCACTGCAACTCCTAAGAAGGGTAAGGTATTGGATTAACAGCACATTAGCATATCTACCTAGTGCAGTGGGTTTGCAAACCCGTAATAGCTAAAAAAAGCTACACATGGGGTGGATAAAGCCCTTGCCCCCCAACATAGTAAAAATACATACTGAGGCTCAACACTATTGCCACTGAGCCTGTGGCAACTTATTGAGGCTAACTCAGCGTTTATACTCAAGTGACCTCAAAAAGAAGAAATCAGCAGGAATTCAAATCGTCAAATACCAAGAATTTTTGTTGAGGCATAGCTTTCCTATGTTCAATTCAAATAACGTAGTAGTGGGGGATTTGAACCTGCATCTTGAAGTCACTGGGTATAGGCATGGAGACCAAAAAACACCACGGTAACCGTTTGTCTGTCCAGATATTTATATTGGCCGTTAGCTCTGACCATGTGGTAGTGAAAATACCCCGGGCCTTCTTTTTGCGGGTAAAAAACCATAGGTAAATGGGTGCCTTGCAGCGGATTTTCACTCATTAGCAAGGCAAAGGGATATTCCTGGATGAAACGCTGGCACTGGGTCTCATACATCTGCATATTTTTGGCTACTTACATGGGTGTTTCCCCTTTGTTGTTTACCATCTGATTTTAGCTTGAGTCACTCAACGATTAATAGCAGGGATCAATATGGATATAGAAAATTCAGGATGAACATTTTATGGGCGAATCTATTTTTACATTTAATATCAATGATTTACATGATATTAACCTGAGCGTGATAAGGCTGGAACCCAGGCGTGAATACTGTACAATGCGGCCGCTCGATACTCAGCGCTGGTTGAAATATAGACAGGCTGACTTGACTTTTTACCCACTTTTTGGCTAAACAGGAGCACACAGGTTATGCATTGCCCTACTCATAGATTTTACGAAGACGTACTGGCCATTTTAAGTGGCACCATGTTTGTCAGTTTGGGATTGGCGATCTTTAAGTCTTTAGGTTTGCTGGCAGGTGGAACCGCAGGCATCGCCTTATTGCTAAGTAAATTTATTTCACTGGATTTTGGTTTGCTGTTTTTTCTAGTCAACCTTCCCTTTTATTATCTGGCCATTAAGTGTTTGGGCTGGCGCTTCACCCTTAATACCTTTGCGACCATTATCATGGTGTCTTTGCTGGTGGATAACATACAGCTATTTATCTCTTTGCAGGATATCCAGCCGATATTCGGTGCCATAGCGGGTGGAATGTTAATTGGCATGGGCATGTTGATCATGTTCCGCCATAAATCGAGCCTGGGCGGCCTGGGGATACTGGCTTTCTATTTACAGAGACGTCGGGGTATCAGGGCCGGTACTTTTCAATTAGCAGTCGATAGCGTTATCATTCTGATATCACTTTTTGTACTCAGCCCAAGCCTAATGCTGTTGTCATTACTGGGCATGACCACCATGAATGTTATTTTGGCGGTCAACCACAAACCGGGCCGGTACCATAGTAACTATAGCGAAACCTTGGCGGAGCTGGCAAAAGCCCAGCCTGAATAGGCTGCCAATGGAATGCTTTTATTGAGCGCGGGGCTCATGGGCAGGCTAAAAGCGTCTACTCATTTTGATTTCTTTGGCTCAAAGGTTATTCTCATCCTCGGCTTTGCTGGCCATCATACTATTGGCGGCTTGTTGTATTTCTGCTTCGCTCATATTACGTAACGGGGTAGCCAGTGACCAGGTGTGACCAAAGGGATCTTTTAAACAAGCA
>JBKEFM010000015.1:0-39400 GCA_046709505.1 Paraglaciecola sp. | reverse complement strand
CCAAAGTGTGTGTCAGTAGTTGGCCCTATTAGCGTTATGGCTGTTGGGATATTTTTAACTGACTTAATAATTCATATTACCAAAGTGTGTGTCAGTAGTTGGCCCTATTAGCGTTATGGCTGTTGGGATATTTTTAACTGACTTAATAATTCATATTACCAAAGTGTGTGTCAGTAGTTGGCCCTATTAGCGTTATGGCTGTTGGGGTGTTTTTTACTGACGTAACGATTGATTTTACCAAAGTGTGTGTCAGTAGTTGGCCCTATTAGCGTTATGGCTGTTGGGGTGTTTTTTACTGACGTAACGATTGATTTTACCAAAGTGTGTGTCAGTGGTTGACCCTATTAGCGTTATGGCTGTTGGGATGTTTTTTACTGACGTAACGATTGATTTTACCAAAGTGTGTGTCAGTAGTTGGCCCTATTAGCGTTATGGCTGTTGGGTGTTTTTTACTGACGTAACGATTGATTTTACCAAAGTGTGTGTCAGTGGTTGACCCTATTAGCGTTATGGCTGTTGGGATATTTTTAACTGACTTAATAATTCATATTACCAAAGTGTGTGTCAGTCCTTGGCCCCAATAGCGTTATGGTTGTTGGGGCATTTTTAACTGACTTAATATAGTTTACAGTCAAAAAGGAGGACATAAATGCAAAGCCCCATACGTAAAGTGGTGATTGCCGGTGGCGGAACAGCTGGGTGGATGACTGCCGCGCTGATAAGCAAGGTGCTACAGGGTCAGGTAAACGTGCAGTTGATTGAATCCGACGCCATAGGCATTATTGGTGTTGGTGAAGCGACCATTCCCCCCATTCATACTTTTAACAAGTACCTGGGGTTAGATGAAAAAGAGTTTCTACGGGAAACCAAGGCGACTATCAAACTGGGTATAAAGTTTGAGAACTGGCGCGTAAAAGGGGAGAGTTATTACCATACTTTTGGTGCCCCAGGTGCCAATATGGGTTTCTGCAGTTTTCAGCATTACTGGTTGCGGGCAAAACAAGCGGGTCTGCAAGCTTCTCTGTGGGATTTTGACTTAAACTATCTCTGTTGCCAGCAGCAAAAATTTAATAAAATAAATACCCAAAACCCGGTGTTTGACTTGCAGTATGCCTATCATTTTGATTCTGGTTTATACGGTAAGTACCTGCGAAAAATAGCCGAAAAAGCGGGTGTGACACGTATTGAGGGTACCATCGAGCATGTGCAGAGCGACCCACAAACCGGCTTTATAACGGCATTGCAACTAAAAGGTGGCCAACAAATTCAGGGCGATCTGTTTATTGATTGCACCGGGCAGCGCGGGCTGTTGATCAGAAAAACCTTAGGCGTTAAATACGAAGGTTGGAGCCATTATTTACCGGCTGATACTGCCCTGGCTGTACCCAGTGAACGCTTTAAGCATACTTTGCCTTATACCCGCAGTATTGCTCATACAGCGGGCTGGCAATGGCGTATTCCCCTGACCCATCGCAATGGTAATGGACTGGTGTATAGTTCCAAGTATTTAGACGATGATGCTGCCTATCAAAGCTTGATGAGTAACCTGGATACTAAACCTCTGGGTGAACCTAAAAAAATCACCTTCGAAACAGGGCGAACAGCCCAGCAGTGGCATAAAAACGTGGTGGCTATAGGTCTGTCTAGCGGTTTTTTAGAGCCCCTGGAGTCCACCAGTATTCACCTTATTCAATCCGCTATTGTGCGCTTGTTAAAAATGTTTCCCAATGAAGGGATAAACCAAACGGCCATCGATTTATACAACACAGAGTCCAAAACTGAATTTGAAACCATTGCTGATTTTATTATTTTGCATTATCACGTTAATGAACGTCAGGACTCAGATTTCTGGCGTGATATGTCTCACATGGCCATCCCTGATCGATTACAACAAAAGATTGAACTGTTTAAAGAGTGCGCGGCGATTTTTAATGATCCCCATGACATATTTCGCGATGCGTCCTGGCTGCAAGTGATGTTGGGACAGGGGATTATGCCCGGGGATTATCATCCGGCGGCAAAAGTCGCGTCCGACAGTGAACTATTGGCTATTATGCACAAAATTTTGACTGCCAAGCAGCAACCTATGGGCAAGATGTTGGGCCATGACGAGTTTTTGCACCGTTACACCGGTTAATAGTGATCTTGGCTATGCTGATTTGACCTTTTATGGGTGAACTATGGACCATATTTTGATCACTGCCACTTTTGTCGCAAAAGGCCGTAGGGAAGCTTAGCTGATTACAGACCACCGATTAGTCCTCTTTTTATTCGATAACGGGTCAATGTGCATCCGCACTTTTTTTCTGCAATAATCGTAATATTTGCGCGGATACTTTGCGCTATAATGCGCCGGTCTAGCTAAGTTGGGTAATATATGAAAGTTTGTGGTGTTGAAATAAATAGTAACGATGTGAATGTGTGTTTGTTGTCCCTGGCAGAAGAGGTTTTTCAATTACCTGATTTTCGCTCAAAACGCTTAACCTTAACCAATATCAATAGCATGAGCGAGCTGCGCTATTTTCAGCAGACCTTTGCCAAGTTAATGCATGATTATCAGGTGGACAAGGTGGTGATACGCCAACGGCCCATGAAAGGTAAATTTGCCGGGGGGGCAGTGGGCTTTAAGCTAGAAGCCGCCATTGAGCTAATTGATGATCTTGATGTGGTGATCATGTCACCTGTAGACATCAAGGAGTCGTTGAAGCGTAATCCGGTGCATATCCCTTATGCAGAAACCGGCCTTAAAATATTTCAGGAAGTGGCTTTTAATACTGCATTTGCGTATTTGATGAAAGACAAATACGCCCCTAAAGAAGGCTAAGTAACGGCTTTGGTTGCTACGCTTTAAGTAACGAATAGCAATAGGCGCTTTGGGTTTCCCCTAAGCGCCTTTTTTGTGGCTCAGCTGATTAAATGTCAGCGCTGGGGTCTTAAAATACCGAAAATGATTTAAATACCAAGCGTAACCCTAACCCCACTGACACCAAAAATACCAGTGCACCCAGGGTATTAGCCAATAAACCGTTAGTATGTTTACCGAGCAAAGCTTTATTGTTCATGGCATAGAGCAAAAAGGCAGCAATAATCGGTAATAATAAACCGTTGGCAAATTGTGCCCCGATAATAATATTAATCGGTTTGGCGCCGCTTAGGGCAAACCCGACACCGACCAGTAATACACTTAAGCTGACGCCACGAAACAAGCGTTCACGATTTTTGCCACCAGGGTTAATGATTTCTGTAATGGCATAGGCCGTCGCTAGTGGGGCCGTGAGTGAACTGGTTAATCCGGCAGCCAGTAACCCTGCGCCTAACATGTATTTGGACAACGAGCCAAAAAGTGGCTCCAGTTGCACCGCCATATCCGCTGCGCTGTCGGCACCTAATCCTCTGGAAAACAGACCTGCTGCTGCGGTTGATACAATAAACATAGCGACTATGCCGCCAAGGCCAATAGATACCACAGAATCAGTGCGAGCTGCGCGTAAATCCCCTGCACCCTGCCAGCGTTTTTTGGCGGCTGAGGCGTGTAAAAACAGATTATAGGGCACCACAGTGGTGCCTATCAGTGCCACCACTGTCATTAAACTGTTGTCAGGTAAGGTTGGGGTGAACAAACCGTGGAAAAATGCAGTCATATCGGGTTTGCTGACCACAAAGGTGCCAATAAAGGCTACGGCCATAAATAGTACCAGTATCATCAATAACCGCTCTACTTGGCGGTAGCTGCCACGCCACAGGGCCAGTCCGGCAACTGTGGCTATGCTTATTACTGTCCAGCTAAATGCGCTGTCAGTGGGCTGGGATAATATGGCATTTACGCCCAGGGCTGCACCGGATAAATTGCCTGCTTCGTAGGCTGCATTGCCGCCGTATAATGCCATGGCAATGAGGGCAAATAACGGCCATTTCCACATGGAATCTTGCAAGCTTTCACGGAGCGCTTCGCCTAAACCTTTTTGCGCTATCGTGCCCAGGCGGCCAGACATCTCCTGGAAAATAATAGTGGCAATGGTGGCAAATAATAATGCCCACAACAACGCATAACCGTAATTAGCGCCTGCCAATGTGCAAACGGTCACTGTGCCCGGACCAATAAATGCGGCGGCAACCAAGGCACCTGGTCCAACATTTTTAAGAAAATTCAGAGATGGCATAAATTGTTATTCCTTTGGCCAGAATAACCTTATATAAATTCGGGTTCGACCATAGCGTGCAGTGTTTTATTGCGTCAACTTAGCAATATAAAAAGTTTATATCAATATTATGTTTATAAAATATTGATAAATTGTCATCGTATGGTTAACGTGTGCTTAACAGTGCAATTTAATTCGGTGTAAATGTTAATGACCTCCTTGACGAACAAACAAACAAACCCAGCTCAACCAGCCACTCAGCGCTGGGATTTTTGGATTGATCGAGGCGGTACGTTTACTGATATCGTGGCCAAAGACGGGCAAAACAACCTATTCACTAAAAAGCTTTTATCTGAAAACCCAAGCGCCTATGAGGATGCAGCACTGCAAGGTATTCGCGAATTTCTCAACGTTAAAAGCAACGGTGCTATTCCCGCCGAACTCATTGGCAGCGTGAAAATGGGTACCACAGTGGCAACCAATGCATTACTTGAGCGTAAGGGCGAGCCTACTGTACTGATCATTACCCAGGGTTTGCGCGACGTGCTGGAAATTGGTTATCAGGTTCGCCCTAAAACTTTTGCCCTGAATATTGAAAAGCCACAAGTATTATACAGCGATGTGATTGAGGTCGTTGAGCGTGTTGATGATGGGGGTAATGATATCACTCCGCTTGATCAGCAGGCTGTACGTAGGGATCTGCAACAGCGTTACCAAGCCGGTTTTCGCTCCGTTGCTATTGTGCTGATGCATGCTTATAAATACCCACAGCATGAACAGCGCGTAGCGGCTATTGCCGCTGATATTGGCTTTAGGCAAATCTCCACCAGCCATGATGTCAGCCCTATGGTACGTATTGTGCCCAGAGGCGATACCACAGTAGTCGATGCCTATTTGTCCCCTATTTTACGTCAATATGTTGAACGCGTTGGCGCGGCTATTGGCGCTTCGGTTAATAACAGTGATGACAACCGGCGATTGCAGTTTATGCGCTCATCCGGTGGGTTAACCGCAGCGAGTAAATTTCAGGGGCGAGACGCGATTTTATCTGGTCCCGCGGGGGGGATTATTGGTGCGGTGCGCACCAGTGAATTAGCCGGTTTTAATAAAATTATTGGTTTTGATATGGGCGGTACGTCTACTGATGTGTCTCATTATGCCGGTGAATATGAGCGGGCGTTTGAAACCCAGGTGGCGGGAGTACGCATGAGCGTACCGATGATGAATGTGCATACCGTCGCGGCGGGTGGCGGCTCGGTATTGCATGTTGACGAACAGCGTTTTCGTGTTGGCCCTGAATCTGCGGGGGCGTATCCGGGGCCATTGTGCTATCGCAATGGCGGCCCCTTAACCGTCACCGATGCCAACGTGTGTTTAGGCAAGGTCGACCCACAGTTTTTTCCCAAATTATTTGGCCCACAACACAACCAGGCTATTGACGGCAATGCGGTGAAAACTGCCTTTGCTGACATCGCCAAAAAACAAGGTGGGGGGATAAGTGGCGAACAAGTGGCAGAAGGTTTTTTAACTATTGCTATTGAGCATATGGCCCAGGCCATTAAAAAAATCTCTGTTGAGCGGGGGTACGATGTGCAAACCTACGCGTTAACCTGTTTTGGTGGTGCCGGTGGTCAACATGCCTGTTTAGTGGCACAGCGCCTGGGTATGGAAAAAATATTTATTCATCCCTATGCCAGTATTTTATCTGCCTATGGTATGGGGTTGGCCGATATTCGCAGCCAGCGCACCGAGACCTTTCAACACGTTATGAATACCGCCGTGGTCGATGCGCTGCGCCAGGAGTTTGCCCGTTTAAAAACCAGTACCACCGCTGAGCTACTTGAACAAGACATCGCTAGTGACGCACAACGTCATAATGCCACTGTGTTTTTACGTTACCATGGCACAGACACTGCCTTGCCTGTTAGGCATGGTGACGTGGCACAAATGCGGGGGCAGTTTGAAGCCGTGCATTTGGCCCAGTACGGTTTTATGTCCGCTGACAAAGACATCATCATCGAATCTATTTCCATGGAGTCATCCGGCGGTGGCCAGCAAATCGATGAGCCTGAGTTTGCCCTAACCCGAGAGCCACTGCCGCCAGCCCACGCCAGTATCGAAATTTTTTCGAGTGATCAGTGGCATACCTGCCCGGTATACCACCTGGAAGAATTGTTACCTGGCCATGAAATAGCCGGGCCAGTGATTATTATTGAAGATAACGGTACGGTTGTGGTTGAGCCTAATTGGATGGCCAGTATCACCAAGCATAAACATCTGGTGTTGAACAAAAATCAGGTTGCCCTTAGCACTACCGAGCTCACTGGTGAACGAGACCCCGTTATGGTCGAAGTGTTTAACAACCAGTTTATGTCGATAGCCGAGCAAATGGGCATTGTACTGCGCAATACATCCTCGTCAGTCAATATTAAAGAGCGCCTGGATTTTTCTTGTGCGGTATTTGATGTCAGTGGCCGTTTAATTGCCAATGCTCCCCATATTCCCGTACATCTTGGTTCAATGGATGCCACGGTAAAAGTACTGATTGCCAGTGGTTTACCCATTGATGCCGGTGATGTGTTTATTCACAACGATCCCTTTAATGGCGGTTCTCATTTGCCTGATGTTACGGTGATCACGCCCATATTTGATAAACAACAAGAGCAGGTTATTTTTTATGTAGCCAGCCGCGCCCATCACGCAGATATAGGGGGTATCGCGCCAGGTTCGATGTCGCCCAAGGCGAAAACCATTCTCGAAGAAGGGGTAATTATTCCGTGCATGAAGTTGGTATCTAGGGGATGTTTTTTACACGCACAGCTGAAAACCCTGATGTTAGGGGGGGATTATCCGGTGCGCAACCTGGCCCAGAATATCGCGGATTTACAGGCCCAGATTGGCGCCAATCACCGAGGTCATCAAGAGCTACTCAAGCTGGTGGCAGAATATGGCCTGTCTGTGGTCAATACCTACACTGGGCATATTATGGATAACGCTGAAGAGAGTGTCAGGCGTACCATAGAGACCTTAGCAGACGGGCAATACGACTATCACATGGACGGTGGCCTTAAAATCTGCGTGCAGGTTAAGGTGGATCATGCCAGACGCAGCGCCACCATAGACTTTAGCGGCACCAGCGCCCAACAACCCACCAATTTTAATGCTCCGGCGGCGATTACCCAGGCGGTAGTATTATATGTATTTCGCTGTTTAGTTGATAGCGACATTCCCCTCAATGCAGGCTGCATGCGCCCGTTAACGATCATCGTGCCCCAAGGATCGATGCTTAACCCCGAGTACCCAGCAGCGGTAGTGGCGGGTAACGTAGAAGTCAGTCAGGCGGCGGCTAATGCGCTTTTTGGCGCACTGGGTTCACTGGGGATGAGTCAGGGCACGATGAACAATTTAACTTTTGGTAATGCACGGTATCAGTATTACGAGACCATTTGTTCTGGAGCGCCAGCGGGCCCTGGTTTTCATGGGGCTGCAGCGGTTCATACCCATATGACCAACTCCCGTTTAACGGATCCGGAAATACTCGAATCCCGCTATCCGGTATTACTTGAAAAGTTTGTTATTCGCCGTGGCTCTGGTGGCAAAGGGCAATGGCATGCAGGAGATGGTATTGAGCGGCGTATCCGCTTTTTGGCTGATATGCAATGTGCCATCTTATCTGGCCACCGTGAAGTACCGCTAGCGGGTGTTAAGGGGGGGCAGTCAGGAGAGCTTGGCCATAACTGGATTGAACGAGCGGGGCAAGTGCTGCTAGACCTGGGTGGATGCGGTGAAACACAGGTGCAATGTGGCGATACGGTGGTAATACAAACCCCCACAGGCGGAGGCTTTGGTCATGCGTAGCAATAATGCCCGTTAAACCCAGCAACATAAAAGAGAATAACATGGTGAGTGAAAACAACAAAACGAGCAGCCAAATTATCGGACATGATGAGAAAATTGTCTCTTCAGATCATTTAGCTACCTCAGAGGCCTGGCCGTTATCAGAGGTAGAGTATGGCATGACGGTGGTTTACAACGCATTTTCCCAGTGGATGGTACGCTGTGCTAAAGCCTCTGGCTTGGGGGATCTTGCGGTATTAGATATTTTAATTTTGCATAATATTAATCATCGCGGGCGGGAAAAACGCCTTAATGATATTGCGTTTATGCTCAATATTATTGACAGCCATACGGTAAATTATGCCATTAAAAAATTGCTTAAATTAGAGCTGGTAATCGGTACTAAACGTGGAAAAGAGATTTTTTACGCCACATCAGCCAAAGGCCACAGTGCATGTGCAGAATATGGCCGGGTGCGGGAGCACTGCCTGCTTGATGGTTTGAAATTGCTTGATGTTGATGCCAGGGAGCTGGTCAAATTGGCTGGGATGCTGCGCTCTATGTCTGGTTTGTACGATCAGGCTTCTCGCTCTGCCGCCTCTTTGTAACTGTTTGTTTGATATTTGCCGTCAGCCCAGCAAATGGCGGCCTGATCCCCCAGTCAGCCTTCGCTAAACATTCAATTAACACTTCTATAACATCTAAGAATAGTCTCTAATAGCTAGATTCAATTTTACAACTTTGCGTAGCTAGTGGCATGGTAGGGATATAATTTTATTTGGCTGTGCTTTGGCGTTTACGATATGCCAGCGGAGAAAATCACCCTGTCTAATTTATCCCCTGTTACCACCGTTATACATGGCTGTGTTGCCATTATCCGTTTTAATCGCCCGGAAAAACTAAACGCCTTTGACGATGCTCAGCGCAAGGCGTTTCGCCAGGCCGCGAGTAAGGTTAATGACGACGACAATATTCGGGTGGTTATTTTAACTGGCCAAGGTCGCGCCTTTAGCGCTGGCGCTGATTTAAGCGAGAAAATGCCAGATGATCTCGACGTTGAACAAGGTTTGCTACAAGAATATAAACCAGCGCTAATGGCTATCACCCATGGGCCAAAACCCTGGATAAGCGCGGTCAATGGCCCAGCCGCAGGCATAGGCAGCGCTTTTGCCATGGCCTGTGACTTAACCATCATGGCTGAAAGTGCCTACCTTTATCAAGCGTTTAGCGCCATAGGGTTGATACCTGACGGCGGTGCCACCTGGCATTTAGCACACACAGTGGGTCGCAAGCGTGCCTACGAGCTCATTGCCTTAGGCAGCAAGTTAGGGGCCAGCGAGTGTCTGCAGCTTGGTTTGTGTAATAAGGTGGTAGCGGATGACATTTTGCTTGATGAAGCACTCGCTCTTGCACAGCTACTGAGCCACAAAGCGCCGCTCGCTCTGCGCTATGCAAAACAGGCATTAAACGAAGCGATGCACAGCGACTTGGCCCAAACCATAGGTCATGAAGCTAAATTACAGCAGCTATGTGCTGACAGTGAAGATGCTAAAGAGGGGAGTCGGGCTTTTTTAGCCAAACGTCCGGCGCAATTCACCGGCCGTTAAGCACATGGTAAGGCAACGGTTATTGACACGCAATTAGGAGACGTTTATGGACAATACAACGGTTTTGCACAGTTTACTGTCGGGTACAGCTGCTCACCCAGAAAAGGCTTTTTTCCATCAACCTAAAGTACGCCAATGGCGAACTTTCACCTGGGCAGAGGTCACCGAGCAAGCTCAATGTATTGCCCAAGGTCTTCAAGCCCAAGGATTTGTCCGTGGCGATCGTATCGTCATCATGTCTAAAAACTGCGCAGAGTGGATCATTACCGATTTTGCCATAGCAATGGCAGGCTTGGTAAGTGTGCCCATTTATGCCACCGCTGGTGTGAATATTATCGAGCATGTGCTTACACATAGCGGGGCCAAAGCCATCTTTGTTGGTAAACTAGATAGTATGGATGCCGCTAAAATCGCCATTCCAAAGGCCTTGTTAAGTATTTCTTTTCCTTACCCAACAATACAGTGCCATGAAACGTGGGATAACTGGCTCGCGGCTTATGCACCTCTTAACGATGTTTACCTACCAACCCAAGATGACGTGGCAACCATTTCCTATACCTCAGGTACAACATCTATGCCAAAAGGGGTGGTGCTGACCCACAAAAATTTCGCCGCGGCCGCCGACAATATTATTGATATATTTGCTATCAAACCTGACGATCGTTCAATGTGTTATTTGCCCTTGGCCCATATCACAGAGCGAAGCCTAGTAGCGGTTTTTGTACGTTGCCAAGTCGAGGTATACTTCACTGAAAACTTACAAACCTTCGTGCAAGACATTCAGTACGCTAGCCCGACAGGCTTCTCATCTGTACCGCGCCTGTGGTCAGTTTTTCAAGCTCAGGTTATTAGCCAGGTAGGGGAGCAGAAGTTGGATAAGCTACTTAAGTTACCCATTATCGGTAAGTTAGTGGCAGCTAAAATACGCAAAAAACTTGGTCTGAATAAGGCGCGCACTTTCAGTTCAGGGGCTGCGCCTATGTCTGAGTCAGTGTTGGCCTGGTATTACCGCTTGGGCATTGCCATTAACGAAGGCTGGGGTATGACTGAAACCACAGGCCTGGCCAGCGGCAATATGCCATTTAAGCAAGGAGATTTAGGTACCATTGGAAAACCTATGCCTAATGTTGAAATGACACTATCCCCCGATAGTGAAATTCTTATTCGTGGTGATTTGGTGTTTACCCAGTATTACAACGATGAAGCGGCCACGAGGGAAAACTTTATCGACGGTTGGTTTAGAACTGGCGATGTAGCGACACTCACTTCATCAGGAGCATACAAAATCACCGGGCGCATCAAAGAGCAATTTAAAACTGCCAAAGGTAAATATGTGATGCCCGTGCCCATTGAAAGTCTGTTATTCGCCAACCTAAATGTCGAACAAGCTTGCGTGTTAGGTGCCGGGCAGAAACAACCTGTGGCTATGGTGGTATTAAATCAATCCAGTTCACGTAAATCGGAAAAAATAATTCAATCGTTACAATCCAGCTTGGATAAGGTAAACACCCAGCTTGAGCGTCACCAAAAACTCGATTACATCATGGTATGCAGCGACGGCTGGACAGTGGAAAATGAGTTATTAACTGCTACCACCAAGGTTAAACGTAACGATGTGGAACACCATTATGCCTGGTTGTTTGATGAGCCACGAGGGAATGGGGTGTTATGGGAAGAGGATTTGCATTAATCTTTTCTTTTCGGGGACGCAGCGTCGCTGGGTTTTGGTTGCCTGCTGCCCAGGCTGAGGCTGAGGCGCTTCGCACAACGATCACAACTTCTCTGTTAAAGCATACGCCTCTAAAACTGAAACGTCAGCTCGGTATATCCTCAGTAGTAATACTAATCAGTGTTAGTCAGTGTTCGCTCAACGAAAATTTAATCTAGCTTAATTAGGGGGCTTGCATGACGTCATAGTGTTGGCTTTTCTAATTAGAGCGAGGAACAGTGAGCCTGTTTTAAAACTCGCCAAAAGGGAATGCACCCGCGTCTTTTACTCTGGGTTTTAGCTATTTAAAAGGGAACCGCAATTCCTGTACAGCGACGCCTTGCTCAAAAACTGCAGGACGTATTCTCAGTGTGTCCTTATTAACACGCATGAGTATAATATCTTCCAATCCCCATGTTAGTTCCCTGCGATGATCGGGTAGCCTTGAGTTGAGAAACAAGGCGCAGCTGCTCTGTTTAGCAAAAACATAAACGTCAGACCCAGTCAGGTGTTCCAATTAGTCGACTTTATATTCGCGGTAATTTTTGATGATTGCTGTCTGTGTCATTATCGTTACGAACTTAGATTCAGTGGTCCGGTATCTGTTTTAATTCGAAAATTCACCTACTGACAATCCATTTTTTTATACTTAAATACAAAACTTTAAATTGGTAAACCTGATAGAAAATCTTCTACATCACCATTTTCTCCTCTGAGATAGCGTGAAATGTTTGTGGCCAACCTAGCTGAGGATTAAGTGTTGCTTTGCGTGATAATTTTATTTGCCTTATTTGGGTCAAGATAGTCCGTAGTAATTTTTTGATGTTATTGCCACGTTCAAAATGTAGTTTTTATGTTTATCAACTACATTTACTACAGGGATTTTGCGGTTTATGAATTAAATTACAACAATCCTGTTATCACATTTTAATGGACTGATCTTAATGATGCTGTTGGCCCTTCAAATGTAATTCAATTAACATTCGGAGAATGTAACGGATGAATAAACTATTTATAATCATCACAGGTGTAATATTAATTTTATTCGGCTTAACGCAAAATGTTTATGCTGAGAACAACAATGGAGTCAAAAAATCAAAACATGGGTCGTATGTCATCATGATGGAGCTCGATCCAGTAATAAAATACAGTGGTAATATCAAAGGGTACCCCGCAACCAAGCCAAATCGAGGCAAAAAACTTGATGTAAAAAATGCAAATGTCAAAAAATACAGTAAATTCCTTGAGCAAACTCATAACGATACAATGAAGAATGCTGGGATCAGTCACTCAAAAAAAGTGCATGATTATAATATTTCTCTTAACGGTTTTTCAGCACTGATAGATTATGATCAAGCAGTAAGACTATCAAAACAAAAAGGCGTAATTCGGGTAATACCTGATGAAATGCGACATAAAACGACCGATAGTTCACCTCAATTTTTGGGGTTAACCGATGCTGGTGGCGCATGGTTAAAAGGCTTTGATGGTGAAGGCGTTGTTGTTGGTGTAATAGATTCTGGTATTTGGCCAGAGCATCCTTCTTTTGCTGATGATGGCAGTTATAGTGCTCCCCCTATTAGCTTAGAGGGTGCAAATTGTAACTTTGGCAATACCGGACATAACCCCTTAGATATTGCTTTTGAGTGTAATAATAAGCTGATCGGTGCACGTCAGATTTTAGGGACTTATCGAGCGATAATAGGCGCTGCTTCGGATGAATATGATTCAGCACGAGATGATGATGGCCATGGAACCCATACAGCTTCGACCTCTGCCGGCAACATCGGAGTTGAGGCGAGCATGTTTGGTATTCCCCGCGGTACTATTGCTGGTATTGCACCCAGAGCGCATATTGTTGCCTATAAGGGGTTGGGTAATTTAGGCGGGTTTGGCTCCGATTTAGCGGCGGCCATTGATCAAGCAGTAGCCGATGGTGTAGATGTCATAAACTACTCAGTGGGGGGCGGTGCAAGCTTAACCGGGGCAGACGATATAGCTTATTTATTTGCTGCTGATGCGGGCGTATTTGTTGCCACTTCAGCCGGTAATTCCGGTCCAAGTGCTGGAACTGTCGGTGGACCTGGGTCAGTCCCTTGGTTAACCACTGTGGGCGCCAGCACTCAAACCAGAATGTTCCAGGGTACTATTACTTTAGGTGATGGCGCCGAATATATCGGAGCTTCTATCACCGCAGGTATTGGTTCTTTTCCTATGATCGATGCAGAATTTGCTGGCGGTGATTTGTGTGTCCCTGGCACCTTAGATGCCTCAGTCGTCGGTAAAATTGTACTGTGTCGACGAGGCGCAATTGCTAGAGCGGCAAAGAGTGAAGCGGTTAGTATTGCCGGTGGTGTTGGTATGATTTTGTACAATAATAACGACGTAGATAACCTAAACACTGACAATCATGCAGTGCCTTCTGTGCATATTGACAATACTCCTGGACTGGCAATTAAAACATATATTGCTGGTGGTACAGCCACCTCGAGTATCACCTGTTGTGAAAATGGTGAATGGGGATCCGCACCCTCCATGGCTATATTTTCATCCAGGGGGTTTAATACTGTCGCACAAGACATTATCAAACCAGACATTACCGCTCCCGGGCATATGATTTTAGCAGGTAATAGCCCTACACCTGATCCAGGATCAGTACAAGGAGAGCTATTCCAGGCAATTTCAGGTACGTCTATGTCTAGCCCTCATATAGCTGGCATTTTTGCGCTAATTAAACAAGCGCGTCCTGATTGGAGCCCAGCCATGGCGAAATCTGCTTTGATGACAACGGCCTTTCAAGATGTCCGAGACAATGATCGCATCACCCTGGCCGATCCCTTTGATATGGGAGCGGGTCATGTTAATGCCGGTGATAAAGCCAATAAAGGTTCTATTTTGGAACCAGGTCTGGTTTATGATGCTGGATTTTTTGAATATTTGGGGTTTTTATGTGATGCAGAGCCATCAGCACTAAGTAGCTCTACTTGCCCATTTCTTCAATCTATCGGTGTTCCAACTGATGCAAGTGATTTAAATCTTGCGTCTATGGGGATTGCTGAACTACCTGGCAGCCAGACAATCACGCGCACCGTGACCAGTGTAGCTCAAGACAAAGGATGGCGAGATTATACCGTTGACATCAGTGCTCCTGAAGGTTACAGCGTGACAGTATCCCCCACTAACATACGCTTGAAAAGTGGTGATAGTGTGAATTATGACGTGACTATTACCAATGTGAGTGCGCCCATTAGTGAGTGGCGATTTGGCGCATTAAATTGGCGAGATAAAACCGGTCATTATGATGTGTACAGTCCAATTGCGGTAAAAGGTACGCTGTTTGACGCTCCGACTAATATCAGTAGCAGTGGAGAAAGTGGCAGCAACAGCTTTGACATTAAATTTGGCTATACGGGTAGTTATACCCCAAGTGCACATGGTTTAGTGGCTGCAACTGTCACTGTTGATAATGTAGCCCAAGATCCAAACCAGGCCTTCAATCCTAGTGACGGCTATTCAGATGTTCATCCCATAGTTGTTTCGGGAGTGGCAATGTTGCGTATTGCAATACCACCAGAGTCTGCAGAAACCGATTCTGATCTTGATGTCTTCCTATTTGATCCCTCAGGCACACTGGTCGCGAGCAGTACATTGGGTGGTACCAATGAAGTGATCGAAGTTACCAACCCCGTGGATGGCAATTGGGTAGTCTATGTTCATGGCTGGTCTGCGCCTGGTGGCGACTCCGACTATAGCATGTATAGTTGGCTTATTTCAGCTACCCCTGGTGGTAATTTAACTATCGATAATGCACCGACAACCGCTGACCTAGGCACCACACAAGCAATCGATGTTAGTTGGAGTGGAGCTGGCGCTGGTGGATGGCATTTTGGAGCAGTATCTCATGCTGATGCAGGAGGGTTAATTGGATTAACCTTACTTGAGGTTGATAACCGCTAATTGATGTGCAAAGTAAAATTGCCAGTCAATTTTTTTGGCTGGCAATTTTATGAAGCCTTCCTAACAGGCGACAATAATTTTCAATTCTACGCTGTTTTTCTGCCACTATTGCAAGCTTGGTAATCAATTTATCAACTTAGATATTGTCAGCTCGGCTTACCTTGTGCACATCGCATTATCCGGTCACATCCTGCCTGAACAAGCATTACCCTCCTTATTTTCGAGCAAAAAATAACGATGCAATTTGCTCTATGTTACTGCCAATATCTGTTAGGGCGATATTGCCAAAGCCCATCACGACACTTTGGCAGGTCCTTTGATTTTTGTGGCTTTCATAACACCCTAGAGGGCGCAGTATGATACCTATGGCTTCGTTCGCTCAACATTTTCTTGGTAATACCGCCATGCTATTATACTGTGATAGGTAAACCAGCAGCTCGATTAGTGCTCGTTAATTGTCCCTTAAATAAACGGGATATTGTCTCCACCATAGCATGATATTTACGCGTGTAGATAAGGCGCATTGTAAAGCAGCAGTTCGCCCTGTGCGATAAAGTCGGCTAACACGGTTTGGCTATGTGATGGTTAATCGCGCTGATAGCGCTTCTTTAATGGTTAAACATTTTTGCACTAACGTTTTGGGTACAATTAAATAGCCCAGTCGCAAGACATTAAACAGCACTTTACTGAACGAGCCGATATATAGAATATGATGATCATTTCCCATTAATCCTGTCAGGCGTTGTAAACGGGTATAGCGGCGATGTGAAAATTGAAATTCGTTGTTGTAGTCATCTTCAACGATCCAGCAGCAGGGTGTGTTTTGATCCCTTTTTGGTTGTTTGGTATCCACATCAGTGGCGCTGCTTTGGGTTGCCCATTCAATCAATTCCAGGTGTTGCGCGGTATTGAGCGTTGTGTCCATTGAAGGCTGTGCCTGGACTCGCTTATCACATCGCCACTCCCGATTACGCAAGTGCTTATCAAGGCCGTAGGCACATTAAGTAATAAACTAGTAAAATATGGGCTGTGTTTACCCACCTCTATGGCGTATTTAACCTCTTATTCCCGCTGTTTGAGTCAGACCAATGATCTGTTTAGCTTACTTTTAAGCACTGTGGGCGGGAGTAGTTAATAACCCGTTAGCTCCATAAAACCTGTGCCTGTATGACTGCCGCTAATCTCTAGTGCACCCTCGTAATAGCTAAAACGGCCAGGATTAAGTTGGTCGACTTTGCTGGCCTGTAGGGTTAGGTCAATGTTTTTTTCAGGTAGCTTAAGATGCCAGGTTAAGGGATATAAGTGGCCAGCTACCTTGCTTTTTCCCAGTGGCTCCAGAGTAAGTTCTTCAGCCGACAAGCTGGTGTTGCTACCGTCTGGCTCAATATAACTACCCGATATAAAATCTGCCTGGGCAGTTAAACGCATGCGAAAGGCCATGATCTTGGCTCCATTATCCAGATGCAGGGAAAACCAGTCCCAGCCAGCCGCGCCTGCATCCATTAGTTGGGAGCTCCATTCATGATCAAACCAACCTGTGCCCTTTAACTGGTGCTTGCGGCCGTCAATTTGTAACGTCCCCTGTATCTGAATAAATGGCTGGCTGTAATAGTGGGAGGCCAGAGGTGGATTGAGGGATTTGACACTAAAGCCGTTTTGTCCATGGAGTACAAAGGGTCCATAGGTGGATAAGTGTAGGTTGAGCTGAGCTTGTTGTGTGGGTTGGGTAAACTGAATGTTGGGTATACTGCTGGTCACCGTTGCGGGGAAAAGCCCTTTTTGTCCTTCCTGGGCTTGCCATTGCCAGTCATCTAAAAACAGGGTGAGGGGCTTATCTGTCACCCCAGCATTGCCCACACCGCCACGGGCAAACCGCTCGCCAAACCAGTGCTGGTCCTGGCTATGCAAAGACACATGGGCCATGTAGCTTTGTCCGTCATCCCAGCTATTGGCTTTGTCTGCGCTTTTAAAACGAAACAAGGTCCACTGATAGGCGTAAGGTGCGCCCAGCTCATCCGTTAAATTGGCGGTCAGGTACCACCACTCTATGGTGAATTGTGGGTGGGCCAGGTGATCTGCCGGAAATGTTATTTCATAGTCGGGACTGGCCGGTTGGCCATGAATTTCGCCCCCAGGGTTCGAAAAAAAAGTGGGCTGTGAGGATGGGGTCACCACAGGATCACTACATGCACTTAAAAATAAGACCAGCAGAGTGCTTATTGTTGATACCGTTGCCAGTTTTAAAGTCGTTAGTTTAACCATCTAATATCCTTAATAAGGGGTCTGTTATTGGCGCTCAGCAGGGGCAATAAAATGATCACGCTAACCAACACTAAGCTCAGGGCCGATACAACAGCAATCTCACCGACGGATATATGCAAGGGATAGGTCCAGTAAAAAGCCTGCTTGTTGACCAGGTTGATCAATAACCAGCCCAGTAATATGCCAAAGGGAATGGCAAACACTAGGGCGATTAAACACAGACATAAAAATTGCCCCAGAGATAAACTTTGCAACTTACGTCTGCTCACCCCCATGGCGCGCAGCAAAGTAAGCTGGGGGCGGGTGTCTTGCATCAAAACGATGATCCCGCAGGCTAAAGAGGTGGCGGCCACTAATAAGGTAACCAGGTTAAGGCTGTCGGTAATAATAAAGGTACGTTCAAAGGTCGCCATCGACAAATCAAGCAATTGCTTGGCGCTATAGAGTTGCTTTTTGGGCTCGAGCCCCTGTTGTTCAAGCGCCTCACGTAAAGCGCCAATTTGTTGCTCTGAGCCATATAAGGCCAGCACATTGGCGCGCTTGCTGGCGGCGGGAAATACCTGTGGCGGCAATAATATTTGTCCATAGGGATTACCATAATCATAAATGATGCCCACCACTTGCAATGATTTCACCCCTGCCCCTAAGGGCACGGTCACAGATTGCCCTAATGTAATCTTATGTCTCAGGGCAAATTGCTGATTAACATAGGCGCCTTGCCCGGTGGCATAGATTGCGCCTGCCTGAGGAAGCTGTTGTTGGGTTTTAAGTGCCTCAAGAAACATCGCTGAACTGGGGTGGGAATGTACCTGTATGGATAACCCGGCATATTGCGTCATTTGCTCAAAGCGTTGTATGACGTCAATATCCAGCTGCAGACGTTTAATCGTTCTTGGCACATCCTGTTCATCAGACGGATACAGGTAGTAATTTGCCATCAACCTTTGGTCAAGCCAGGCATGGGTAGCCTGACGAAAGCTGTCGACCATCAGGTTCATACCAATATTGCTCATCAGGGCAATAAAAAAGGCACAACAGGCTATTTTGCTGCGCCCAGACAACCAAAGGCTGTGTTGCAAACTCCACTGAACCAATGGCCAACGCTCAGGCAGCAGGGCACGTAGCCTGTTGAGTATATAAGGATAACAGGTAATCAAGGCAAAACAGCCTGCCAGGATAAACAGAGCAATCGTTAAAAAACTCAGCACCATAGTGTGACTCCACCACAGGGCGATGACTGCCAACACTAATGTCAACCCCGCCAGCTGCGCAAACCAGGGGCTGCTTAATGGCGAATAGTTATCACCATGGGACAAATTTTGATTAAGCTGTTTGATCGGAAGTAGAGCCGCCAGTGTGATGCCAACGGCGCTGAGCAGTAATACCTGCACAAATAAGCTTAAGTAAGATATCTCGGCAAAACCCACATTAACCCGATATAGACTTTCCAGGGTGGCCTGGATACCGGGTGCCAGGTAAAGCGCCAATGCTACGCCCAGATAAACACCCACCGCCGCGCTGATACAGGCCAATAGCAGCAGCTCTATGAGTTGGCCGCCCAGGATGGTGAGCCGTGAAACTCCCAACTGGCGTAATACTTTGAGCATGGGCAGGCGCTGCATGATCAATAATTGGCAGGCGTTCATAACGATAAACAGGCACACCACAAACATTAATAACGCCATGGCCAACAGATTTAAATGAAAACTGGCACTCATGCCTTCGTTTTGTGTTGGACTGGGCAAGGTTAGTACGCTTAAGTGAGCTGGCAACAAACGGCGAATATCCCCGAGGCGCTCGGGAGCGATATCCCCCATCAGGTATATTTCACTGATGGGGGTAGGGCCAAATCGCTGGGCAAAAAACGTTATATCCATAACGATGTCATGGCCCATGGTAGCCAGATTGACTTGCTGCAACGGGGGCAAATCCTGGCCCAGGGCGGTGAGAATAGTGTCGGCCTGTAACTGGGCGTAAATATTTGAGTTTACAAAGGCGCTGGTCTGAGACTGCCTGGCCAGCTCCATCCTAAGCTCTGATTGTTCTACTTGGTGCGGGGATCGTATTTTCTCGACCTGTTGTATGGCCAGATAATTAAGCATTGCCAGGCTATCAAAGCCCGTGATATTGATGGCTTGCTTAGTTAAAGGGTGCTGCTGGGAATCAAATAGCACAGTGGAAATCCTGGACAGGGCTAGCGCTTCAACGACGCCTTTGCGGCGCATATGGGCGTAATCGGCTTTGTTGATCGCCTTGCCAAGAGCCGCCACCAGTTGGTGACTAACCAGGGGCAGTAAACCTTGCTCCTGTTGGGCATAACTTTGCTTAGCCCCTTGATTGATAACCAGTACTGCGCTCACACCCAGGCAACCTATCATCAATGCCAAACACAACAGCGCTAGGCGTAACCAGGAACGTGGATAACTTTTTATGACAGTGCACAGGTACCAAAATAGGGCTGGCATATTAATTGACCCATACCAGCTTGCCATCTTGCATCAGATAATGATCCCTGGCTAAGGCGGCCACTGCACTGCTATGGGTTACAACAACCAAGGTGGTATGCAACCTGTGACACTGCTGATAGAGCAAGTTAGCCACTTTGTTACTGTTTTTGCTGTCCAGGTTACCTGTAGGTTCGTCCGCCAGCAACAAGGCGGGTTTATGAGATAACGCACGGGCGATAGCCACTCGTTGCTGTTCGCCACCGGAGAGCTGATTAGGCAATTTTTTACTGTGCTGGGCAATGCCTAATTCGTGCAACAATTTTTCAATATAGTCATGGTCGAGGTTGTTGTTCAGTCGCGCCGGTAAACATAGGTTGTCGTATACAGACAGGCAATCCACCAGATTAAAGCGCTGAAATATCAGTCCCACAGTAGAGCGACGATAGCGGTCAGCCTGGGTTTCACCTATAGTGGTTAAATCCTGCTGGTTCACCCTTAACTGCCCGCTGTCGGGTTTGTCCAGACCCGCCAATAGATGCAGTAAGGTGGATTTACCCGAGCCAGATTCCCCCTGGATGCTCATCTGGCCCCCGGGGGGCAAATTTAAATCCAAACTGCACAGTATCGGCTGACGTCGGTCGCCGTCCTGGTAACTTTTACAAATTTGCTGGGCGTAGATCATTGAGATTAAACAACTGGGCAGTCAATTCTAGGAATGATTATATTAGCACGAGCTTTGTACACAAAGTATCAAGGTCATTTAGAAAAATAACCTACAACTCAATATATTATACACCCAAAGTTACTGGGGTTGCAGGCAGGCGAAAAGAGAACCCAACCCCATGAACCTAGAGGTACTAAGTGTAACGCGGTTGGCGCAACGTCGCCTATTGGGGGGAGTGAGAGGCACCAACAACACTGCAGCTTCAAGGGAGACGTGTATTGATCACTTGTGGCCTGGTTGATCCATTAATCTGGCCAAATAGGCTTACGAACCGAAAGGTTAAGATGATAAAATCTGAATACTAGGCCAGTTGGAATTTGGCTATATCATTTTGAAGAGGCGATTTAAGATCATCGGCATCTTTATCAGCACATTTATTATTTCCAGATACCCTTCATAAGGTGAGCGCATTTTGACGATAAAATTAACGACAACCAAACAGACCGACAACGTCAGGGATTCCTCAGTCGTTGCTTCGATCAAAAATTTATGGCAAAGAATCGAAAAAAACCAAAAAAAGATCAACAATCAAAAGAAAAAAATAGCACAACTATATCAAGAGTTTCAGACGCAAGTATTGCCTTACGAGCAAGAAATGTGTACTCAAGTTCAATGCTTAATCACTACTCTACTGCCCTTTGTATCACGTAAATCTTTAAATGAACGGCATCGTGAAGCACTACTGGATTGGATCAACCAGGAGCTGAATTTTATTGAAACTAATCCCTTTGCCATGGACGTGGATATAGATAATCTGCGTGACACTTTGCAACAACAATTATTAATATTGGCACAAAGAAATCCCTTTGAAGAAAATGCCGAAAACCTGCAGCAGTTAGCGCTGATGTTAGAAGAGATGTTTGGCGACAAACTACACTTAAACGAACAAGAACTGAGCGAAATTGCCAGAGACCCCGGTAAGTTACAGGACTACATTGAGTGTATGCATTCACAGGCGGAAGAAGAGTCGAAGTTTGTTGACCAGGACAGTGATTTTCACGGTGAATATGCAGAGCACGATGAGGCCTTTGAACATAACGACCAAACGGGTCATAGCAAACGTGAACAGCTGACACTGGATAAACTGTTTAAAAGCAGCGAATTGAACAAAATTTACAAGCGTCTTGCGACCAAAATTCACCCGGACAAAGAAATTGATGATGAACTTAAAGCTGAAAAACAGGTACTGATGCAACAACTGTCAGCGGCACGCAAAGTTAACGACGTATTCACCATACTTTTAATGTATCAAACACATTGCGACGAAACCGACATCAGTTTTGATGATACTACGCTGCTAGCAATACAGAAATTACTGGGTGAACGTGCACGAACATTGGAGCGTGAACATTCTCAGCTATCAACTCCCAGCACCCCCGAAGGCATGGTGTGGAAACAGTTTTCTGGGCGGAGTAAAAAAGCCACTGCAAATAATTTTGCAGAGTTTATAGCCGAACGACAAGAGATAACAGATAACAGCCATGCAATGGCTCATAACATCACTAACCTGGAAATACTCAAAGAATACCTGAACGAGCGACTCGATAGCGTAGTGCCCTTCGACGACGATATTGATTTTTTGAATCAATTGTTTGGCTAACCTTGGGGGGGGGCAAAGCATTTAGGCAGCAGACATTAATGGAGGGCAGGATTAACAAGTCCACCATTATTATCAATCATTTGGCACCAACCTATTAGAACATAAGACTGCATACCGGGCAGTGTATCGAGATAGCCGAAACGTGGCGTTAACAGTAAAGTAAGTTACCGGCAGAAGATTATGAGCAAGTTTGCAATACTAAGCCAGTTATAGCCAAATACACGACGCGCCAATAAATCTGATTTTGTATCAATATATGCACCTTTTACGAAAAAAGTAGAACAGGATCCCGATAACCCTCAATGGATATCAACAGTTAATGCGGTGGGGTAAGGGCTTAACATGCGCCCTTTACAATTGGGCGATGCTAAAATTGACTGACTCTTTGTTGTGTGGTTTCAATTTAGCCCGCTGGTTATTCAACAATACGGCCCCAGTCAATTTTTCTATCGCTAAAGGTGTATGCACCTTTAGCGATAGGCGTGGCAGCTAATAGCTACTAAGCTGTACTGGGCTAATAAATAGGGATGTCAGATACAAAATTAAAATTCGTATTCTAAAGACATGCGCAAGGTATGATCCTTTCTATCGCCATTTAAGCCTGCAATAAAGCCCACTTCCCATTTAAGTTGTTTTTGCCTATCGTACCGGTGAACACCCATAAATGAGGGGCCGATACCAACAAATTCCTGGCCTGTGTATAATTCTATGGCGGGCTGGACTTCGGGGATAAAACGATAACGATATTGCAGTCTGAATTCGGTATGAAACGAACTGCTAATAACACTTCCCCACTCGTACTCTACCAAATAGTTTGCGGTGAGGCTCGATCGGCCAAACTCCTTTTCTACCAATACGCCGCTGGTAAATTCCCAAATATCTTCGTCGTGTTGTTTATCCAGTTCAAATAAAGCGCCCCAGTCAGCCCAGTACTGGCCTTGTTCGGTGATCATCCAGCGGGCTTCAAGCTCAATAGCAATTAAACCAAAATCATCTGATTGATCTCTTTCCCCTATTATATAGCCCTCTAAGGTTATATGTTCGGAAATTGATTGGCCGTATCCCAGGCGCTGGACCAGTGAATTTCCGCTATCGTTCTGGCGAGACATGAATCGCCATTCAAACTCTCGCTCCAGGGGTAACACGTAGGGGTGATAGATTTTATCGACCACACCATTACTGAGTCCTCCACCTGCCCAAGCCATAGCAGGTAAAAAGACAGCTGCGTAAAGGGTGAGCAATATGCTCCGCACTTTCATAATGTTCACTCCGATTTAGTTTGTTGTGTTAAGCCATGGTGACGTGCATAAAAAGCAATGCCTATAAGTAACATTAAGGCAGTTGTATACACGGCTAAATAAATGATAGAAGGGGCGGCTTCGTAACCCATCAGGGCCTTTAATAAATGCCCATATTCGCTTTCATCGCTGATGAACTGACTGTTCCACAGCGCTCCGGGATCCGGGATCCAGTCTATTTGTTGCAGTAATAAAGCGCAGTTACTGACCTGACCGGCAGCAAAAATGGCAAACATTATTTGTGATAAATATTTCTGTTTTAAGGACGTCAGCAGTAAATTTAGTAATACGGCAACACTGGCACAGATGCCGCCGCTCAAAAACGTGCCCAACAATATCGGTGTTAATGCATCTTTTTGCGAACTAAAGCCTACCAGAAATACTGAAAAATCGGTGCTGTGGGGGATAACAGTAAAAGCCACCAGCAAGGTAATAACCAGTTTGGGGCAATGGCGGCCAAACTGGCTAGTGGCACCCAGTATGATGGCTGATAAACTGAAGGCGGTAATCAGGGTCAAACATTTTAATAACTCGTAGCCGGCCCCCTCAAAATATTCACTCACCGTGCTGCGCTGTAACACGATTAATGTTGTTATGACCAGACCCAGAGCACAGCCTAGGGTAATTGAGCGACCGCAGTGTTGCCAAAAAGCTAACAGGAAAGCCATCAATACAAAGACGGGCAAGGCGTCGCGCAGGAATAAAATAACGGTATTAATCAACATCATCATATTCCTGCTGGGAGACAACCAATACTTTTCCCACTGCGCTGGCGGGGTGATATTCACCAAAAAAACGATATTTCCCCGGTGCCAGTGGTCCTATATATATCGTGGCCTTGGCGTGGCCAAAAACTACTTTTTCCCGATTAAGATCAAAGCTATCAAGCTCTTCAGGTGTTGAGTCATGATTAAAGAAAATGATCTTGACTTTTGTGTCGGCAGGGATCGTGATCTCGGAAGGATAGAATAAATGCTCGCGAATGTTGACTACAATTTCTGACATGGCAAGGCTGACTGGGCTACGTAATAGCAAGGCTAGGGCCAGGTAATAATGCACTCTCATGTTAATCGGCCAGGTGACGGAGCGAATGGCAATTCGACTAATACACATAATCCGCCCAAATCTGATTTATGCAAATCAATAGTGCCACCATGAAGCTCGACTATTTGTTTCACTATTGCCAAACCCAGACCACTGCCCTGGCTTTTCTGTTTGATATGTTTACTAGAACGATAGAAACGTTGTAGTACTTTTTGATATTCGTTTTCACTAAGACCGGTACCCGAGTCTTCAACAGCAATGCGGACGTATTGAGTGTCAGATGTTACTGAAACCCTTATTGTGCCTAATTCTGGTGTGTATTTATTGGCATTAGTTAATAGGTTTTGCAGTAACGTTAGCAAGGCAAATTCATCACTGGAGATAACAGCTGACTGGCCTACCAGCTCAATACTTTGCTGTTTGTTATCTATGGCCGTATATTTGTCAGAAATGGCTTGCTGGGCGATAATATAAACGTCTATATCATGGCTATGGGCTTCAAAATATTCCGGATTAGTGCGGCTAAGGAGCAAGATTTGGTTGATCACATTGATCATGCGATCGGTATCTTGTTGCAGTTTGTCGATACTGAGACTATTGCCAGCAGTTTCTTTGGCCAGGTTGTGCAAATTGATTTTTAATACACTTAACGGTGTACGCATTTCATGGGCGGCATTTGCAGCAAATTGCTGCTCCCGCTCGAACGCTGATTGTAACCTGTTGAGTAATGAATTTAGGGTGCTGAGCACCGGAACCAGTTCCGCTGGTTTATCGGCCAGGTTAAAAGCCTGAAAATTCCGGGGAGAGCGACTGTTGAGTTCTGATGATAGTATGCGCAAAGGTTTTAAGCCGACACTGACTACAAAATAAATGATGATAGCTAACACCGGAATGCTGAAAATAAGGGGCATCATGGCCGCCAATATCATGCTTTGGGCCAGTTCTGAACGGCTCTTTAAAGGTTGGGCCACCATAGTCCAACGTTTTTGTGCCGGATTTTCGACTGAATAAATACGCCATCTTTTACCGGCGAAATTCTGTTCAGAAAAACCCGTTGCAAAATCGCCGATAGCGCTAATGGGGCTGTTCCTCGAACGGAGTAATAGTTGATTATCTTGCCATATTTGCACGGTAATCTGTTCAGCACTATCGAATATCTGGCTATTGGGTCGCACTTCTATATCGGCGAAGCTGCTGGTCAGAGAGGTCAGTTCGGCATCAAAAAGCTTTGATGACATTTGCATACTCGAGCGATATCCCTGCAAGGCTGCGCTAAAACTGACCAAGGTCAATGAAGCGATAAGCAGCAAAGTCAGATGTCGGCGAATGGAACTCATTCAGCCACAGATACTCTGTTATTGATGCTATAGCCAACACCACGTATGGTTTTAATAAAATCCTTGGGGAGTTTTTTGCGCAAATTATGAATATGCACCTCAATGGCGTTACTCACCAGTTCATCGCCCCATTCATATAATTTGGTTTCCAGCTGTGCCTTGGATTGAATACGTCCGGCATTTTCCATCAGCGCTTTAATTAACATAAACTCCCGACGGGATAATTCTTTAACCTGTTCCTCTACTGAGATTTGGTGGCTGGCTAAATCCAGTTTAACCGCACCTATACTTATCATCGAACTATGAGCGGTACCCTGTCTGCGTTCCATTACTCGTAAACGGGCGAGCAGCTCCTGCATATCAAAAGGTTTGGCCAGGTAGTCATCGGCGCCAGTATCCAGGCCGGTGATCTTGTCTGTCATACTGTCTCTGGCAGTCAATATCAGGGTGGGAATGAGATGCTTTCGTTTACGGGCCTTGGCCAGGACTTCCAGGCCATCCATATCCGGCAAACCCAAATCCAGTATAACCATAGTAAATTCGTCAGTGGCAATTGCCTGCAATGCCTCGGCACCTGTTTCAACACTGTTGACTGCATAGCCTTCACTACGTAAGGATTTACTCAGGGCATCACACAAAGACGTATCATCTTCAACAAGTAGAATTCGCATAGTTTGTATCGTTAAATCCCAAAGGGTTACTGTAATGACTACAGCTTAAGATAAAATTAACCCTAATGGAAAACTCTTTAATTTTTAGCAGCAATACCTTGTTAACTACAACTGTTAAATAGCGATATTATAATTCGCTTTTGCTGTTAAAACGTAACATGCGTTTGAGTGTATTATCACCTACAACATAATGATGTATCAGGGCGGCCAAAGCATGTAGGCCGATTAATACATAGCCAGTTGTTCCGAGCAGTTCATGGAATTCCTGAATTTGCTTTGCCAGATCATGATCTTCGCTGATAAGTGCCGGCAGGGCAAACCCTAAAATATTTATGCTGTGGCCTTCCGCGCTAACAGTTGCCCAGCCAAGTAATGGCTGAGCAATCATCAACACATATAACCCTGTAAACATGATGGTGGATACATATCGCTGAAATTTATTATAGGACTCGCGGTCGACTTTAGGGGTGACCAGACGTGCCACAATACGCAGGCCAACCAAAGCCAGAATAGACAGTCCAAATAAAAAATGGACATATTTCATTAAATTACGAGCATCCGTCCCTTTTTCAAACAGTACGCGAAACTCTATGGAACTATAAGCACAGACAAAGAGGATGAATATCAACCAATGTAACCAGACGGATATGGGGGCGTAGTGGTTTTTCATAAACAGGGTTCCTAATGGGGGGTAATTTAGTTAGGTTATATCTGACTTGCAGCAAAGGTAGTGGAGAACGGGGCAATTTAGCGTAAGATTTCATCCAATATGCGTTGCTACTCTCGCACACTTTGTTTGCTACAGGTTGACCCAGCTCAACTAATGTTACTATTGTGCATAATAAATCAAATTAGTACTGCTATGGCTCTTGGCTTACTTTAGAATATCAAACTTAAATCAGCCTTAAATCAAGATTTTATCTAGTTCACAGTAATATGATTAACACTTATGCCTGACACCTACGCTGCGAAAAATTCCCGCCATCAGCTCGACGCTATAAACGTTGCGTTAAATAATGGCAATATTGTCCAGGTTCGGGAAATGTTAAGCGCCATGCCCGCTTGTGATGTAGCTTTGTTGCTCGAATCGAGTCGTAGCCGCTCACGGTCAGAAATTTGGCAGTTAATTGAGCCTAAAGACTACAGTGATGTGCTCGAAGAGTTATCTGAAGATGTGCGCAACGGCATAATTCGTCAGATGGTGCCAGAGATCCTGGCCGATGCACTTGAAGAGATGGACACTGATGATCTGGTTGAAACCCTGAGTGGTTTGCCAGAGGCTATTTCTCAAGACGCCTTGAGTTCAATGGATGAGCAAGACCGGCAGCGGGCTGAACAAGCCTTATCCTACGGCGAAGATACCGCCGGCTTTATCATGAATACAGATACTATTACTTTGCGTCCGGAGGTCAGTGTGGATGTGATCCTACGATATCTGCGGCTCAAAGGCGATATTCCTCCCAGCACAGACACCTTTTACGTGGTCAATCGTCAGGATGAATTAATAGGCAGTGTGCCGGTCACCAAATTGTTGACTGCCATGCCAAGTACTAAAGTACATGAATTAATGAATAATGATTCTGTCACGGTTCCCATGAATATGAGTGACAGTGAGGTCGCCAGTCTATTTGAGCGTTATAATTGGTTGTCCGCCCCTGTAGTGGATAAGAATAACCATCTGGTGGGTCGTATCACCATAGACGACGTGGTCGATATTATCCGCGAAGATGCCGAACACTCGATGATGAGTATGGCGGGTCTAGATGATGAAGAAGATACCTTTGCTCCGGTTCTAAAGAGTACCCAAAAACGCTCAGTTTGGTTGGGTGTTAACTTGATTACGGCATTAATGGCCGCAGCCGTAAGTGATCTGTTTGAGGAGACGTTGAGTCAACTAGCTGTATTAGCGATATTAAATACCATAGTCCCCAGTATGGGCGGGGCGGCAGGTAATCAAACCCTTACCTTAGTTATTCGTGGTATGGCCCTGGGTCATGTGAGCAATAGCAATGCCCGTTGGTTAATTATTAAAGAACTGACTATTGGTTTTTTTAACGGCATGATTTGGGCGATATTGATCGCCACCGTCATAGCTCTGTGGAAGCAGGATTTAATGTTAGGAGCAGTGATCGCTTTTGCAATGATGATCAACATGATAGCTGCAGGACTTGCCGGTGCTACCTTGCCCATTTTGATGAAAAAAATGAATATCGATCCTGCCCTGGCCGGTAGTGTTATCTTGACGACCATCACCGATGTGGTGGGTATTTTTGCCTTTTTAGGTACTGCTACCTGGCTGTTAATTTAAGATGTTGACATCTTTGAGGCTTATATCACTTACCCTGCTGACCCTTTTAGCTTTCGCTGCCAATTCAGTGTTGTGCCGCTTGGCTTTAGACAGTGAAAATATGGATCCCATGACATTTACGGCTTTACGCCTCATTTCTGGTGGCGCGGTATTGGCTCTTTTATCCTTATTTAAAAAACCCGCTACATTGGGCTCTATCAATTCTTTTGGCAGTCTTCGCGGGGCGATATATTTGTTTGTCTATGCGCTGGGTTTTTCTTACGCCTATGTATCTTTACCCACGGCGACCGGAGCCTTGATCCTCTTTGCTGCGGTGCAATTTAGTATGTTATTTTTAGCCTGGTTGGGGGGCAGGCGTATGAGCAGACTGGAAACGGTGGGCACCTTGCTTTCCATTGGCAGTTTTGTTTATTTCGTCCTGCCTGATTTAGCCTCTCCACAGGCTCTGGATCTGTGTGTTATGGCTTTGGCGGGCGCTGCCTGGGGCCTATATAGCCGGGCAGGGGCCAGTTCAGTCAACGCACTGCAAGATACCGCCGCTAATTTTTTACGCTGCTTGCCCTTTGCTCTGATACTATTACTGATATTTGGGCCGGGTGCTGAATTTAACTTGGCAGGCATCTATTATGCCCTGGCATCAGGTATGCTTGCCTCAGGCCTCGGCTACGCCCTTTGGTATCAGGTGTTGCCGAAACTGGATAACAGCGTTGCGGCGGTATGTCAGTTATCTGTGCCAGTGATCGCCGCTTTTGGTGGGGTGTTATTTGTTGCTGAACCCCTGACCCCACACCTATTGATCTGCGCTACGGGGATACTGGGCGGCATGTTACTGGTTATTCTGGCTAAACAGCGCAGCTAATAGCTGCTAGCCAGGGCATCAAGGTAACACCTCTCCCGCCCCACCACTGGCTGCGCAGACGTAAAACGTTTCCTGGTAACCGGTATGGGCCTGATAACATTCAGCGAGTAGTTGCTTAGCCCCGGTAACTAACTCTGTGGGCATTAAGGCGACCACGCAGCCACCAAACCCTCCTCCCGTCATCCGAACACCCCCCCGTTGGCCGATATATTCAGCCAAAGTAGCGACAATGTAATCTATTGGTGGCACGGTAATCTCAAAATCATCACGCATCGAAGCGTGGGATTGAGCCATCAAGGCTGATAGTGCCTGAGCATCACCATTTTTTAGTGCCTCTGCGGCCAGTAACGTGCGTTCATTATCAGATACTACGTGATGGGCGCGGCGGAAAACGACCTCTGGCAACAAGTGTTTATGCTGGCATAATTCGCTCAGCGTAATATCCCTCAGTGCTTTGATCCCTAATAATGTTGCCGCTTGCTCACACTGCTGCCGACGGGTGTTGTATTCACTGTCCACCAAGCCGCGTTTTACATTGGAGTTGATGATCACCACATCCAGTTCTGCTGGCATAGAAATAAGCTGGCTGTCCAAAGAGCGGCAATCCAGTAGTAAGGCATGATTTTTCGCTCCGCAAGCACTAACCATCTGATCCATTATGCCGCAGTTACAACCGACAAATTGGTTTTCAGCTTCTTGACCATTAAGGGCTACATCGGCACCGGATAGGGGTAAGGTGTATAATTGACGAAAGGTTTCACCTATAGCCACTTCTAAGGATGCTGATGAACTTAATCCTGCCCCTTGAGGGACATTTCCGCTCACCACTAAATCGGCTCCTTTGAAGATTAATCCACGCATTTGCAAATGTTTTACTACGCCACGTATATAGTTGCTCCAAAGCTGTGTGGGGTGTGACTGGATAGGACTGCTGAGAGAAAATTCATCCCGTGCATTGGCGTAGTCTGCGGCTACCACACGCACGATTTGGTCATCACGAGGACTGGCAGCAACCAGTGTTTGGTAATCTATAGCACAGGGTAAAACAAAACCGTCATTATAATCCGTATGCTCACCGATTAGATTTACCCGTCCAGGTGCTTGAAAGAGGCGCTGTGGAGATGCGCCAAAGGTCTCGAAAAATACCTTGTTGACCTTCTCTTGGGTTTGTTGAAAAAACACTGTCATTTTTTTAGGCTCCCTCTGATCCGTTATAGTGCACATCACTTAACGCTTGTAGTTTTTGCGCGGCTTGCTCTGGCGTCAGGTCACGTTGCGGCTCGGCCAGCATTTCATAACCCACCATAAATTTACGTACCGTTGCGGATCGTAACAGGGGGGGATAAAAATGGGCATGGAGTTGCCAGTGGCGGCTGTCGTCTAGCCTAGGCGGTGCGCCATGCCAGCCCATGGAGTATGGGAATGAGCAATGAAAAAGATTATCGTAGCGGCTGGTGAGTTTTTTCAAGGCGAGAGCCAAATCAGCCTGGTGATCTTCATTCATTTCATCGAACCGGGAGCAGGTGAATTTAGGCATCAGTAGGGTTTCAAATGGCCATGCCGCCCAATATGGAACAACGGCAATCCAATATTGGGTTTCGACTACTGTTCGCTCGCCGCTGGTGGACTCTTTGTGGGCGTAATCAAGCAGCATCGAACGTTGATGTTTAGCAAAATAGTTTGCCTGGTTAACATCTGCCTTGGCCACTTCATTGGGAATGAAATCATTAGCCCATACCTGTCCGTGGGGATGTGGATTTGAGCAGCCCATGGCCGCGCCCTTATTCTCAAATACCTGCACCCATGCATAGTCTTTGGATAACTCAGCCACTTGCTCACGCCAGGTAAGGATCACCTGTTCTATGGCTGGCAATGATAATTCCGGCAGTGATTTATTATGGGCTGGCGAAAAACAAATCACTCGGCTGGTTCCGCTGGCCGCCTGTAAGGTAAATAAGTCATCGTTTGTTTGCTTTGCCTTGGGTGTATCATTCATCAAGGCTGCAAAGTCGTTTGTGAATACAAAAGTGCCTGAGTAGGGCGGATTCACTTCACCGTTGATACGGGTATTACCCGCGCACAAATAACAGCTCGGATCATGGGCCACAGTATCCGGATCCTGGGGTTTTTCGACCTGGCCTTGCCAGGGTCGCTTCGCACGATGAGGAGAAACAAGTACCCAATCGTTAGTCAGGGGATTTCGGCGGCGATGAGAATGGTCTATTGGATCAAATTTAAGCATAGGGACACAACATGTTAATATAAGGTCAATTAATACTATAATAGTATTAATGGCAGATGTTAAGTGTTAACCAAGACGAAGTCATCCCTTAAATATAAATATTTGCGTATGCGAGCTTCCCTTGTGCCGGTTTAGAGGAGATGAAAACTAAAAAGCCTGCTTAGATAGCAGGCTTTTACGTAATTAAATCAATAGTTTAATCTTTATTTATGACTGTTTTAACCATAATTAAAAATTTAGACCCGGGTTGAGGTTGCTCGGTAAGGCGACCTTTTCAAGTTCAACTGATGCGACCGGATAAGCGCAGTAATCTGCAGCATAGTAAGCGCTGGCTCTGTGGTTACCACTTTCTCCTACTCCGCCAAAAGGAGCGGCACCACTGGCACCGGTAATGGGCCGGTTCCAGTTAACGATCCCGGCGCGTATGCGTTTGTAGAAATGCTGATACAAATCTTCGCTGTCCGACAATAACCCAGCTGATAAACCAAAACTGGTGTTATTGGCCAGATCGATGGCCTCGTCGAAATCACTGTAACGGATCACTTTTAGCAAGGGACCAAAGTGTTCTTCGTCGGGCATGGTATCCACTATTGCGGTGACATCCAGTATACCTGGGCTGACAAATCCAGACTGGGGATCCAGGTGCTTAAGCTCGATTAACGGGGTTGCACCAAGTTCAATCAGTTGCTGCTGGGCAGACGCCATCATTGCCCCGGCCTGGCGGGAAATCATCGCACCCATAAATGGTTGCTCAGGTGCGTCATAATCGCCAACCTTGATCTTGGCTGTCACTTCAAGCAAACGTGCCAATATTTGGTCGCCCTGCTCATTTTTTTCAATAAACAACTTACGTGCACAGGTACAGCGTTGTCCAGAAGTAACAAAAGCAGATTGTATGATGTCATGGACGGTGGCATCAATGTTACTCACATCTTTAACCATAAGCGGGTTATTACCCCCCATTTCCAGTGCTAATATTTTGCCCGGGTGACCGGCAAACTGTTCGTGTAATATCTTGCCGGTGCGTGAGCTACCAGTGAAGAATAAACCGTCCAAATCCGGATGCGCCGCCAGTGCCTTACCCGTCTCTACTTCACCTTGTACCAGGTTTAATACCCCGGCAGGTAAACCAGCTTGTTGCCACAGTAGCACCATTTTTTCTGCCACTAAGGGGGTTAAATCGCTGGGTTTAAACACAATACAATTGCCGGCCAGCAGAGCAGGAACGATATGCCCATTGGGCAGGTGCCCCGGAAAATTATAGGGACCAAATACCGCCACTACACCATGAGGTTTGTGGCGAATAAAGGCTTTGCCTACTGGCATGGGGTTTTCGACCAGACCTGTGCGTTCATGATAGGCCTTTTCGGAAAGGGCAATTTTACCCATCATAGCGCCCACTTCGGTTGCGGTTTCCCATAGTGGTTTGCCTGTTTCCTGGGCAATCGTCAGGGCAAGCATGTCTTTGTTTTCAGTCAGTAGCTCACCGAAGCGTTTAACCAATTCTAGACGCCCAGCAAAACCTAAATCACTCCAGGTTAATGTTGCCCCGCGTGCTGCGGTTACCGCCTGGTTGACTTGTTCTTTAGAGGCGGATTTGGCTTGCCAAATAATCGCTTTTTTAGCTGGGTCAACTGATTCAATCGGATGACCTTCACCCGGGAACCAATTGCCGGCGATAAGATGAGTATTTTGTGTCATGGTTTAAGCCTTAAATGTTGTTGGTGCGAAGCGGATACTGTGCCCATTTTCAATTCCCAGAGCAGCGGCTGCCGCCTGGGAAATAAAGGCAAGTTTATCTTGCTGATCCACTGTCAATTTTGTAACGGCGCCGCAAAAGGCCGCAACTTTGGTGTTGATCACCAGATAGTCCTGACCCTGAGCCGCCTTTTCATCGTTGATTTCAATTGGCATTTTGCGACTGGCCTGGGCGGTTCGAATATGCTTGAGATTTGCCTCAACCGTTGGGCCAGCGTCAAAAATATCCACATAACCCCGGCAGCTAAAGCCCTCTTGTTCGAGCAGTTGTAGCGCTGGTTTAGTTTTGTCATGGACTTTGCCAATCACAGCCTGAGCTTCCTGGCTGAGCAGGCTGACATAGATGGGATATTTGGGCATAAGTTCGGCGATAAACTGCTTCTGACCTATACCTGTGAGATAGTCTGCCGTGGGGAAATCCATGGAAAAAAAGTGTTCTTCCAACCATTTCCAAAAAGGCGACTGCCCTTTTTCATCACTGATACCACGCATTTCGGCGATAATGGTTTCGGCAAACCTATGTTGATGTTCCATCATAAACAAAAAACGAAACTTCGACAATAATCGGCCATTGGTACCTTTGCGGGCCGATTCACGTAAGAACAAAGTGCAAATCTCCGACACCCCAGTGTAATCATTGCACAGGGTTAATATGTCGGCAGTGTTGTATATGTCCAGTTCCCGTGAGGCGTGCACCACTTTGCTCAAATGATAATTATAAAACACATCATCCAAACCCACGCTTGAGACTATTCCGCTGGTGCCTACCACTTGGCCCGTATCTGTGTCTTGCATGACGAACAGGTAACTTTCATTGCCTGGTGCCTTGACGTCTGCCGCGAAGGACGCTTCAGACAAGGCTATTTTGCTTTGCAGCATCTGTTCATTGACGGGCAAAGAGGTAAAGCCGATCCCAGACTCTTCAGCTAGTTCCAGCAACTCAGGGTAATCACTGTGATGGATTGGGCGAATAATATTCATGTGCACGGTCTCTTATAAAGTAATTTAGTCATTTACCACAGCAGCAACAGCGCGTTCAAATCGCGCCAGGCCTTCTTGAATATCGGCATCTGGGATAATTAAAGAGGGCGCAAAACGCACCACATTGGCACCCGCAATCAAACACATCAGTTTTTCGTTAGCACTGGCCACCAAAAAATCCCGAGAACGCCCGGCAAATTTTTCATTTAAGGCACAACCTAATAATAAGCCTTTGCCTCTGATTTCACTAAACACTTGATATTTATCGTTAATATTTTTTAGACCATCACGAAATAACTGCTCTTTGTGTTTAACACCATCTAATACTTCTGGGGTGTTAACTATGTCCAATACACGTTCAGCAACCGCGCACGCTAAGGGGTTGCCACCATAAGTACTGCCATGGGTGCCAACTTTCAGATGAGCAGCAATAGATGCGGTGGTTAGCATGGCCCCTATGGGAAATCCGCCACCTAAGGCTTTTGCTGTGGTTAGGATATCTGGAACGACTCCCAAACCCATGTAGGCATATAATTCACCTGTACGGCCTATGCCAGATTGTACTTCGTCGAAAATAAGCAGGGCATTGTGTTGATCACATAAGTCGCGCACGCCTTGTGCAAATTCTTGAGTCGGGCTGATGATCCCGCCTTCGCCTTGCAGAGGTTCCATCATCACAGCACAAGTATTGCCTGACATCATGGTCTTCAGAGCGTCCAGATCATTATAGTCAACATGATCCACACCGCCGGGCTTGGGACCGAATCCTTCTGAGTAAGTTGCCTGCCCACCTACTGTCACAGTGAAAAAAGTACGACCGTGAAACCCTTGTTTGAAGGAAATAATTTGATCCTTGTGGGCGCCAAATTTTTCTAGCGCAAAGCGTCGGGCTAATTTTAAGGCCGCTTCATTGGCCTCAGCTCCTGAATTAGCGAAATATACCCGTTGTGCAAACGTTGCATCAGTTAATTTTTTTGCCAGACGCAAGGCTGGCTCATTGGTTAGCACATTACTCAAATGCCATAGCTTTTCGCCCTGCTCCTTAAGCGCGGCAACCAGCTGTGGGTGACAATGCCCTAATACATTTACCGCTATACCTCCTGCGAAATCTAAGTATTCATCGCCTGCCTGATCCCATACTCGCGATCCTAAACCGCGTACGGGGATCATTGCAGCTGGGTTGTAGTTAGGAACCATTACTTCGTCAAACAATTCGCGGGTAACTTGCATCTAGGTTATCTCCAAAATTTAGCAGCCAGAAGGCATAAAATAGGGGCATATTATTTCAGATAATAAAGCACTTGTCAGCACTGTGAACCCCAGCAAACCCTTAATTTTAAAGGGCTTGTGTAAAATTGCACTAATAGTGAATAAGTATTTATGGCGGGTTGGTTATCGTTTGCTGCGGCTTATGCTGCTAGCCCTATGCGCTATGCAGGAAGAGGGGGGGGACAGCAATCATAGAGATTGCATGAATATCTATACAAAAAATTTATTGATTGCTGTTTATTTGTTTATTTTAAGTCTAAAGAGCGTACATCGATGGTTTTAAGTACCTCCAAAGCCCCCAGGGGCAGGGAAAAAACCCGCAAGTATTCATTGGCTTCCTCCAAACTGATCAGACTGTGATTTTTCAGTATACGATATTGGGCATAACCTGTGGCTTGTTTTACCACTCTGCTCAAGCCAGTTAACTCATCCACACTTTGTTGTTCTGCTAATTGCTGGGCGGCGTTATGGATAGGCAGTCGGCGTAAGTCCATATGGGTGATAAGTCGTGCCAAAGAGGGAGCAGCATACTTATCGATAAGAATATTAAGGAATTCTCCGCTAGGCTCGAGTTTGGCCAGCGCCCCATGTGGCTTATGTTGAAGCCTGTCATGGGCTTGTTTCATGGCATCAATTTGCACTTGATCAAACAATTTAAAATATAACTTTATCACCGCAATTTTTCCCAAGACCTGAAACATACCTAAGGTAAATGCTTGATTTTCATCTACGGAATTAAAAGATGCCAGGTTTTTACTGGCCATAGCCGTAGCGATTGTCTGTTCCCAAATACGGTGTTTGATACGGGGATAGGGATCGGTAATTAACGGCAGGCAGCGCCTAACAATCAAAAAAGGGATCACCATCTTGAGGTTTTCAACACCAAAAAAACTCAGGGCGACACGCAAGGTATTCGCGCTCAATATTTTACCATGACTATCTATGCGTTGGTATTTAGGCGAATTAACCATTTTTAATAAATCTTTGTATAACCAGGGGATTTTTACCGCCAGCGCTTCAAGCCGGGAGATCGTGCATGCTTTAACTGCAAGCAAGTCCAGCATTTCTGGTATAACCGCATCTATACCCAGTATTTTTTGATAAAGGTTGTTGGTATTTTTGAGCTCATCGACTAACTGCTGTTCGAGTGTGCGATGTAAATCATCCAGAGTGGAATCAAGGTAATCTTGTTCTATTTGTTTATTGATTTGTTTTGCACGACGAGCCTGTTTTTCAACTGTCAGCAATTCCCGGTCGATAACGATATCATTTTTGTTTGATGGCTCAGATTTTTCTGCCATGATTTTTTTTACGGCTTTAAGATCGATAAAAAGATGTTTAAAACGCGTTTCGATAATACTGGAAGTTGCCATTTTTTGTGTCATTTATCACTCAGGTGGCCCACATTGGGCATGCTTTAAAGATTAAAATTTATAATATAAATTGTACAGCAAAGCTCGGGTATCACTAGTGGATACCGCCAGGTTGTGCCGCCAGTAAAAAGTTTTTCAGGATCTGTTTGCCACTGGTGCTGAGCAAGGACTCAGGGTGAAATTGCACGCCAAAAACAGGTAAGTTTTCATGTTCTATGGCCATCACCTCTGCGGTTGCGAGCTCATCAGACCAGGCACTGATTACGAACTGGGAGGGAATGCTATCTTCGGCAAGTAATAGTGAATGGTAGCGAGTGGCAATAAAGGGGCTGGGTACGCTTTCAAAGAGCTTAGTTGCGCTGTGTTTTATGTTCGAGGTCTTACCATGTTTGATATTAGCGGCGCGGATCACTTTGGCACCAAAGGCCTGGCCTATAGCCTGGTGGCCTAAACAGACTCCCAGCATAGGTATGGAGCCGGCAAATCGCCTGATCGCTGCCAAAGTGATACCAGCATCGTCGGGCGTGCCAGGTCCAGGGGAAAATACCAGATACTGAGGAGCGAGTAGGGCTATTTGCTGGCACGTTATCTGGTCATTACGCACGACTTTAACCTCCTGTCCCAAAGCGATAAAGTAGCGGGCTAGGTTATGGGTAAAAGAATCGTAATTATCGATTAACAGCAGCATGCACATACCATGTTGACTGAGCCGCCTGTGAATATCTTCACGGGCGGGGAACAAATCCTATGGCGTCGTAAACCTTTGCCAGGGTGATCTCCGCTCTGGCCGCAGCTTTCTCTGCGCCAACAGCCATGATCCGGTTCAGTTCAGTACGATCGTCACGCAGCTGTGCATATTTTTGCTGTATAGGCTCTAACAGGGTGACGACGGCATCGGCGACATCGCCTTTTAAGTGTCCATACATCTTGCCTTCATAGTCAGGTACCAGTGATTCAATACTTTTGCCTGTGGCCCCGGCTAAAATTCCCAACAGATTCGACACCCCGGGTTTTTCAACTGTGTCGAAATAGATGCGTGCCTGTTCGTCAGAATCCGTTACGGCCCGTTTGATTTTTTTACTGAGCTTTTTAGGATCTTCTAGCAAACCGACAAAATTATTAGCATTGTCGTCAGATTTGGACATTTTTTTACTCGGATCTTGCAGACTCATTACGCGAGCGCCGAACTTGGGGATAAAAGGTTGAGGCACAGTAAATACAGGCTCATATAAATTATTAAAACGTGTGGCGATATCTCGTGCCAGCTCCAAATGTTGCTTCTGATCGTCACCCACGGGTACCTGATCGGCTTGATAAAGTAAAATGTCAGCTGCCATTAATGCCGGGTAGGTATATAAACCTGCATTAATATTGGAAATGTTTTTTGCCGATTTATCTTTAAATTGGGTCATGCGATTTAGCTCACCCATTTGGGTATAGCAATTTAGTATCCAGCCTAATTGTGCGTGTTGCGGCACATGGGACTGAACAAAAACAGTGCTTTTTTGCGGGTCGATGCCACAGGCAATATAGAGTGCCAAACCATCCAGGCAGGCGTTAAACAAGGACTTGGGATCCTGACGCACCGTAATGGCATGCATATCCACCAGCATATACATGCAGTCATGGTCTGTTTGCATGTCAACCCACTGGCGCAATGCGCCCATATAATTGCCAATGGTAAGTTGTCCGGAAGGCTGACAGCCGCTAAGTACGATAGGTTTGCTCATAATTTTTTTTGATCTATATGGTTTGGTTAGACTGGGTTTAGCCTTTAACTGAGGCTAATTCGTCGCGCATCTGTTTAATCACCAGGGCGTAATCGGCCTGATTAAAAATTGCGGAGCCGGCAACAAACATATCGGCTCCGGCCTCAGCAATGGCGCGAATGTTATCGACTTTTACGCCACCGTCAATTTCTATTCTAATATTACGGCCACTGGCTTGGACTAATTGCTTCACTGCACGCAATTTATCCA
>JBKEFM010000014.1:0-40119 GCA_046709505.1 Paraglaciecola sp. | reverse complement strand
AGCGTAAATCTCGCATTTTAGGTTCTGTCTGTTTAACCAAAGTTCTATTTTCTCGTTGATGTTAGCGCCTTATGGCATGAGTCATCACCGATAAGCCAGGCCATAGGTGATAGGTGATAGGTGATAGTAAAAGCCAAGATAACTCCTTTATGCCGGTTAAGAAACTGAATATTGTCCACGGATATAATTTGGGCCTATGCAGTCACCTGCTGGACGATGCGAAATAAAATGGGTCATGGCCCAGATGCATAGATTAATAACTCAGCCTGTCGAGGATATCAAAAAGGAACATACTTCTGCATTTGACTCAGGCTGGGCTAGTGACAATCTGTGTGATGGGATGACCAAACAGAGTGCACAGCGTTAATAATTTTTAAAATAGGATGATTTTAGATGTGCTGGCTCCGTGAACTCTGTGGTAAATTATTTTTCTATCATACCGTAGAGTGTATATCCGGCCCTGAATAATCTGCATAGGCATGAAAAGGAAAAAACAAGCGCCAAGATGACAGGTCGTTGTTTGGACAATATGATGGGGGAATTAAAAAAGCGCCCGTTGGCAACGGGCGCAAAAAATAAGGGTGTTCGCCCTACAAGTGATGCTACAGGGTAAATTTGACTGACGTTTGTAAATAAGCTGAATCTAGATCCAGGCCACCGTCATCCACTACATATTTACCAAATTCCACCCCAAGGGTCATCTTAGGGGTGTACTGCCTGATAAGATTAACCGCGTAATGTGAACGATCATGTCCCAGGATATCGGTTTCACCATTGCCATAGAATATCGTGGAGCGATAGTCTTCATTCCACATTCTTCTGTAACCGACATACCATGCTGTGGTTTTTTCTGCTTTGGTTTCACCGCTAACAGGGTCAATAACAATATCTGTTGCTAGTGTTGTACCTACGTAACGACCGGATTCACCCAGGGTTAGTTGAAAACGAATATCATCTTTACCAATGGCATTTATCCTGCCAGAAAAACTCACGGCAGTGGCAGTATCATCGATACCCCCTTGGTCAACCTTTCTCAGTAATCCAGCTACACTTGCCTGGCCCCAATCGCCTTTGAAGTTATATCGAGCCACAAAATCAGGAATACTACTATCAGGATCAGCATTCGAACCAGTGACCCCAACATTACCTGATCCGCCGTTTCCGTCACTGTCGCCATAGGTTTGCGCGTTTTCCAGGGCAAATTGCCAGTTTCCAATGCTATAGCGTATCTGTACTTGGCGAATAAATCCTTCGGCCACATGGGGGCCGCCAAAGTCCAGTGACTCAACTAATGCAGCTAAAGGCATAAAGGTCGACCAGGTTTGACCAATCAACCAGTTTTCGTTCTTAACAAATCCATGACGCAAGCGTGGCAATACCGAGTTACTGATAATTTCGTTGCCCCCTCCGCCATAAAAATCCAATTCGATAAAGCCTGTCCAATCACCGTGAATATAAGTCGTATTAAAGCGAGTTTCTTTGATGTTTAAACCCAGTTTGGACGTGTCTACTGCCCCTGGATTATTACCAATCCAGTAATCCTGATAATTTAAATCACCACTGACATAACGGGCATCGGCTTTTAGGTAGCCACCGAACTTCATTTTGTCACCGTTTTTGAAGTCAATTTCAAATGCATCTGCATGTGCTACTGAGCTGAAAAGGCTCGCACCTGCGAGCAACGCGGTAAACGCTGCGGTTTTATTAATATTTTTTTTCATGTGTTATCCAAGTGTTAATTGTGTGTTAATCATGTGTGTGAAAACCCTTTCGACAGTGAACTATGACAAATAAATTGTATATAAGCTCATGGTCTATACGACCAAGGTCTTAGGCTGTTAGCAAAAAAGGATATACCTTCGTATATATACCCAAGTGACTCCAAGATGCAGAGATCAGCAGGAATTCAAATCGTCAAATACCAGACATTTTTGTTGAGGCATAGCTTTGCTATGTCCAATACAAATAATGCAGTAGTGGGGGATTTGAAACCCGCCCGCAGGGACCTTAGTGCGTCTAAGATCATGGGACTGAGTGAGAGCAGCCAATAACGCTGCAGCTTCAGGGTGACGGGTATATAATCACCAGGCCTCTAATTGTTATTTAGATGTTAAATGTTTGTGCGTGATTAACTATGCGTATAAACACCCAATTTTATTAAGTAGTTGTGCCTAGGTATCTATTTTTAGCCTAATGGGATCAACATTGACATGATTGCAATCATATTGGCTATAGGCAAGATCACAAAAGCATTAACTCACCTTTTTTCATTCATATTCATGCAATAAATTACTCCACGTTTTCTTATTTTCCTCTTGATAAACCACTCATGACCCATTGGCGCCTGAAAAAGACATGGTCGACCAAGGTCTTATGGCAGAACCCAAAGACATGGTGTAAAAATGACCTACATAAAAAAAACAGCAATAAAATTACAAGTTTTTAACTTTACGTTTACACACTCAATATTAACGTTATTAGGGGTTTAGAATGAGCACAAACGACAAGAATGATAAGAATGACACAGTTTCAGATAACAGCAGACGTAGCTTTATTAAAACATCAGCGACCGCAGGCATCATTGTAGCAGCCAGTTCACCCATGTTTTTTATGAAGAATGCTTTTGCCCAAGACAGTAAATTCAGAAATATGCCTGGTTTTGGTAAAAGTATCACCCTGGGATTTAACATCCCTCAATCTGGGGCCTATGCAGATGAAGGTGCAGATGAGTTACGTGCCTACAAGTTAGCGGTTAAGCACCTAAATGGTGAAGGAGATGGGGGCATGATGAACACCATGAAACCTCTGTCACTGAAAGGAAACGGTATCCTTGGTAAGAAGGTCGAGTATGTAACGGGTGATACGCAGACCAAATCAGATGCCGCCCGTGCATCGGCAAAACGCATGATTGAAAAAGACGGTGTATTAATGATATCCGGCGGTTCGTCTTCAGGTGTTGCTGTTGCAGTACAAAGTTTGTGTCAGGAAATGGGTACCATTTTCATGGCGGGCTTAACGCACTCCAACGACACAACCGGTAAGGACAAACGTCGTTATGGTTTCCGCCATTTCTTCAACGCCAAAATGTCCGGTGCAGCCTTGGGCCCGGTATTAAAAGAAGAAATGGGTACAGAGCGTTCGGCTTATCATTTAACGGCTGACTACACATGGGGCTGGACACAAGAAGAATCGATTAAAGAAACCACTGAAGGCTTAGGGTGGAAAACGGTTCAAACAGTCAAAACGCCTGTTGGTGCCGGTGATTTTTCCCAGTATATAACGCCTATTCTTAATTCTGGCGCTGATACCTTGATCCTCAATCACTATGGTAAGGATATGGTAAATTCATTAACCCAAGCCGTACAGTTTGGTCTAAAAGACAAACAAGTGAATGGCAAAAACTTTGAAATTATCGTGCCTTTATATTCTCGTTTAATGGCACAAGGTGCCGGGGAAAACCTCAAAGGAATTTTGGGTACCACTAACTGGAACTGGGCACTAACCGATGAAGGTTCAATGGCTTTTGTTAAGTCATTTGGCGCAGAGTATGGTTTCCCCCCCTCGCAAGCAGCCCATACGTGTTATGTGCAAACCTTATTGTATGCCAATGCCTGTGAAATGGCCGGCACCTTCTACCCACCTGAAGTGATTAAAACATTAGAAGGTTTTGAGTTCGATGGTATGGGTAATGGTGCGACTGAGTATCGTGCAGAAGATCACCAGTGCTTTAAAAATGTATTGGTTGTACGGGGTAATCAAAAACCAACTAGCCAGTTTGATTTGTTGGAGATTGTTAAAGAAGTACCAAGAGCACAAGTTGAATATGATGCATCGATATTTGGCGGAGAACTAGGTCCGTATAAAGTATAGACCTACCCTTAAGCTAAGCCATATCATCAAAAATGATATGGCTTATTCTAATTTAATTAACATAATTTGAAATAAAACTTATGGATGTTTTCTTAATTCAACTACTCAATGGTCTAGATAAAGGCGGCGCATACGCTCTGATTGCCCTTGGACTAACACTGGCCTTTGGCACACTTGGTATTGTTAATTTTGCCCATGGTGCATTGTTTATGTTGGGTGCATTTTGTGCGGTAACCGTTCAAGAAATTCTGACTATTTCAAAAAAAGTCAAAGATGAAAGTATTACCTTTTTTGATGCTTTTAAAGAACAACCTTATTTAGAAATTTGGTGGGGGGACACAGGCACGGCCATTATTGATTATGCCGTTCCCATATCCATTATTTTCGTTATCCCCGTGATGTTACTCATCGGCATTGGCCTTGAAAGGGGCTTGATTAAACACTTTTACAAACGCACTCACGCCGAGCAAATCTTGGTAACTTTTGGCTTAGCCATTGTTTTACAAGAAATTATCCGGGCTTTTTTTGGCGCAAACCCTATGCCAACGCCGGCTCCTGATATCGTATCTGGCAGTGCAGCCATAGGCTCATTCTTAGGTTTCAGTGATGCTCTGGTCTACCCATGGTGGCGGCTTATTTATCTTGGATTTGCATCTGTGGTTATTTTTGGTGTATTTGCCTTTTTGAAATTTACCACCTTTGGCATGGTGGTGCGTGCAGGTATGGCGGATCGCGAAACGGTTGGCTTATTAGGGATAGACGTGCAACGCAAATTCACCATTGTCTTTGGTCTCGCTGCCGTTGTCGCTGGCGTGGCGGGTGCAATGTATGCCCCCATATTACCCCCTGATTATCATATGGGCATGGACTTCCTGGTATTATCATTTGTGGTCGTGGTCGTGGGTGGCATGGGCTCATTGGGCGGTGCGGTAACCGCTGGATTCGTATTGGGTATTATTCAATCTTTTGCTTCTATGACTGAATTTAAGGCGATATTTCCTGGCATCGACCAAATCGTTATTTATCTGGTGGCTGTAATTGTTTTGTTAGTCAGGCCTCGTGGTCTGATGGGGCGTGAAGGGGTGATGGAAGACTAATGATGAAATTAACGCTAAAAAATAATTTACTGGTGATGCTGATTTTCTCAACAGTGGTTTTGACTGCGCCGATTTGGTTATCCCCCTTAGGGGCTAACTATCCAGATTTGCTGCAAAAATTTGCCATATTTGGCATTTTTGCCATCGGTTTTAATATATTGTTTGGTCTGACTGGCTACTTGTCGTTTGGTCACGCCACTTTTTTGGGCATAGGCTCATACTCCGCAGTATGGTGTTTCAAATTATTTAGCATGAACGTGTTGCCAGGGATTATTATGGGCACCCTCATTGCTGGTTTGTTTGCTCTGCTTATTGGCTACGTGAGCTTACGTCGCTCGGGGATCTACTTTTCTATCCTCACTTTGGCATTTGCACAAATGTGTTACAGCTTGGCCTATTCGGTGCTAACCCCTATCACCAACGGTGAAACAGGTTTGCAACTCTCTTATGACGATCCCCGTTATCTTGACGCGCTATTTGGCGTTGAAGTAGAACAAGGTTTGCCCTCTACTAATTTGTTTGGTCAGTTAATGAGTGGTTATCCTGGTTTCTATTTCTGTGCCATCTTGCTGATCATTGGTTTCTACATTTCACTTAAGATCTTTCGCTCTCCCTTTGGTTTAAAACTAAGAGCAATAAAATCTAATCAAACCCGAATGCGTTATACCGGGTTTAACCCTCGCCCTTACTTATTAACCGCCTTTATTATTTCGGGTATGTATGCAGGATTGGCCGGCTCTTTGATGGCCGTTACCGATCCCCTGGCCGGGGCTGAAAGAATGCAATGGACGGCTTCCGGTGAAGTTGTCTTGATGACCATTTTAGGTGGTTCAGGAACCTTACTCGGTCCCTTGTTCGGGGTAGTCATTATTAAATATTTTGAAAATATTTTCTCTGCTATGAATCCCTCAACCCTGACTGAATTTTTTAATTTCCTACCTGATTTTTTGCAAAGTTTTATGGTCTCAGTCATGCAACACTTTGTTGGTCAAGGCTGGCATCTAACATTGGGGGCACTCTTTATGCTGGTAGTAATCTTTTTACCCGGCGGCGTAATGGAAGGCGTGACTCTGGTCAACAAGTACATCAGGAAAAAATTAGGGTTGTCCGACATTGAACCTTCTGAATCTTCGATTGTGCAAAACCCTACTAGCAAAAATACCGTTGACACTATTGCCCAGCACGTTCCCGGACAACCAACCAACAGCCAAAAAGAGGAAGGAAAATGAGTTATATCCTCGACATTCAAGGTGTAAACAAAACCTTTGGCGGTTTACACGCTCTGACTGATATTCAGTTAAAAATTGAAGCGGGTACGACCCACGCGATTATCGGTCCAAATGGCGCGGGCAAATCTACCTTGCTCAATTGCTGCATAGGTCGGCTGATCCCCGACACCGGTAGTGTGACATTTAATGGCATGAACATGATCGGTAAAAAGCCCCATGAAATTAATCATGCGGGTATGGTTCGGGTGTTTCAGACACCGGAAATTTTTCCCGATTTAACCCTGTTGCAAAATATGATGATCCCGGCACTAGCCAAACGAGATGGCATGTTTAAATTTAATCCTTTTAAGTGTATGTCCAAAGAGGATGAGATCCAGCATGCTGCCATGGCAGCTTTACAGGAAATTGGTTTAGAAAAACATTACGATCAGCATGCAGGTAGCATGTCACGGGGCGACAAACGTCGTTTAGAAGTTGCCATGGGCTTGATCCAAAAACCAAGCTTGTTGCTGCTCGACGAACCCACTGCTGGTATGGCGCGACATGATACTAACGCCACCATTGATTTACTTAAACAACTTACCAGTAATGGTATGACTAAAGTTATTATCGAGCATGATATGCATGTAGTCTTTAGTTTAGCTGACACCATAAGTGTATTGGCTCAGGGGCGAATTATTGCCACAGGTAGCCCAGATGAAATCCGTAATAACCCAAAAGTCAAAGAAGCCTATTTAGGAGAAACCGAGGATGAGTGAAACGCTCAGCAATAAAATAATCGGAGATATTAAATTTCCTGAGAGTGTTAAACCTGTCCTTAGCAAAGGCTCGGCACCCGCCTTCTTTTCATGCTGGGATATGCACTCCTATTATGGTGAAAGTTATATTGTACAAGGGCTCAGTTTTGAAGTCAGACAAGGTGAGGTTCTCGCTTTACTTGGGCGCAATGGTGCAGGTAAAACCTCCACATTACGTTCTATTGCTAGAATGGATAGTCCGAATGTTTCTCACGGTGAAATATGGCTCGACCATCAACCTCTGCACAATATGTCTTCTCATCAAGCCGCACAATGTGGGGTTGCCCTTGTACCAGAGGATCGCAGAATAATTGCCGGGTTAACGGTTGAGGAAAACTTGATCCTGGCGCAAATAGCACCACCAATCGGTTGGTCAATAGAAAGAATATATGAACATTTCCCCCGTTTAGCGGAACGTCGCAATCAGATGGGCACCACCCTTTCAGGGGGTGAACAACAAATGTTAGCCGTAGCCAGGGCACTGGCACGTGATATCAAATTATTGTTACTGGATGAGCCCTATGAAGGTCTGGCACCTGTTATTGTGCATGAAATTGCGTCAATAGTAGATAGCATCAAGAAACAGGGCATTACCACTATTATCGTCGAGCAAAACGCGGTGGCAGCCTTACGTCTTGCTGACCGGGCCTTGATCCTGGATATGGGTAATATTGTGTTTGATGGCAGTGCGCAAGAGGTCATGGATAATGAAGAACTTCGCCATGAATATCTGGCTATTTAAAAATACCCGACATAAAAAGTAGTTATGCTCTGGCTAGCTCAACGGATGCTCTTTATCTTTAGTCAATATGTAATCCCGTCAAAAATAAGCGGTTCTGGCCTTCATCACCTGAAGGTCAGATAAAGACAGCAGATAAGCAATACCTATTCAGTTATGCCAATTTTACCTGTGCACTGCGCCTCTCATTATATTTAAAATCATTCTCTGAAATATGTTGAAAAAACTGCTTAGCATATCAACGTTGATATATTAGACTGTACATCAAAAATCTAAGTAATATTAGTTCCTTATGGCCAATCCCCCTTTTAGTAATACTGAGTTTGTTCCTGTGCCAGTAGAGTCAAACTCGGCTATCGAGCAACTCACCTTACATCCTCTTTCTGAAAAATATGCACCGTTAAATGCCGTCATTAATCTGGTGAAAACGGGGATGATTATCTTACTGGCCGGGCTGACTTATTTTCAACCTTGGATTAACTTACCACCCTGGTTAGCAAACATTCTTCCTTTAGGGATAATACTGGTTGCTGTGCTTGGATTAATAGGTTCAAGCCTTAACTACTTAGCTGACAAACGTAAGTACTATGCATTACGGGGATCAGATTTGCATTTCCAATCCGGCTTAGTATTTTGTCAAACAGTTAGCCAACCCATTACGCGCATTCAGCATGTTGAACTCAAACAAGGCCCATTGGAGCGAGCAAGAGGTCTGGCCTCATTACAGGTTTTTAGTGCTGGAGGGGCACTGCACACTTTTGAAATTCCAGGTCTGGAATACCAAAAAGCACGACAAATTCGTCAGTTTATATTGCACCACAAAGATATTACCGCTAATGGATAAGAGCAATAATGCTAAACAGGGACTCGTTCATGCCATGGAGGAAAACGCCTGGCAGCGATTATCACCCATCGCCTTGTTATACTTTTCGGTCAGTATCCTACGCGGCCTGTTTAGCAATATTATTTATCTTATCCCTGCTTTTGCCTTTGCCTATTCGAGCTTTCGTGAACACCCTTTGATTAGCATGGCCGCTATTTTAGCCTTCCTAGGTTTTTTTTTAGTGAGTGTTTTTTGGAGCTTTCAGGTTTATCGTTTTCGTTTGTCTAAAGATGACCTGGAAATCCGCTCAGGTATTATTAAGAAAACACATATAAACCTGCCTTTTGCACGCATTCAAAATGTGAGATTAGAACAACCTATTTATTACCGCATAACTGGCTTTGCCTGCTTGCAGCTTGATACTGCAGGCTCGGCTAAACAAGAAGCAAAATTAGTGGCCCTGCCACTGGCTCTGGCCGAGCAACTGAAACAGCAAATACTCGGGCAAGTGCTACATAATAAAAGGAGCAGAGCATCCTTAACTGAGGAACAATCTGACCATAAAACAAACAGCAAAACCTTACCTCAGGAACGCATACTCAATCAACGCAGTTTGACTGATTTGGTTATTCACGGCATAACCAGTAACAGGATCTGGATATTTTTAGGCGGCTTGGTTCCTTTTTACGATAATATTGTGCAAAAAATAAGTGACAGTGTTAGCGGCTTAGGGATAGATTTAAACGAATTCTTTAACCTTGATAGTCATTCAGTGTGGCAAGTAAGCTTGTATGCATTATCTGTTATCTTGCTTATTGTGTTCATAGTTGTCAGTTTGTCAGTCATGGGTGCAATCATCAGTTTTTATGGTTTTACTCTCAGTAAAGTTGAAAATCGTTATATCCGTCGTAGTGGACTGCTCACCAAGCACGAAGTCACCATGCCTCTAAGCAGACTACAACTTGTGATCCAAAAACAAGACTGGCTTGACGTGCTACTGGGGCGAATTAATTTAAACCTGGAGCAAAGTAATTCACAGGTCTCAAATAGCGAGCACTCAGCGGCAAATAAAAAAATCATTATTCCCTCTATTACCCCTCAGCAAAGCAAGATTTTAATAGAGGATATGTTTCCACAAAACCAATTATTTAATGTGAATTTCTTACCCATAAGCCACTTTTATTTAGTGCGATACATTGGTTATTTTTTGCTTCCCATATTCTGTTTAACTCAGTGTTTTGCCCTCTACCACCAAAACTTTAATTTAAGTGGGATTTTGTTGTTATTATTTACACTGGCCAGTGGCCTTGTGTATTTACGCTGGCGACGGTGGGGGGTGGCATATGATGAACAATATATTTATATACGCCGCGGTTTATTAGGCCTCGACTATTATTGTTTCCCTGCTTTTAAGGTGCAACAAAGTCAATTTAAGCAAAGTCTTATGATGAAAAAACGCCAGCTCGCCAGCGCTAAGTTTATATTAGCTTGCGGCTCGATGACCTTACCCATGTTGCCTCAACTGATGGCTTACAAGGTTATTAATGGATGTTTACATCAGGTTAAATCGACTAAACGTTCATGGATGTAGATGTTGTTTGGAGTTGAGGCTTTGCAGAGCTATCTTGTAAGATAAGGTTTTAACAAATGGATACAGGGTTTTGAATTCTTACTTTACAAGGCCTGCCACCACTTGCTGTTGATCATCACTATGGATAAAGATGACCTCCACGATACGTGGATCACTGTGCCGTAGCCGTCGGCTAACCGATTCAGCAAGGGTAATAATCCAGACTAAAGTAACAGACATTAATAATTAATCAATCTGTGGAGGCTAAAAAATAGGGAAAAGACATCTCATAATCAGAACTCTTGCCCGACTTGATAGCCAAACAATTTTAACCCCGTTATTAAGCCCGATCGATTCATTTATATGCATGGCTGGGTCATTTACGTCGAGGATACTTATGCCTTTTACCAATAAAGTGCGCCGTTTTGTTTTCAGATTAGTCATGTGCGGTTGTATCGCGCCCTTATCTATAGGTGTCCAAGCACAGCTATGGTCCGCCGCTCCTCAGGCCAAATCACAGGATCAGCAACGTGCAAGAGTCACTGCCAGTCGCGGCAATTACCTCAAGGTCGACAGTGCCGACCTGCAGCGGCGCTTCGCGGATAATAGCGGTGCTATTATTTTGCCTGTTCCCTTACCTAGTGGGGGCAACAAGGAATTTGTTTTAACTGACTCCCCCGTCATGTCAAAAGCCCTGCGGGCGCGCTACCCCCGTATGCTATCTTTCGAAGGTTATGAACTGGGTCAACCACAAAATACCGGGCGTTTCACCATGACCCATAAAGGGCTATCCGGTCTGTTTCGTCACCAAAACCAGTGGGTATTACTCTCGCCTCAATACGAAAACAACCCCGATCTTTATGTTAGTTACTTTTACCAGGATGCCATCGCCCCGGATGTTCCCTTTTTTACTAACGATACGCTTTTGGCCCCACCAAGTGCGATGACAGCCCAATCCAATGCGGTTACCCTGAAAAAATCTACTGGCGCGACTCTACGAACTTATCGCCTGGCGCTCAGTGCAACAAGCGAATACACCGCTAAAGCAGGCGGCAGCAAAGCCGATGCAGTGGCCGAAATGGTCAGCCTGATCAATCGGGTTAACCAGATATTACTGACGGATCTGGCCATAGGCTTTGAGTTAGTCGACAACCACAACATTATTTTCCTCGATGCACAAACCGACCCTTATACCAACAGTGATCAGGCTGGCGATATCGAAGCCAATCAACAAGTCATAGACGATGCACTGGGGTCTGATAACTATGATATCGGCCACCTGCTGGGTACTAACCCAGGCGGGTTAGCTGTTGTTCCTTCGGTATGTAATAACGACGTTAAGGCCCAAGGCTACAGCGGTAGTATTAATCCTCAAGGGGAACGCTTTTACATTGATTTGGTGATCCATGAACTTGGTCATCAATTGGGGGCTAGTCATACATTTAATGCTCAAAATCAAAATAATTGTAGTGCTGATCAGCGCAGTGCCAATCATGCGTTTGAACCTGGCAGCGGCTCGACTATCATGTCATATTCAGGTATTTGTAGTGAGCAAAATTTACAAACTACCAGCGATCCTTATTTTCATGCCGGCTCAATTGAGCAAATTCTTAACTATGTGGAAAACGGCTTGGGCCGCACCTGCGCCACCAGCAGTTCACTGGATAACGCTGCGCCTGCGGTGCAATTGACAGCCAGGGCTTATACTATTCCGGCCAACACCCCCTTCGTATTGACAACCCAGGCCAGTGATCCTGATGGTGACACCCTGAGCTACAATTGGGAACAGCTGGACGCCGGTGGTTTACTGGGTGGCAGTACTTCAGCACAAGAAATGCAAACCGATAACGGCGCCAACCCGCTTTTTCGTTCCTATCCAGCCACCGTCGAGCCTTATCGCTATTTTCCGAAATTGAGTGATGTGTTAGCTGATAAGGTAAGCTTCGGCGAAGCCTACCCAAGCACCAACAGAGAGCTGAATTTTCGGGTATCGGTTAAAGATGGCAAAGGCGGTGTGAATACCGCCGATGTCGCCGTGCAAGTTATCGATACAGGGGCCACTTTTGCGGTGCTTGCCCCCACCACAGGCACAAACTGGCAGGGTAATACCCTGCAAACGGTGCGCTGGAATAGCGCAGACACCGAGCTGGCATCCATTAATTGCCAAAGCGTAGACATTCGTCTGGATCTTGACGGCGACAATCAGTTTGACACTTTAGTGCTTAGTGATACACCTAACGACGGTGAACAAGTGATGAGGGTACCCAGTACTGCCAGTACCCAAGTGCGTTTACAAGTATTATGCAATGATAATGTGTTTTACGCTGTAAACGAGGGCGATTTCATCATTGAACCTGGAACGGGTCCGGTGGTGCCCATTATTACCGGCCAGTTGCCCCTATCTGTTGCTGAAGACAACGCCCTAACACTCACCCTAGACGATTTACAGGTTAGCGACGAGGACTCCAGCTACCCGGAAAATTTCACCTTACACCTTGAAAATGGCAACCATTACAGTCTCAGTACCGACGGTATGACAGTCGTTCCTGATGGGGATTTTAACGGTGATTTGTCGGTTGCCGCAACAGTGAATGATGCCACAACAGACTCAGTGGTATTCCCCTTAGTCATCACTGTGACCCCGGTTAACGATGCCCCTGTAGCCAACCAAGATATGTTTAGCCTTGAACAAGACAGTGCCAGTAACCTGTTAAATGTGCTGGCCAACGACAGTGACATAGACGGGGATACCCTGAGTGTTAGTGCCATCGATTACAACGGCAATGCTAGTGTATTCATAGACGCTAACCAGCTCAGTTATCAGCCACAAAGCGGATTCGTTGGCAGCGAAAGCTTTAGTTACACCGTCAGTGACCAGCAACTCACCACCACCACCAATGTTACTGTTACTGTCGTTGCGACACCGGTGGCCATACCAACCCCTTCGTCCTCAAAAAGCAGCGGCGGGGCCTTAAGTTATGCCTGTTACGGGTTGCTGGGGATGTGGATCCTGTGGCGTAGAAGATTGTTGCTGTGGCAAGCCAAGAGGTTAACTTATGAATAAAACCCAAGGACAGATTTTTTTCGCCTTAGCAGTGATAGGCACCCTATTGACAGGCTGTGTGGAGCAACCACAACCTATGACTCAGACCATCGCCAGCGATTCTGCACCACAGGCCAATAACGATCAACATCCTCTGGCCTGGATACAAAGCGCGGATCCCCAATTAGATGCACAACAAGCCATTAAAAATCGTGATTGGCGCTTATTGGCTTTTGCTGGAAGGGCTATTTCCATACCGGGGATCGATCTGGCTATTTATCCTTTAGCAGAGCTCGAACAGCACTGCGGCTATCGCGTTATCAAAGGCACCGGCGATGTTGTCACCAGCCAAAGAGAACTTCCTTTACGTTCCAAAATGCATAACTACGCATTCGTTTATAACCAGCAAATACTCACCCACTGTTTTGCACAATAAGAGCAGGTTGCTCCCTTAATACAAAATATAGAGTTCACCCTTGGCCTGATGATGGGGCTCTAGTGCTATAACAACACTGGATACAAAGATAAAACCAGCAGCGTCGCCATACTAAAATTAAACAGGCGCAAGCGTTTTTGATTGGTTAAATAATTTTGCATTTTTTGCCCTAAAGCCGTCCATGAACTGATGCATGGCAAGTTGACCGCACCAAAAATCATGGCCACCAATACCACTGCCATGACACTTTTTGAGGGCGCATACACGCTGATGGCCGTCAGCGCCATGGTCCATGCCTTAGGATTCACCCATTGGAACAACACTGCCTGCAAAAAGGTCATAGGATTGCCCCTGGCGGATCGATTTTCACTGGCCGCACCCGAGACAGCAATTTTGTAAGCAAGATACAACAGATAAGCCACGCTCAGTACTTTTAATACCTGATAACTTAAAGGGTAAAGATCAAATAGTTGCATTATGCCCAAGCCGACCAACACTACCATCAGGGTAAAACCCAGACCAACTCCCAGTAAATGAGGCAAGGTTCGTCTGAAGCCAAAATTTGCCCCGGACGCCATTAACATTAAATTGTTTGGGCCTGGGGTGATCGACGACACAAACGCAAATAGTATTAAGGCGGTGATTATTTCCAAAGTCATGACGTTCGCTATTTTATTGGCTGTAATTTAGTGCAATTATAAAGGGTAAATCTGAAAATTATCGCGTCAAATAAGCCCCAAAAACGGTAAAAGAACAATAAATGATTAAAATTGATAGATATAACCAAAGAATATTGCAAGTGCTAAAAGATCACGGCCGAATGTCCAATACCGAACTGGCGGAAAAAATCGGTTTATCACCTTCAGCCTGTTTACGGCGGGTACAGGAATTGGAAAATAGCGGGGTAATCAAAGGCTATCGGGCCATATTAGACAGTGAGTTAATCGGCAATAGCTTTATCGCCTATGTCGCCGTCGGTTTGGGTGAACATACCAAAGAGTCACAACACGCCTTTGAACAAGCCATCACCCAGGCACCAGAAGTAAAAGAGTGTCATAACGTTACCGGTTCATTTGAATATATTTTACGGGTTGAAACCGCCAGCCTGAAAACCTATAAAGCCTTTCATACCGATACTCTGGGTACCCTGCCTCAAGTCAGCACTATTACCACCCATGTTGTCATGGACTCCCCAAAAGACGAACGGGCCTGAGTGTTTTTTTGAGGTTTGCGTCTTGTTGGCTGGGCAATCCACCTGCAAAGTGGCTCACCATGTTATCCGCTATTGCTATATTTTCAACCGCTAAGTTAGGCTTTAGTGCATGATGCCCAAAGTGAAGAGGCAGTATGAAATATCAGGTTCGCTATGCGTTCGTCACTGATGCCTCCTTTATCAGCCACTGGCTGACACCGACTAATTTACTATCGAGGCCCTCAGTGGGGTTTTGTCGTTTGTTACCGTGTTTTGTTGGATTGGTACTTTTAGCTAAAACCCCACACCATTTAATTCGGCTTAATGTAACGCTCTAAAACGTTACCGACCGATCCCCTTTCCTACACTATGCCGTAAATTGAGTTTTTCGCATTTTTCAACTAAGTTATGTACTCATCTGTTGTTGTAAAAGTATCCCATCGAGGCAGTTTCGATGGGCTCGCCTCATTATTTTATAAACGATATTGCCCGCCAATTAGCTGTCGCTGATCCAATCGATAGCGAAAATCAGTCAGGGGGCGAGTTTCATAATCAAAAGGACGTAAAAATGAAAAAATGTGAGCCAGACATACCCTGTTCTTGTGATCTTCCACTGGTAGAGCCGCGAATTTTAGATGCCAATATAGATCCTAACCGTGAATCCCTGATCCGCTATATTGAAAAAAAGTGGGTCAACCACACTGTATTACATTATTACTTTATGCAGGACCGAAATGACTTAGCCGGTCTTCCCGAACAATTACAGGCCGTCAAGGATGCATTTAACGAATGGAAAGACTTGGGTTTAGGTCTGGATTTTATTGAAGTTAAGCAAGCGACCGATGCGGAATTCAGGATTGGCTTTGCGCCTGGCAGCGCCTGGTCTTATGTGGGGCGTGACTGCATAGATTTGGTACCCAATCGAGCGCAGCAAACCATGAATTTTGGTTGGGATTTGACCACCCCCTATGGGCGGGATACCGCCTTGCATGAAATCGGCCATGCCATGGGCTTCCCCCATGAGCATCAGAACCCACAAGCAGGGATAGTTTGGGACGAAGAAGCGGTATACGCCACATTTGCCGGTTCCCCGAATTTTTGGGATAGAAACCAAACCCATCACAATATTATTCGTAAAATAACCCAGCAAACTATTGCCGGCAGCACCTGGGATAGAGACTCGGTGATGCATTACCAGTTTCAAGCCGGTTTGATACTCTCCCCTACCGGATATGAAAACCAGCCATTGATCCCCGCCCCCGGTTTATCCGAAATGGATAAACAAGAAGCGCGCAAGTTTTATCCCGGCAACCGCCCTGTACAATGGCCTGAGTTAAAACCATTTTTGTCCCACAAGCTCGATATACAGCCAGGAGAGCAATTCGATTTTATGATTGAGCCACAACTGAGCCGCACCTATAACATGCAAACGTTTGGCACCATGGACACCATCATGGTGTTATTTGAAGATGATAATGGCGAGCCTATATTTTTAGCCGGTGATGACGATAGCGGCACCCACTACAATTCTAAAATTCAACTGCGTTTAATTAAAGGACGCCGCTACTACTTACGTTTAAGGCTATACAGTGCCGGTGCATCGGGCGAAGGCGGGCTGATGTTATGGTAAAAAAAGAGGCCAGGTGCACATACTTTCCCTTTGTTTGTGATTTTTTGATATTCATGTGGCTATAGTAGCTACTTTTATGAATGATAGTGAAAAACACGGATGCCAGCAGAACTTAAAATTGAAGACCTGGTAGTTGGAGCTGGAAAAGCCGCACAGCGCGGCGCACTGCTCACCACTCATTACCGCGGCTGGTTGGCAAATGGCAACGAGTTTGATTCATCATATAAAAACAATGCCCCCTTCCAATGCGTATTGAGTAACAAACGGGTAATACGGGGTTGGGTCTTAGGTTTGCAAGGCATGAATGTCGGAGGCATACGTAGACTTTGGGTGCCCGCTCACCTGGCCTAAGGTGACCGTCAGATTGGCAAACTCATCACCCCAAACTCAGACCTAAGCTTCGAAATTGAATTACTCGAGGTACTCACCCGGGATTGAGGTTGTATCGTTACCAATAATAAGGTTAGCCAAGTGGCACTCCCAGCAATGTATTATTGAATCGCTTAATAGCATCATGTGAAAAGGGTCAAAAAACGTAATTTTTTTACCCCTCATACTGCAGCTAAAAAATGATGTCTACGGAAAAGAAACACTAATGGGCAATATGGCTAAAGGTATCTTGTATCGAAAAATCCATAGATACTTGCTGCCTAGCCACAGGTAATACCTGCCCCAACAAATCGCTGTAACAGCCCTCTATCAGCCAATTTTTTTGGGTCTGCATAAAAGCGTTAATGCCAACCATAGATTCTCCCAGTGGTGCCCGCTGTAATTTTTTGGCGAGAGATCCCATAGGTAACCAGGCTAATGTGTCTAAAACCAGGCGAGCGATGCTAAAACGTTTTGCTAATTGCCTGGCCAAGGTTGATTTTCCCGAAGCTGAATTACCCAGGATTACTACACGAATATCCTTATCTATCATAGCTTTGTGGGGCATATGAGCTCCTTGCTTTCAGACTGTGTCCCTATACAGTGGCAATTTAGCATGGGATGATGACAAATTAACATTTAAGCCAATAGATTTCGGTCAGCCTGTCAGAAGTTTGATAAAATGCTGCTGATCCCCTTTACACAGGCGCTTTTTAAGATGAAATTCGAAGGTAGTCATATTCTTTCTGTCAATCAATTCGATCGCGTATCCATAGAAAAGGTGTTTGCCATCGCCGATCTTATGGCTCCCTATGCCAAACGCCAGAAACGCACCACCGTGCTCGATGGGGCCATTTTAGGCAACCTGTTTTTTGAGCCCAGCACCCGTACCCGGGTCAGTTTTGGTACGGCCTTTAACTTGCTTGGCGGTGAAGTACGAGAAACCACGGGCATAAGCAACTCAGCCCTGGCCAAAGGAGAGTCCTTGTATGATACCGCCCGGGTATTAAGCGGCTATTCGGACATTATTGCCATGCGTCATCCGGATCCTGGCTCAGTGGCTGAGTTTGCCCAAGGTAGCAGGGTGCCCGTCATCAATGGCGGCGATGGTACCAACGAGCACCCGACTCAGGCCTTACTTGATCTCTATACCATTCAAAAAGAATTGCACTATCATGGGAGCCGCATCGATGGCCTGCATATCGCCATGATCGGTGATCTTAAATACGGCCGTACCGTACATTCTTTATCAAAACTGTTATGTTTATTTAAAAATGTGCGTTTCACCCTGATTTCCCCCAAAGAATTGGCCATGCCGGAGGCTATTCTTGCAGCAATTGAAGCCGCCGGGCATCGCTATACGGTGAGTGAAAATCTGGAAGGTAACCTGGACACCGATATCTGTTACCAGACACGGGTACAGGAAGAGCGCTTTGGCTCCCAGGAAGAAGCCAATTTATATCGCGGTAAGTTTCGCTTAAATCAACAGATATATACTCAGCATTTTCAATCCAAAACCGTGATTATGCATCCTCTTCCCCGAGACTCGCGGGTGGAAGCCAACGAGCTGGATAACGACCTGAACATGAATCCCAACTTGGCCATATTCAGGCAAACCGACAACGGGGTGTTAGTGCGTATGGCACTGTTTGCCCTGACCCTGGGGGTAGAAAATATTGTCAGCAAGTTTGACAAAGACGTTCATTGGTACACAAATACGGCCCGTTTTGGCCAAGATTAGACAAAGGTAAACTGACTAGTATGCAAAAATCTCAAGAACTTTTTAAACGTGCCCAAGTACATATCCCTGGCGGCGTCAACTCTCCCGTACGTGCCTTCAAAGCCGTAGGCGGCACACCGCCCTTTATCACCAAGGCTGATGGTCCTTATCTGTATGATGTTGATGGCAAACGCTATATAGATTATGTGCAATCCTGGGGGCCTATGGTATTAGGCCATAACCATCCAAAAATCCGCCAGGCGGTTATTGATGCAGCGCAAAACGGCTTGAGTTTTGGTGCCCCCACCGAAGCTGAAGTAGACATCGCCGAGCTGGTCAGCAAGCTAGTACCTTCGATGGAAATGTTACGTATGGTCAATTCAGGCACCGAAGCGACCATGAGCGCCATCCGTTTGGCCCGGGGCTATACGGGCCGTGATAAAATCCTCAAATTTGAAGGCTGTTACCATGGCCATGCCGATGCACTGCTGGTCAAAGCCGGTTCCGGCGCACTCACTTTCGGTGTACCCAGTTCACCGGGTATTCCTGCAGATTTCGCTAAACACACCCTGACGGTGGAATACAACAACCTTGAGTCAGTTAAACAAGCCTTTGCCGAGCATCCACAAAATATCGCCTGTATTATCGTTGAGCCTGTGTGTGGCAACATGAACTGTATACCTCCTGTAGACGGGTTTTTAGCGGGTTTACGGGAAATTTGTAGCCAATACGGCGCCTTGCTGATATTTGATGAAGTCATGACCGGCTTTCGGGTCGCCTTAGGTGGCGCCCAGGATAAATACCAGATAGAACCCGATCTTACTTGCCTGGGTAAGGTGCTTGGCGGCGGCATGCCAGTAGGTGCTTTTGGTGGCAAGGCTGAGATCATGCACCATATCGCGCCTACCGGTCCGGTGTACCAGGCTGGTACCCTGTCAGGCAATCCGGTCGCGATGGCGGCTGGCTTAGCATCCTTGGCAGAAATTCAGCGCCCTGGATTGTATGACCAGTTGAGTGCCTCAACCCAAACCTTGGCCGAGGGGTTTAAAAACCTCGCCGATAAGCATGGTATTCCCATGTCAGTTAACTATGCAGGCAGTATGTTTGGTTTGTTTTTCACTGATGTACAAAAGGTCACGAATTATAGCCAGGCAACGAATTGTAATACTGAACAATTTAATCATTTTTATCATGGCATGTTAGACAAAGGCGTATACCTGGCACCCGCCTCCTACGAGGCAGGTTTTGTCTCTGCCGCCCATGATGCACAGGTTATTCAACAAACTCTAGATATAGCCGATGAGGTTTTAGCTGACGTCGCCAAGAAGTTCAGGTAGGTTAGGGTATATTATTTTACTTACCACACTCATTTAAGCAGCCTCAGTAGTATGTTAGAAGCACTTATGCAGCCATTACCCCTGGCCCTGTTAGCTGTTATTGCGGTTTGTATTCTGGCGCTTGTTATATTGGGCGCCAAAGTCAAACAGCTCTCCAGCTACCAGGGCAATGTGGTTACGCAAAAAGAACGGGGGCAATTTGAAAAAAATGCTTTGGCATCATCCAAACGTTTCGAACAAAAAGCAGATGAGGCTATGCGTTTGATGCATACCTTTCAGAAATTTGTGCCTAAGCAATTTGTCGACCATTTTGCCAAACATGGATCCTCTGTTCTCGTGCTGGGTCACGCAGACGAAGATGATGTGGCGATACTGTTTTGTGACATTCGGGGTTTTACCGGTTTGTCAGAGCAGATGAGTCCCCAGGAAGTGATGAACTTTCTCAATTCTTATTTTTTACGCATGAATGATCCCATTCATCATAACGGTGGTTTTATCGACAAGTTTATCGGTGATGCCATTATGGCCCTGTTCGATCACCCCAAGGGCAGCAACGAAGATAAGGCTACTGACGCTATTCGCGCCGCTCTGGATTTGCGTTATGCCTTGAATATATACAACCAGCATCGTCATAACAGCGACTACCCACCCATTAATATTGGCATAGGTATACACTTTGGTCCGGTTATTATCGGCACCGTAGGCTCTGATGATCGTATGGACACCACGGTAATTGGTGACAGCGTGAACCTGGCTTATCGCCTTGAAAAATTGGCCCCTGTGTACCAAACCGATATTGTGGTCAGTGCCCAGATGCTTGAGGTTGCTCAGGCCGAAGGGCGTTTTGAGTCACGCCTGCTGGATTGGGTTAAGGTCAAAGGTCGCCTGGCAGCACTGGAAATTCATGAAGTTCTTGATCATCTGCCTGACGAGCAAAAAAAATTGAAATTATTAAATGCTAATCTTATAAAACAGGGGATAAATTATCGAAAGGCAAAAGATTGGCTTCAAGCCTTGTCTTGTTTTGAGCAAGCACTGAGCCTTAATCCACAAGATTATCTGGCCACCCATCACCTTGCTCAGTGCCGCTTGTTACAACAACAAGAATTACCGGCGAATTGGGATGGGGCTTTGCAACTGTAAACCTGAAATAGGCTTGAATAAATTTATCCTCTGAGCAGCATGGAACATATACATACAGGCACATAAGCCCGTATGTATGGTTTCTTCATGGCTAAGCCATGACCATCAAATTATCATTTCACCTGGCTGAACTGCTGCTTATTTTTGACCTTGCTGTTTGATAAATGTCAGGGAAGGAGCAAAAAAAGCGGCCCCCGTTTCAGCATTAGTATAGTCAAGAAACAGATCATATTCTCCTTGTTCATCGCCAAATATCATTTGCTGTAACATTTGTCTAAAAGGTTTCGGGCTTTTGGTGCAGCATACTAGGAATAAACCTTGTACGTGCATATCGCCATAAGGCATGCTTTGCAGCAACAGGTTTATCGGCTGGTTGTCTTGATCATACAGGCGAGTACAAAAATCGTGATTGCGGGGTAATTTATACAACTCATCAAGCTCAGTGTTATCGGATTTTTTACGTCCCATGATTTCCTCCTGGCGGCTAACTGGCAATTGCTGCCATTGAGCGATATTGTGCCGATAACGTTGCACATGTAAGTAACTACCCGCGGCAAAGTCCGAATCTTCCTCTCCCACCAATGCCGTGTCCAGCTTGTGCATGCCCTTGGGGTTATTTGCGCCATATACAAAGCCGGTCAAATCCCGGCCATCCAAATAGCGAAAGCCACGTATATCTTCAATTAAATCGACGTGTGGCCTTAACAGGCTAAAAATTTCCATGCCCAATGCATGGCATATGTCAGCTTTATCCGCGCGGATTTGGATAAATAAATCACAAGGTGCCACCGGGGCACTGCGATCATCACACTGCATATCCGGGAAAGGTGTCAGCTCAACAGGGATCAAGCCCGGGTAGACCTCATGCCAGTAGCTACTGCCAATAGCAATCACACCGGTCACCATGGCTTCGTAATACTCCTCATCATAATGACTGAACAAGTCTAAAATACGCGCCAGTTTTACCCGTATCACCTGATCATCATCGTCATTGACGTTGAACAATAAATACAAGGCATGCAGACTGGGTTCTGCGCAGATCCCTTTTTGTGCTTGTGCCATAAAATTCTTATTTCTATTTGGGTTTAATATCCAGCCGCCTGACCATTTTTACGACTTTCGGATGCGGCATACATAATAGACGCCTGTTTTTGGGATAACTTATAACAGCCGGATAGTCGCCAAACCAAGCTGAAACCTCCGCCAATACATGTCCCTTGTGCAATTCGCGGCGGGAAACCATAACCATTTTCCAGGGTGACAAAACCACAGTCGTCCATCATTTTCATTCTTGGGCGGGCTAGAAGCACTGTGCAACATACGCGAAACATCGATAGCTTCCTGCAAATTCATAGCAAAATCCAGTAAATTCAGCAAAATTTTCCCATGCATACACACTTACGACGTGTCCAAAACATAGGCTATGCTGTCAGTGCCTTGCAGCAAACGTGTATTTTGCAGGTAAATCAGTGGGTCACATAATAAAAAAAGCCCCGCACGAAGCGAGGCTATTAAATACTAATGGATAAGCAGAACGTTATTTTATTATTATTTTACGCCCACCTGTCTCCCCAAAAAGTGCTAGTCTAAACGCGACCACCGGTGAAATCAGGGTAAGCTTCCAAACCACATTCACTTATATCTACACCTGCAAACTCTTCTTCTTCGCTGACTCTGATACCCATTACAGCCTTGATAATTGACCAAACAATTAAGCTTGTGACAAATACCCAAACGAAGATAGTCAAAGCGCCGATAAGTTGACCAGAGAACAAGGCACCGTCGTTGGTCACGGGTACCAACATCAAACCTAAAAAGCCTACTACGCCGTGTACAGAGATGGCACCAACCGGATCATCAATTTTCAACTTATCTAATGCCAAAATACTTAACACTACTACTATGCCACCTAAGGCACCAAACAAGGTTGCTTGTAAGGCAGTGGGAGTAGAAGGTTCAGCGGTAATGGCTACCAGGCCTGCCAGTGCACCATTTAATGCCATAGTTAGATCAGCCTTTTTAAACAGTATTCTGGCTAAGACAAGTGCAGCAACCAAGCCACCTGCAGCGGCAGCATTCGTATTTAAGAAAACCACTGCCACAGCATTTGCACTCTCTACGCTAGCCAATGCCAAAACAGAGCCCCCATTAAAGCCAAACCAGCCCATCCACAATATAAAGGTACCTAAAGTAGCCATAGGTAAATTAGCACCGGGAATAGCGTTCACTTTACCATCGACAGTGTATTTACCTTTACGTGCACCGAGTAATAACACGCCCGCTAACGCAGCAGCGGCACCCGCCATATGCACTATGCCTGAACCGGCAAAGTCAGAGAAACCCAGATCGCCCAAAGTATAAAGGCCAAATACAGATTGACCACCCCAAGTCCATGAACCTTCCATAGGATAAATAAAGCCGGTAAGTACCACTGCAAAAGCGAGGAAAGCCCATAACTTCATACGCTCAGCCACGGCACCTGAAACGATGGACATAGCCGTAGCAACAAATACTACCTGAAAGAAAAAATCTGCTGAGGGCGCATAAGTATCGCCGTGTTCAGCTACACCGTCACCTAGTATCCCATCCAAAAATGGTACTGCAGCGTGCAGACCATCAGGACCACCGTACATTACCCAGTAACCGCAAACCATGTACATAATGCATGAAATAGCATAAAGCGAGATATTCTTAGTCAAAATCTCTGTGGTATTTTTAGCGCGAACTAAACCCGCTTCGAGCATAGTAAAACCTGCTGCCATCCACATGACCAATGCACCGCACATCAAAAAATAAAACGTATCCAGGGCATAACCTAATTCAAATGTAATTTCCATTTTTTATCTCCTCATTATCTAGATGGCGTCGCCATCGGTTTCACCGGTACGGATACGAACAGCGTGTTCCAGGTCGTAAACGAATACTTTACCATCGCCGATCTTGCCTGTTTTAGCTGCACCGACTATAGCTTCCACCAAACGATCCACATGATCGTCTTGCACGGCGATCTCCAGCTTCACTTTGGGCAAAAAATCGACTTGATATTCAGCGCCACGATAAAGTTCGGTGTGACCTTTTTGTCGACCAAAACCTTTAACTTCGGTGACCGTTAGGCCATCTATGCCAATTTCAGAAATTGCTTCTCTCACGTCATCAAGTTTGAAAGGCTTGATGATCGCAGTAACTAGTTTCATGGTGTTGCTCCCGAGTTTTATTTTGATATTTTATTGAGGTGATGCAAGATATAGAACAAGACCTGTGCCACAAATTATTAATGATATATTTCAATAACATAATCGTATTTATCGGTAATTAGCCTCAATCTTGTGCACAATAAAAGAGCAATAATCCGCATTTGCATTAAAATGGTGCGCCAGGGCAAACCTACCCTGTAACGTTATTGGCCTACAGTAAGTGATGGTAAAGCAATTGAGGTATATACCTTTTTAGCCACGGTATTGGGGCAAAATTTATCACTCCATATTTTTACTGGCATTACAAGTACGTTACCCTCACGGCATCCGTGTATATCACAGGAGAAAATGATGAGTTATACAATTAAAGCTACCGACAACAAGCTATGTATCGAATTTAACGGTGTGCTCAACGCGTTGGATTTAATCTTGCTTAATCAAAGTGACACTTACAAGTCAGCCTTGCGGGATGCGCATAAGCTGATGCTGGATTTTAGCCTTGTAACAGACTCAGAATTAAACGAAGCTGATATCCATGGCTTGCTAATGTTAGGCAAGTTGGACTCACAAGAAGTGCAGGACATCCAGTTATTCATCATAACCGCCGTGACCAACAGCGAAGTAATTGAGCAGCTGTGTACCCGGGTTTTCGCCCAAAGCAGTTGGCAAGTGAGTGTTTTCAATAACCGGCACCAAGCAGATAGTTTATTTAACAACTAGGTATGTATATACCCAAGTGAACTAAAAACTATTCACTTACTCTACTGTTTTTAAGCCACCTGTGCTTGCCATGACACCAGTCGTCCTGTATAGAACCGCTTCGCCAGTCCCTCGACGCTCTAACTACTGGCTGTTAGGGGTTTCATTGGTCTTGCATATCCTGGTATTGCTATTGATTGCCCGGCCTTTTAAAAACCCACCGCAAAAAATCATTCATCAACCCAAGCTCATCAAGGCAACTTTAGTTTCTCCAAAATTCACTCCGCCACCCCTGCTATCTCCCAAGCCAAAACCAGCAACCCGGGTAAAGAACAAAGTGGCGCACGAAGTAAAGGATAAATCAGCTTTGGCAGTTGATAAACCGGTCTCGCCACCAATCCCTGTCAATAAAACGGTGCCACCTGTGGCGGAAAAAAAAGTCAACGTCCCTCCCCCTAAACCAACGGTTATGATTGACAATCATGGGCCATCAGCTCAAGTCCAGGTACAACAGCAGTTAAAAGGTTTTAATCGCCAGGCGATTGCTGACGTTGCCGCTGAAGAAGCGGCCCGTTATCGTCGACAATTACACTCGCCCGGTTTGCTGGACAAACCAGCCACCAGCCATCTGAGCGAGGATGAAAAGTTTCGTAAAGCCCGGCAAGTGCGGGCTAATTGCTCAAGCATAGCGAGTCAAGGGGTTGCCATATTAGCAATGATAGGGGGCGGCGATATAAAATGCACAAATCAGCCTGATGTTGATTCATTCATCCAAGACAGGCTGAACAAAAAGTAACGGTTGCCTGCCTGACAAAAAACTCAGAACATGACATTGGTACCTTAACTACCAAACAAACGTTCCCATAATGACTTTTTCAGCGGCCCTCGGGTACCCGCAGCGCAAGTGGCTGGCACAGGCGGCAAGGCATCTAATATAGCTGGTACGCTAAAAGTATCTTTACAGCCGGGACGACTGATTGCCCCAGTTTGAGTTTCAAAATGCGCTATGCCTAACCCTTTGGGAAAGCGCCTGACCAGAGATTTAGGCTGCTGTTGCTGTTGATAGCCAATAAACAACTGCAAGGCACCGCTGGCGCCGCTTAAATTAACCGGTTGGTTATTGTCTTTACCTATCCAGGTAGTGATCAACATGTTGCTGTCAAATCCGCTAAACCAGCTATCACGATAGTCATCTGTGGTGCCAGTTTTTCCCGCCATATTAATCGCCGGAAAGCGTTTTTTTATTAGTTTAGCGGTACCTTCGAGGGTCACGCGATGCAAGGCATAATTAAGCAAATAGCTGGCCTTTTCATCCACTCTTTGACTAGCAAGAGTGGAAAAACGCCACAGTAGCTTATTACCTGGTGACATAATCCCTGTTAATACATGCAGGGGAATATAGCGTCCATTGTTGGCTATAGTTTGATACATTTGATTGACCTGAATGGGTGAAAAATTTACTGCCCCGAGAGTCAGTGCAGGGTAAAGATCAATAGGCTCCTTGACTCCTAATCGTTCAATCATTTGAGCTATGCTGTCCAGTCCAAGCTGCATGCCCAAACCTACGGTAGGCACATTAAGGGATTGAGTTAACGCTGTCACCAAAGGCACGTGCCCGCGGAATTTTTTATCTGAGTTTTGGGGTTCCCACATCTTGCCAGAGGTGCTTTTGAGTTTAAGCGGCTCATCTTTGAGCTGCGTCGCCAGATTAAATTCCCCGGCGCGCTCCAGGGCCGTTAAATAAATGACCGGTTTAATCAACGAGCCTATGGCACGCTTGGCGTCTATGGCCCGATTAAAACCCTGAAAATGAGGATCAGCTCCGCCCACTATAGAGCGTACTTCCCCGCTTTTTATATCGGTGACCACCATGGCCGCCTCCAACCCGGTCATCTGCAAACGTTTTTCCTGAAAGGAAATCCCTTTTTCCACTGCGTTTTCGGCCTTACGTTGAGCCACAGAATCCAGAGTAGTAAAAACCTTTAGACCCGATTCACGAATATTGGGATCCGCCAATATCTGGCGTAACTCCCTGCCCACCTGATCCATAAAGGCCGGGTGTTTGCCTTTTGCCAGACTGCCACCGCTGGCAAGGGTAAGGGGTAAATTTATGGCTTTTTCATACTGAATTCGTTGTAGCTGGTTGTTTTCAAACAATATCCGCAACACCAGATTGCGCCGCTCCACCACCCGCGCAGGGTGTCTCCTTGGGTTGTAATAGGAGGGTCCTTTGATGATGCCAATCAAGGTGGCCATTTCCGCAACATTGAGTTCATCCAAAGGACGATCGAAGTAAAATAAGCTGGCCAGGCCAAAACCGTGAATACCTGTATTACCGTTTTGTCCCAAAAACACTTCGTTCAAATAGGCTTCCAGGATAACGGCCTTGCTGTAACGGGCATCTATAATCAAAGCCATCAAGGCTTCTTTTATTTTGCGGTTCAAGGATTTTTCGTTACTTAAAAACAGGTTCTTGACCAGTTGCTGAGTCAGGGTGCTGCCGCCCTGCACTGCCCGTCCTGCCCAAATATTGGCTATAAGAGCGCGCATGATGGAAAATGGTGAAACGCCATAGTGTTGATAGAAACTTTTATCTTCCACCAATATCAATCCCTGGGTCAGCATGGGGGGAACGTTTTTTATATTCACCAGCATGCGATCTTCCCGTCCGTTGCTCATCAGGCGAGTGACCAGCCAGGGCTCCAGATAAACATCCTTAAGGCCGACTTTGCTGGTTAAATCTACTATGCTGCTGATCCGCCCGGCTGCCAGGGTAATATCTATGTTACGGGTCGGTTCAGCGCCGTGGGGGAAATGAAAACTGCGACGCTGAATACGTAAACCATCAGATTTTAGCTGGTATTGCCCGGTGTGGGTTGCGTGGCGTACCTTGCGATAACCTAGCAAGTCCAGTTCTTCTTCCACTTCTGTGATCGTGATTTCCTGTTTTAACGCTAGGTGCATGGGCCGGGCGAAAATCTGTGCCGGTACCTGCCACTTATTACCACTAAATTGTTTCACTATCTGCGCATCAAGATAGACTGCGTAAGCCCCGACGACTGCAATCACTATGATGGCTACTCGCCACCAATTGCGCTTAAACCAGCGAAATGGATTAAATTTGCTTGCTAGAGTGGGTTTAACGGGGCTTTTATCAGTTTTTTTCATAGGCCTTTAACTGCTAGACGGCGAACAGGTCGGCCGAAATAAGGGAAATACGCGGCATTACCCAGCGGATAAATACTGGAACACAAACCAACCCGGTATATTGCAAATAATTCAAGGCTGCATCAGTAAGATTGAGGGTGATGTCCGCAGTTTATCGAAGCTAACAATAGCAATTCTCTGTCCATAGCTCAATGTGCAGGTGGACAAGAAGTAAACTCATCCAGCACCCATTTTCTTCTTAGTTTTACTGGTTGCTTTGGCTGTGGCTGGATCATCAGGCCAGAAGTGCTTCTGATAGCGGCCTTTCATTTCCTTTTGTACCTCTTTGTAGCTACCTTGCCAAAATCCAGCTAAATCCTGGGTTTTCTGCAGCGGTCGCCCGGCTGGTGACAGTAATTCCATCTGCACGTTAAGTTTTCCCTGAGCTAAAGTCGGCGTAGTCACCATGGAATAAACTTCCTGCATACGCACCGCCAGAGTAACGTCTCCTTCAGCCGAGTAGATTAACGGCACCACACTGCCGCTGGGCACCTGCATTTTTGTTGGCAGCATTTTGTCCAGCTTTTGTTGCTGTGACCAATCCATATTGTTGGCGATAAGATCATAAAAATTCAGTTTACTTAGCTGTTGCCAGCTATGTTTGTCGCTCAAATAAGGCACCAGCCATTGATCTAACCTGCTATCCAACCCCTGCTCACTGACATCGGGCCAGTCGGTATGCCCCAGCAATTGCTGGGCGAGGCGCAGGCGATAAATCAACTGTAAACTTCGCTCATCAAAGGGTAGGTGCATCACCCCCCTGCTGCGGATCACCTGTAACCAGATTTCCGTCAGTTGCGCTGTCTGGGGTTTTGCCAAGGCTTTAATATCGATGACGATATCCCCCAGTTTCCGTAAGGATTGGGACACGATTGCCCCTCGCTGGTTATCCCACAAACAGCGCTGTTGCAAACTGATAAGGTGGGAAAAATGTGTCTCGATTTGCCCCAGGCTGAGGCGTTCACCTAAGGTTATTTGCGCATTAGCCTTATCTTGTCCCTTGAGCAACATATGCCCCATGGCTAACCAATCTTGTCCCGCCAGCGGATCATCAGGTGGTAGTTTGGCACCCGTACCATTGGCTAGCTGGAATGTGTTGGCGTCCCGGGATTTACCCAGCCAGTGTGGAAAAGCAAAGCCCAGCAACACCCCGGCATCACTAAGTGGCCAGGATTGGGTTTTGCCCTTAACTTTACGTTGCCAACGGCCGATAACTTGCCATATTCGGTGCCGGGGATGTTGCTGCAAGAAACTTAAACGGGCATACAGTTCAGTACCCGTCTGATGACCCAGGGGATCTTTTTCTTCCAGCAAAGCGGCGATGGCACAGGCCAAACTCTGGTGAGCGTCACTGAGTTGGGCACTTTTAATCAGCATATTGGCCACTGTTGGATGACAGCCCAGGTTATGCATCGTTCGGCCGTGCTGAGTTAGCTGACCTTCGTTACTCTTGGCTTGCAAGGCAACCAGCAGTCCTTCACCTTGAGCCAACTGTGCTGTGCTGGGCATATCGATTAGCGCCAGCTGCTGTACTGCTGTGCCCCAAAGGGATGCTTCGAGAATAAAAGGAGCCATATCCCCGCTAAGAATTTCAGGTACTTGATGGGCTGCCAGGCGCTGATGTTGATCTAGGCTCCACAAGCGGTAGCAGCTGCCAGCCTTGAGCCTTCCGGCGCGTCCGGCGCGCTGGGTAGCCGAAGCTTTACTGATCATACCCAGCTGCAACTCAGTCACACCTTTATTTAACTGATAAACAGCTGTTTTTTGCATGCCACTGTCCACAACCACCGCCACCCCTTCAATGGTTAAGCTGGTTTCGGCTATATTGGTTGCCAGAATAATTTTACGCTTGCCTTGGGGATCAGGGGTAATAGCGGCCTGTTGTTCAGATTGAGACAATTCAGAGAACAGGGCATGGATAATGACGTCCTCGGGTAATAAGTGTTGTAAGCTCGCTGCCGCCTGACCAATTTCCCAAGCACCAGGCAAAAACACCAGAATATCGCCATCGTGCTGGTTAAAGGCCCGTTGGGTGAGTTGGCAAATTTTTTGATACAGGGGTTTTTGCGTGGTGTCTGGCTGGTAAAAAACTTCAACTGGGTAACTTCGCCCTTCACAGGCCAAGTGGACCGCCTGGGGCATTATGGGTGTCAATGCTGCGACATCTAAGGTCGCAGACATGACTAACAGACGAAGATCTGCACGCAGTGTTTCTTGCACTTCGATACACAGAGCCAGGGAAAAATCCCCATGAATACTGCGCTCGTGGAATTCATCAAAAATGATCAGGCCTACTCCCGGCAGTTCGGGATTATTTTGCAACATGCGGGTTAAAATACCTTCGGTCACGATTTCTAATCGGGTGTGGCTACTGACCTTGGTTTCGCCGCGAATACGGTAACCTATGGTTTGCCCCACAGGTTCGTTTAGCTGCGCGGCCAAATAACGGGCAATATTACGCACGGCGATACGCCTGGGTTGCAGCATAATTATTTTTTGCTGACCAAAGACTGCGCCCTTAAGCAATTCCAAAGGAATACAGGTAGACTTGCCTGCCCCGGGCGGAGCCACTAGAATACAATCAGATACAGGTAGCTGGGTGACAAGTTCAGAAACAATAGCGAATACAGGTAACAAAAATATTTCTCGTTTAAAAAAAGCGAAGTAATAGCGACGTCTAAAAACGTCATGTTAATCTAACCTTCCAACTATACAGGATTTTATCATGGGAGTATTTTTCGCCATCGATCCCCCGGTCCAAACCAAGCTCGCTATAGATACCTGGCGAGCCAAGGCCCTTCCTGATTTTGATAAGCAGGTGCAAGCCCGTAATTTCCATATTACCCTGGAATTTTTAGGTAATATTTCCCCTAAGCAGCTCGATAGTCTGACCCAGGGAGTGGATCAACTGACCAACGCTAACAGCTTTTCTGTACAGTTAGACCAACTCGGTTATTGGCCAAAACCTAAAGTGTTGTGGCTGGGCAGTCAGCATTGTCAACCGGCCCATCTGCAATTAGTGGACAGCTTAAGAAAGATCAGCCGCAGCGCAGGTATCGAACTACAAAAACAGGACTATATTGCCCACCTGAGTTTAGTACGCAAATGCCAGGCGAACCCCCCTGCGGCGTTAATCGCCCCCTTATTCACCTGGAAAACGAACGAATTCCATTTATTTGAATCAGTATCCGGCCCCAATGGCGTGATTTACCAGCGCAAGAAAACCTGGTTGTTACAACCAACCTTTAGCTTTAACCGATAAATACAAGGCTTCATCCTCTTTTATCGGCGCCAAATTTTCGTCTTCAGTAGCGTGAGACAAGTCGCCTCACTTAAAAATAAAGCTCGCCATGAAGTGACCATTTCTGCGCGTGCGCGGCGGCAACTAAGAGAGATAAGCAGTGCCAGAACTGATGTGCTGTGCTTGATGATCGCCCCCTACTTGCCGATAGTGAACGAAAGCCAGACTGGGGCTAATTTTGTGTACTGACATAGGCCAAAATAGCCTTTAACAAAGGGGCAAAGCAGGTAACAATAGGCAGTATATTTATTTGTGGAATAAACCTCTATGCAGCAAACCTTCAGATTAGTTATAGATTGCCCGGATCAGGTGGGTTTGGTGGCTCACGTCAGCCAGTTTTTAGCAGCACAAAACGCCACTATAGTGGAAGCCAGTCACCATACTGACTTGCAGACCGGACGTTTTTTTATGCGTCATGAAATCAGTGCAGATTCATTGACTCTCAGCTTGGCCCAGATCAGGCAGGACTTTACTGTCATAGCAGATTTGTTTGCCATGAACTGGAAATTAAGCGATTCCCATGTCAATCAAAAAGTGGCGCTATTGGCCAGTCACGAATCCCATTGCGTGATGGACATACTGCATCGTTGGCACAGTAAAGAACTAGCCTGTGATATTCCCTGTATTATCGGCAATCACCCTCATATGCAGCAATTCGCCGACTGGTACGATATCCCTTTCCATTGGGTGGATTTTAGCATAGTGGGCAAAGAGAAAGGTTTTGCCAAGATTTCGGAACTGCTTAACCATTATCAGATAGACCTGACGGTACTGGCCAGATTTATGCAAATTTTGCCGGAGAGTTTATGTCAGGAATTAGCAGGCAAAGCCATTAACATTCACCACAGTTTTTTGCCCTCTTTTGCCGGTGCAAAACCTTATCAACAGGCTTATAACAGAGGGGTGAAACTCATTGGTGCCACCTGTCACTATGTCACCAGTGATTTAGATGAAGGGCCTATTATTGAACAAGAAGTCATGCGCATCACCCACAGTGACAGTGCTAAAGATATGGTGCGCAAGGGTAAAAATTGTGAAAAAATGGCCCTGGCCAATGGCTTACGTTATCACCTGGAAGACAGGGTGATCATTCACAAAACCAAGACAGTCGTATTTGCCTAAGTTTGACCTGTGTAGGCCCAGGGTTAAAAATTGCCAGTGTAGCTAATACTCACTTTTTTATCGCCTTGGCCACGCTCAAACCCGTTACCCGTAATGTTAGTGCGCTGCCACTGTCGACTAGATAGCGTCACATCCAGATAGTGGTCCTTTTTCAATCCAGGGGTACGTGAACTCACTACCCACCGGGTGCTTTTGGGTAGTTGCATGTCTGCGTTATTGGCTGTTTCAAACTGCACCGCCATCTGGCGCACCACACCAAAACCTATATTCAACCGACTATTAAGCTGATAGCGCGGAATGAGCGACCATTCACCTATACTCACCTTTTGCTTGTGAGCGCCAAGTGTTAACTGGCTTTTTTCATAAACAAGGGCCGTTTCTATGTGCCAATTTTTGCTCACCCTTTGATTTAGCAAAAATTGATAATCCCGCTGATGACAGCCGTCAAACTTGATATAGTTTTGCTTAAACTTAAGTTGTGATTGTTCTGGAAAAGCCGTTTGTAACCCATCCAGGGTGATTTCCCACAGGTCATCTTCAGCCAATGCGCTACAGGAAAATATTAGGCAAAGCAGGATAATAATGTGTTTCAACTTGTCAATCGAAATGAATAGTTGTGTATGTATTTTAACCAACCAAAGCAGTCGTAGGTTATGAAAATAACCCTGTACGTATCAAAAGCATATACTCTGAAATTAATAACCTACTGTCAATTTCTTGCAATTTGTCCACTTTTATCGCTTACTCTGATTTTTATCAGGCGCATTTTTTTTCATAGTAAAGACTAAAATCTCGCCTGGTCCTGACTCAGGTAAGTTAAAGAGGGTTTTAACACTGCACATTATATGTATTAAGGAATTATCTTGCTCAGAAGACATCTAGGATTTGCTTGCAACCTCGCCGCCTTTGGTCTCTTTATTCCGGGAATATTACTACCAATGTTTATCTTAGATATGGAAATGTCTGCTTTGATAAACGCCACGGGCTTGTCAACCACCTTGGTTGACAAAGAACTGTCTATTATCTCTACCGTGACGGAATTATGGCACGATGACCGCTTATTTGTAGCTTCACTTATTTTTTTATTTTCGGTGTGTATTCCCTTGCTAAAAACCTTGCTGGTTAGTCTGGCATACCTTAAAAAAAACACATTAACTGAAAGACGCCTTATGGCGTTTGTGGCCAGTATCGGAAAATGGTCGATGGCAGATGTATTTGTGGTGGCGATTTTTTTAGCCGTACTGTCAACTGATCATGGCCAAACCGTTACCACTCACCTGATCAATATCTTGGGCTTTAAAGTAGCATTTGATATCTCCACCCAGACGTTATCGGCCGCGGGAGAGGGTTTCTATTTTTTTACTGGCTATTGCCTCTTATCATTATTGGGCACCCATTTGAGTCACAGCGCTATCAAACCCGGGGCGAGTTCGAAACCAATCCCCGGAAATCATAGGGGCAATCTTGCCGAACCAGGAAAAATCTAAACCTGAGGTAGACTGATTATTGTTCAGCCGTTAACTATTGTCTCTTGATCTTCAAGTGCGAATACGGCGTAATAGGATCGTGATTTATATAGTTTTTTTGTTGAGGAGTTACCATTGAGTTCTGTAAGTTGGTTATTGAATCTACTGGCAGTGGTTGCTTGTATCAGCCTTGTGGGGTGCGGAGGCGGAGGCTCGCCATCCGCTATACCAGGCACCTTGCCAGTACAAGATAATGATTGGCAAGCAGGCATATTTGAGGCTCAGTCTGAGTATAAAGATCAATGCGCCACACCACGGACAGGTATAGATCCATTTAGCGGTCAGTTATATCCAGATGACCTCGGCAGCACCATGGATGAAAAAATGTGGTTACGTTCATGGACTAACGACACTTACCTCTGGTATGACGAAATAAGCGATGGCGATCCTTTGCCCCATTCGGTGCTAAAATATTTTGACCTGCTTAAAACAGATTTTCGTACCGACTCAGGCTCCTTTAAGGACAATTTTCACTTCTCTCAGGCCAGCGATAAATACCAGACTCGAACTCAAAGTGGGTTGGTTTCGGGTTATGGTATCAGCTGGCAGTTTAACCAGGATTTTGCCCCTCGCAACCTGCAGGTGCGCTATACCGAACCCCAGTCACCTGCCGCCATTGCCGGTTTGCAGCGGGGAGATTTACTGATTAGAATCAATGATATCGATTTTATCAATAGCACTGAGCAAACGGACATCGATAGCATAAACGCGGCGCTTTTTCCCGATTCAGCCATTCAAACAGTTAGTTTCACCTTAAGAAATCTGCAAGGCATAGAGCGAACGGTGCAACTCACTTCGGCAAATATTACGTTAACCCCGGTACAGAACATCAAAGTAATGGACACCCCAGCTGGACGCATTGGCTACCTGCAATTCAATAGCCATATACGTCCGGCTCAAGAACCACTGATTGATGCAGTGCAATATTTTGTTGATGAGAATGTCACTCAATGGGTGGTAGACCTTAGATACAACGGTGGCGGCCTACTTGCTATGGCCTCTCAGCTTGCTTATATGGTTGCCGGCCCTGCCCAAACCAACGGCTTGATTTTTGACGAAATACAGTTCAACGCGAAATATCCCAATATCAATCCTGTTACAGGGCGTACCCTAGCGCCCACAACTTTTTACAACCGTAAGATAGATTACCCCAATGGTATTTTCACCTCACAAGGTTTGCCCAGTCTCAACCTGACACGGGTTTATGTATTAACCACCGAGGCCACCTGTTCTGCCAGTGAAGCTTTTATCAATGGTCTGCGTGGCGTGGATGTTGAAGTAATCATGATAGGCGGTAAAACCTGTGGTAAGCCCTATGGTTTTTATCCTCAGGATAATTGTGGCACCACTTACTTTACCATCCAGTTTCAAGGCTTGAACCACAAAGGTTTTGGCGACTACTCTGACGGATTTATCCCCACCCCTTCCCCTTTCTTTGCTGCTGATGTTTTGGGTTGTACGGTGGCCGATGACTTTAGTCACCCGCTGGGAGACACAAAGGAAGCGATGCTGGCGGCGGCCATAAACCATATGCAAGATGGAGCCTGCCCTGATGTGCCAGCCGCCAAATTCATGGCCAAATCACAACAAGACCCTGGTACCAGTATTCAAACACCCAACACTATACTTGAGGCCATTATTTTAGAGAATGCGTTGTACACGCCCATAAGGGAGTAAAGTCAATTTATGCCAGCGAGTGACCATTAACCTTATGAGTGGATCACTTTAAGACCGGGGAATTTATCTATATGGCTGGTAATGTAATTGCGCTAAAACTGGCTCGGCTCACGCAATCTAATATTGCTCAGTTGGGTACCTAAGTACTATAAACGATTAGATTATACCAGTCACAGTTAGCACAACGCGCTAATCTTGCCCAGAAAACCCTTTTCAATTTTGCACTGAAAATTATGTATTAATTTTTAAACAACAAAAAAGGCGCTAATCTTGCCCAGAAAACCTTTTTCAATTTTGCACTGAAAATTATGTATTAATTTTTAAACAACAAAAAAGGCGCTAATCTTGCGAAGAGCGCCTTTTCAATTTTGCACTAAAACTTATTTCGCTTTAGTAACGATCTCTACCAACATCCAGTTTTTGGATTTAGACAAAGGACGACATTCACGTACTGTTACTACGTCGCCTTCGTTGCATTGGTTAGTCTCGTCATGAGCGTGTAGCTTAGTAGTACGTTTAATGAACTTACCGTATATAGGGTGTTTCACTGTCCGTTCTACCGCAATAGTAATGGTTTTATCCATTTTATTGCTGACCACACGACCTTGTACTGTACGACTAGATTGTTCAGTCATTATGCAGCAGCCTTCTGAGTCAGAATGGTTTTAACACGCGCAATGTCGCGGCGCACTTTACGAATCTGGTCAGTTTTTTCAAGCTGACCTGTACTCGCTTGCATCCGCAAGTTGAACTGTTCGCGAAGCAATTCAAGTAGCTCCGTGTTCAATTCTTCTACGCTTTTTTCTTTCAGTTCTGTGGCTTTCATTACATCACCGTCCGAGTTACAAAGGTGGTTTTAAAGGGCAGTTTTGACGCTGCCAATTCAAACGCTTCACGAGCTACTGACTCTGGAACACCGTCCATTTCATATAACACACGACCTGGTTGAATTTGGCAAACCCAGTACTCAACGTTACCTTTACCTTTACCTTGACGCACTTCTAGAGGCTTCTCGGTAATAGGTTTGTCAGGGAAAACTCGTATCCAAATTTTACCTTGACGTTTAACGGCACGTGTCATCGCACGACGGGCAGCTTCGATTTGGCGTGCAGTCATACGACCGCGGCCAACAGATTTAAGTCCGAAAGTACCAAAACTTACACTGTCACCGGTAGCATAGCCACGGTTACGTCCTTTGTGCATTTTACGGAACTTCATACGTTTAGGTTGTAACATAATTAGCCCTCACGCTTAGCTGAACGGCCTTTCTTCTTAGGTGGAGCAGGTTGCTCTTGTGTAAGCGGCAAGCCGCCTAATACTTCACCTTTAAAGATCCAAACCTTAACACCAATGATACCGTAGGTAGTCATAGCTTCAGACGTCGCATAGTCGATATCAGCACGGAAAGTGTGTAGTGGTACACGACCTTCACGATACCACTCGGCACGCGCAATCTCAGCTCCGCCTAAACGGCCACTTACTTGAACTTTGATACCTTTAGCACCGATTCGCATAGCATTTTGTACTGCGCGCTTCATAGCACGACGGAACATAACGCGACGCTCTAACTGACTAGCAATGCTGTCAGCAACCAGTTGACCATCGAGTTCAGGCTTACGTACTTCAGCAATGTTAATCTGAGCAGGCACGCCGGCCAACTTAGATACATACTTACGTAGCTTCTCGACGTCTTCGCCTTTCTTACCGATAACTACGCCAGGACGAGCGGTGTGAATAGTCACACGTATGCTTTTCGCTGGACGTTCGATAACGATTTTAGAAAGAGAAGCAGTCTTGAGCACCTTGGTCAGATACTGACGTACCTGATGATCGTTGAACAAGTTATCTGCATAATCTGCAGTATTAGCGTACCAGGTAGATGTCCATGGTTTGCTGATACCCAGGCGTATGCCTGTAGGGTGTACCTTCTGTCCCATTATCTTCTCCTAGTTATCAGCCACAACAACGGTGATGTGACTGCTACGCTTAAATATACGATCAGCACGGCCTTTGGCTCTAGGCTTGATACGCTTCATAGTTGGACCTTCGTCAACGAAGATTTTTGCGACAGTCAACTCATCGATGTCTGCGCCTTCGTTATGTTCGGCGTTTGCAATAGCTGATTCTAATACTTTTTTGATTAGACCGGCGCTTTTCTTAGGGCTATAAGCCAAAAGTTCAAGTGCCTTTTCAACATGTAAACCGCGAATTTGATCTGCAACCAAGCGTGCCTTTTGAGCAGAGGTACGGGCATGGCGATGTGTAGCTAATGCTTCCATATTTTATCCCCTATCTCTTAGCTTTCTTATCCGCGACGTGGCCGCGGTAAGTGCGCGTTGGCGCAAATTCGCCCAACTTATGGCCGACCATTTCGTCACTGACGAAAACTGGAACGTGCTGGCGACCGTTATGGACTGCAATGGTCAACCCAATCATATCTGGGATGATCATAGAACGACGAGACCAAGTCTTAATTGGTTTCTTGTCGCTCTTTTCCACTGCAGCCTCAACCTTCTTCAGCAAGTGGAGGTCAATGAAAGGACCTTTCTTGAGAGAACGTGGCATGGTGAATCCTCGCTGTTACTTATTACGACGACGTACGATAAGTTTATCGGTACGCTTGTTACTACGTGTTTTCTTACCTTTAGTAGGTACGCCCCAAGGTGATACTGGGTGACGGCCGCCTGATGTGCGTCCTTCACCACCACCATGTGGGTGATCTACCGGGTTCATGGCTACACCACGAACTGTTGGGCGGATACCGCGCCAACGGTTTGCACCGGCTTTACCAAGTGAACGTAGCATGTGTTCTGCATTGCCGATTTCACCAATAGTGGCGCGGCAGTCTGCTAATACTCTGCGTACTTCTCCAGAACGTAAACGAAGGGTTACATAACCTTCCGCGCGCGCTAGGATCTGTGCATAGGTACCGGCAGAACGAGCAATTTGTGCACCTTTACCAGGCTTCATCTCAATGGCATGTACTGTAGTACCCACTGGGATGTTACGCATAGGTAAAGTATTACCAGCTTTGATTGGTGCGTCTGAACCAGACAGAACCTGATCACCGGCTTTAGCACCCTTAGGGGCCAAAATATAACGACGCTCGCCATCTGCATAAAGCACAAGTGCAATATTTGCAGAACGGTTAGGATCATATTCTAAACGCTCAAGTTTGGCTGGAATGCCATCTTTATTACGTTTAAAATCTATTATCCGGTAATGTTGCTTGTGACCGCCACCAATATGACGCACGGTAATGCGCCCATTGTTATTACGACCACCAGATTTGCTGTTCTTTTCAAGCAAAGGAGCATGAGGCGCGCCTTTGTGTAAGTCCGGGTTAATTACCTGAACTACGTGACGACGACCAGCAGAAGTCGGCTTAGCTTTCAATAATGGCATGTCTAATCCCCTTCTTAGCCTTCGCTACCAGCAAAGTCGATGTCTTGACCTTCTTTGAGCACAACGTAAGCCTTTTTCCAGTCTTTACGCTTGCCAAAAGATTGACCGTGACGCTTGGTTTTACCCTTAACATTCAGAGTACGAACAGAGTTGACTTCAACTTCGAACAGTTTTTCAACTGCTGCTTTGATTTCTTCTTTGTTCGCATCTTTCAGAACCTTGAATACAACAGTGTTGTTGCTTTCAGCGGCCAGCGTTGCTTTTTCAGAAACGTGTGGTGCTAGCACCACTTTTAAAAGACGTTCTTCATTAATCATGCTAACGCCTCCTCTAATGCTTTGATTGCATCAACAGTGATCAACACTTTTTCAAAAGCGATTAGGCTGACCGGGTCAATACCTTGCACGTCACGTACGTCAACTTTATATAAGTTACGAGCAGACAAGAACAAGTTCTCATCAACTTCAGACGTTACAATCAGCACATCACTAAGTTCAAGTTCGTTCAACTTAGAAATTAATTCTTTCGTTTTTGGACCTTCAACTGAAAATTTCTCAACCACAATTAACCGTTCTTGACGTACCAGTTCTGACAAGATGCTTTGAAGCGCACCACGGTACATCTTCTTGTTAACTTTTTGGCTGTGATCCTGTGGCTTAGCAGCAAATGTTACACCACCAGAACGCCAGATAGGACTACGGATAGTACCCGCACGGGCACGACCAGTTCCTTTTTGACGCCAAGGTTTGGCACCACCACCGCGTACTTCAGAGCGTGTTTTTTGTGCTTTAGAACCCTGACGGGCACCTGCACCGAAGGCAACTACTACTTGATGTACTAGTGCTTCGTTAAACTCACGTCCAAAAGTTGCTTCGGATACTTCAAGAGCGCTTTGCGCATCTTTCAATACTAATTCCATCACTTAACTCCCCAGACGTTACGCTTTAATTGCAGCTTTGATGATGACATCGCCACCTGGCGCTCCAGGAACAT
>JBKEFM010000013.1:0-41062 GCA_046709505.1 Paraglaciecola sp. | reverse complement strand
AGTGAGCGGCAAAAGGATCAGAAACTGCTGGACCTTGTCAAAAGCCAAAGTGGTGCGGGCATTATCTATGTCACCTTGCAGCAAAGTGCACAGCGCGTGGCCCAGTTTTTAATGGCCCAGGGTATTGATGCCAGCGCCTATCATGCTGGTTTGGAGAATGACAAAAGGCAGGCTATCCAGGAAAAATTTATGGCAAGTCAGCTCAATGTAGTGGTCGCGACCATCGCTTTTGGTATGGGGATAGATAAGTCGGATATTCGTTTTGTTATGCATTACGACTTGCCCAAATCCATCGAAAACTACAGTCAGGAAATTGGCCGCGCAGGGCGGGATGGACTTGGGGCACAGTGTATAACCCTGGCTAATCTGGATGGTTTAAATACGGTGGAAAACTTTGTTTATGGAGATACCCCCGAGTTATCAGGTATTGAGTATGTGTTGCAAGATATTCGACAGCATACGCAACAGGCGGCCACTTCAGGGGCCAATGCCTCTGACTGGCAATGGGAAATGCAAGTTAACAGTCTGTCCAATGACAGTAATATTCGCCAGCTGCCCTTGAAAACGCTGCTAGTGCAGCTGGAAATACAGGGCGCGCTGCGTCCCAAATACGCCTATTTCGCCGACTTCAAGTATAAGTTTTTGCAGGAAAAACAGCACATCCTTAACCAGTTTGAGGGGGAAAGACAGACTTTTTTAGCGGCGATATTCGCCCATAGCCACATGAAAAAAGTGTGGGGCAGTGTGGACTTTGATGTCTTGTACCAAACTTATGGTGCCGATAGGGCCAGAGTGGTTACCGCTCTGGAATACTTACAACAGAACCATCATATTGAACTGGAAACCAAGCGCATTACCGATGTGTACCAGGTGGATAAAGACAAGCTGGCGGATACATCTTTGGGGCAAACCCTGTACAGCTATTTTGCTGATAAGGAGCGCAAGGAAATCAAGCGTATCGCGGCCCTGGTCAGGTTTTTTGAGTTGGACAGCTGTCTCAGTCATAACCTGTCGCGCTATTTTGACGACCAACAGGCACCGGTGCAATGTGGGCATTGCAGTGTCTGTCGCGGGGACGTTGCCAGCCTGGAATATTCCATGGCCCCGGCTATGCCCGATGAGTTGGCTTTAAAAGAAGCCATGGCGGGTTTGCAGGAGCGTTTAGGTGCTAATTCTGCCTATGAACTAACGGTGGAAACTTTCTGCCGGTTTCTCACCGGCATGAGTGTGCCCTTGTTTGCCCGCAACAAGGTTCGTCAATTGCCCGGCTTTGGTATTTGTGCGGCCTGTCGTTATGCTGATGTGCGTGAGCGTCTGGGGCTGCTTATGTGATCAGGCTCATCAAGCTGGCTTAGCTTGTCTTGCATATATTGTTATTTTTCGGATTATTTACGCACTCTATTCTCAACTGGTAACAATTTAATTACTTTTTGCATGGTTCATTTAGAGGTATTATTTTTAGTATAAATACTTAGCTCAATACACTACCTCTACCCGGGATACCCATGTCGAAATTTATGCATAAACTCCGTGAACAACCCTTTTGGATTGCTTTGGCCATTTTTGTGCTGCTAAGTGTATGGGTGGCCTCAGGTATGCTGTTTGTTGATGAACAGGATGATTCCCAGGCCCGTAAATTGGCCAAACACAAAGCGTCGCCCCTGGTTAAAGTTAAAGTTGAACGTACGGCTGCGCAACAAGTGACACGGGAAATAGGCTTGTACGGGCGCACTGAACCAGATCGGGTGGCCACCCTTAGAGCCGAAGTGGAAGGGCTGGTGGAAGAAGTATTTGCCCAGGAAGGGGATTTTGTCAAAAAAGGCCAGCAGCTGATCGCCATAGAAACCAGTGAGCTAAGCAATCTTCTCACGTCAGCGAAGGCATCGATGAAACAACGGGAAATGGAGCTCGAAGGGGCAAAATCCCTGGGCCAACAAGGTTATCAGTCAAAAGTAAACCTGGCTCAGGCCATGGCCAATCTCGAACTGGCTGCAACACAAGTCAGTACCCTCAATCGGGCTCTACGTAAATCCCTCATCACCGCCCCTTTTGAGGGTGTCGTTAATCAACGTTTTGTGGAAGTGGGGGACCTGCTCAAAGTTGGCGACGAAGTAGCCATGTTAGTGGATTTAAACCCTTTGGTTATCAGTGCCGATGTAACCGAAACCAATGTGCGTAAACTCACTGTTGGCCAGCAGGCCAGCGGGCGCATGGTGTCAGGTCAGCAACTCAAAGGGCATATCCGCTATATTTCCAGTGTGTCGGACAGGGGAACCAATACCTTTAAAATAGAAGTTGCGGTGCCCAACGCCGACTTCCAATATATGGCGGGTATGAGTACCGAGCTGTCGGTACCTTTACAAAGCACATTGGCAGTGCGGGTTTCCCCGTCTGTGATGGCGTTGGATGAAGCGGGCAACTTGGGGGTCAAAACAGTGGTCGACCAACATGTGAAATTTATTCCCATAGACATAGTGAAAAGCGACAGCCAGGGCGTATGGTTAGCCGGTATGCAAGCCAGCACAGACATCATAGTGCTGGGCCATGGTTTTGTGCGCGATGGAGATAAAGTGGAAGTGATGCGCGACCAACCCGAGCAAATCCAAGCTCAATCTGCTGTTCAGGTAGCCCAATGAATAATCTCATTAGCGCCGCTATCAGTCACAGCCGCACCGTACTGATGATTTTTGCCTTATTGATCGTCGTAGGCGCAGTGACCTATGCCACTATCCCCAAGGAATCCAATCCGGATGTTCCTATCCCCTTTATCTACGTGTCTATAGTGCATGATGGCATCTCGCCAGAGGACGCCGAGCGCATGCTGGTCAAACCCATGGAGCGAGAATTGCGCTCTATAGATGGGGTTAAGGAAATGAAAGCCACCGCTGGGGAAGGGTTTGCCAATATAACCCTGGAATTTATCGCTGGCCTGGACTCAAAGAATGCCCTGGCGGATGTGCGAGATAAGGTTACTGTTGCCCGGGCCAAACTGCCCTCGGAAACGGAAGAGCCCACCATACACGAGGTGACGATGGCCGGGCAACAAGCGGCTATTACTGTGGTGTTATCCGGGCCGGTATCCGAGCGGGCACTGGTAACAGTGGCACGGGAGCTGAAGAACCGTCTGGAAGGTCTGGGTGAAGTGCTGGAGGTGGAAATTGGCGGTGATCGTGAAGACATAGTGGAGATCGTGGTCGATCCGTTGTTGATGGAGTCATACGGGCTCAATCAGAATGATATTTTTAACCTGTTGTCACGGAACAATCGACTGGTACCTGCGGGTACTATGGACAATGGCAAAGGCAGTTTTGCGGTGAAGGTACCCTCGGTATTTGAATCCGTAAAAGATGTGATGGAACAGCCAGTCAAAGTGCAGGGTGAACGGGTTGTTACCTTCCAGGACGTAGCTCAGGTGCGCCGCTCCTACAAAGACCCCAGCAGTTTCGCGCGGCTAAACGGGGATAGCTCAGTATCCCTTGAAGTGAAAAAACGTCCCGGGGAAAATATGCTCGAGACCGTCGCTAATGTCAAAGCGTTGATGAGTGAGGCGCAACAGTCGGCCATTTGGCCCGCCAGCATTTTTGTCACCTACACGGGGGATCAAAGTGTTGACGTCAAAATGATGCTGGGGGATTTACAAAATAACGTTTCCACTGCCGTTATCCTGGTTGCCATAGTCATAGTGGCCATTTTGGGGCTACGTACCGCTGTTTTGGTGGGGGTGTCTATTCCGGGTTCCTTTTTGACTGGTATATTGATTATCGCCCTGTGTGGTTACACGCTTAATACTGTGGTGCTGTTTTCCCTGATCATGGCGGTGGGGATGTTAGTGGATGGGGCGATAGTGGTGACCGAATATGCGGATCGCTGCATGGGCGAAGGGATGGATAAAAAACGTGCTTACTCCAAAGCCGCCCAGCGCATGGCGTGGCCTATCATCGCCTCCACGGCCACCACATTAGCGGCGTTTGCGCCCTTAATGTTCTGGCCAGGGATGATGGGGGAGTTTATGAAGTATCTGCCTTTCACCCTGATTGCGGTGTTGTCGGCTTCTTTGGTGATGGCTTTGGTGTTTGTACCGACTCTGGGGGCTGTGTTTGGTAAACCTCAGTATATTACCCCCCGTGCCAAGCAACAGATGTTGTTGGCCGAGAGCGGCGATCTTCGCCAGTTGACTGGCTTCACCGGCAGGTATGTCAGAATGTTGGCTGTGGCCATCAGCCACCCCTGGAAAGTGCTGGCGAGTGCCATACTGATCGCCGCCTTATCTTTTACCGCTTATGGCGTATCCGGATTGGGAGTGCAGTTTTTTCCGGAAGTGGACAGCACGGGGATCAATGTTACCGTGCGCACATCCGGTGATATGTCCATTTATGAAAAAGATGCCATAGTCCGTGATGTAGAAAATCGCCTGATTGATATGGATGCAGTAAAGACTCTATATGTGCGCACAGGGGGACGGGATCAACTTGGCTATTTGCGCCTTAATCTGGTGGACTGGCATTTGCGTCCCCATTCCGATGAGGTGCTTAAGGAAACCCAACAGCGCCTGGCCGGCATGCCCGGTCTGGATTTGGAGATAACCCCGGATCAAAATGGTCCCCAGTCGGGAAAAGATTTGCAGATCCAATTGTCGTCCCGTTTTCCAGAATTGCTCAATGAAGCGGCCCTTAAAATCCGTGCTGCCCTGGAAGATAACGACAAGTTTACCTCGATCAGTGATACGGCGTCGCAACCGGGAATAGAATGGCAACTTAAAGTAAACCGCGCTGACGCTGCCCGTTTTGGCGCCGATGCAACCCTGGTTGGCAGCACAGTTCAATTTGTCACCAATGGCCTTAAAATAGGCGAATATCGCCCCGATGACGTGGACGATGAATTGGATATTCGGGTTCGTTATCCCGTGGATTCACGTTTTATCGGCAAGTTAGACGAGTTGCGCATGCAAACGTCTACCGGTATGGTGCCCATTTCCAATTTCGTTGAACGCAAGGCGCAACCTAAAACAGACTTGATCCGCCATATCGACAGCAACAGGGTTATCTCGGTCGAAGCCAATATGGTACCTGGCGAATTATTAGATAAAGAGTTGCCCAAGCTCCAAGCCCTGTTACCACAATTGGATCTTGACCCCAGAGTAAACATTTCCGTTAAGGGGCAAAATGAGCAACAGGCTGAATCCGAAACCTTTTTGGTGAATGCATTTATGGTGGCCCTATTTGTTATGGCAATCATTTTGGTGACCCAGTTTAATAGCTTCTATCAAGCCTTTTTGATTTTAAGCGCGGTGCTATTTTCAACGGTAGGCGTATTTCTCGGACTGGCAATAGTACAAAAACCCTTTGGTATCGTCATGTCGGGTATCGGAGTGATCGCCCTGGCAGGCATAGTCGTTAATAACAACATAGTGTTGATCGACACCTACAATATCCTACGCAAGGAAGGATATCCTGCGATGGATGCTATTTTACGCACGGGGGCCCAGCGCCTTCGGCCGGTGTTGATGACCACAGTGACCACCATACTAGGCTTGTTGCCTATGGTGGCAGAAATCAATATCGATTTTATCGGGCGCAATATAGATGTCGGTGGGCCATCTACCCAGTGGTGGTCACAGCTGGCAACCGCGGTGGCGGGTGGTTTAGCATTTGCTACCCTATTGACTCTGGTGCTTACGCCCAGCATGTTGGCATTAAAAGTTCGCCGCGAAGAGCGTCAAGCCCAGAAGCGTTATCTGGCAACCAGCAGCGCAGATAAAGCACAAAAGGCCTAATGCAGCGTAAAAAACGAGTCCAAGGAAAATGTTACATGGTGTAGTCATTTGGGCTGATCCGTGGGGGTGACTATGCAATACTATGGACCTATTATGTTTGTCAGCTACATCGTACTTTTAAGGACTACCCAATGTTAAAACTATATGGTTCGACTACGTCTCCTTATGTCAGACGGCTGCGTATCTGGTTAGCCAACACTGAGCATGAGTTTATCAATCTGCAGATTTTCACCGGCGCAGACAGGGATTTACTGGCACAAAAAAATCCCACCATGAAAATTCCCATGCTCGAAGATTTACGTATGGAGCAGCAACGGATCATTTTTGATTCTCGTGTTATCTTTCGTTATCTCAGTGAGCAGTTTACCTATCCGGCCATTAGCTGGGAGCAGGAGAATCAGTTGACGCTCATTGACGCGGTCAATGATTCTCTGGTGCAAATGTTTCTGCTGGCGAAATCGGATATACAAGCAGATACCGACAAATTGTTTTTCAATTTACAGAAGGAGCGGGTCAATGGCGTACTGGCTCAACTTGACGAAGAGGTTGAACTGGGCCTGTTTCGTAACTGGAACTACCCCGCGATCTGTTTGTTTTGTTTGATTGACTGGATTGAATTTCGCAATTTACACAACCTAAAAGGTTTATCAGCGCTGCGGGAATTCCACCAGGATCATATCCAGCGTATTGAAGCGACCGCAACCGACCCCAGAGTTTAATATCCATTTCACCGTTAGGAATAATCACCCATGAGTCAGGCACTAAATCAGCAACAACAAACACAAGCCGAGGCAGCAGCCTTTCGCCAGTTAGTTAAACATCTGGACGAACATAAAGAAGTGCAAAATATTGACTTAATGATCCTGGCAGATTTTTGTCGCAATTGTCTGTCTAAATGGTATATGGCCGGTGTAAAGGATCAGGGCGTAGAAATGGACTATGATCAGGCCCGGGAAGCGATTTACGGGATGCCTTTTGCCGAGTGGAAGGCCGAGTATCAAAAACCTGCTACACAAGCCCAGCAGGCCGCGTTTGAACAACGGAAAATAGCTGAGCACGGCTAGCTATACCCAAAGTCATTGACGCTGCAGCTAAGCTGAAAAAAATCAGCCCCATGAGTTTAGATGGTCTAAGTGCAACGCGTTGGCGCAACGCCTGTTACAGATAGAGGTGAGTGAGAGCAGGCAACAACGCTGCAGCTTCAAGGGCGACGGGTATATACACGCTTTCCCTAACTACGCAACTGGCTACTTAGGGGAAATGCAGCTAAAGGCCAGCGGGCGTAAATTGTTTGTAAATTACTTAAGACATAGGCACACTGCTAACTGGTCAAACCAGCCTGAGAGGCTCTATGTCAGTTACCAACCCCTTACGAAAATTTGTCGATAAAGTTAATCAATATCCTGCAAGCGTCAGCGCGTTTTTAATAACTCGAGTCTTCCGCTACAAAGTTAAGTTGGCCGGTACCGCCGGTATCGAAGTGTTATCTACCGATGGCAAAACGGTGACCTACCGGCAGAAAAATCATAAAAAAGTACAGAATCACATTGGCAGTGTGCATGCTGCTGCTATGGCGTTATTAGCAGAGTCAGCCAGCGGGTTTATTGTTGGCATCAATTTGCCCGGGGATAAACTGCCTTTGATCAAATGCATGACGTTAAAGTACGTCAAACGTGCCAGTGGAGACATGCTCGCGGTGGCCAGTTTAACGGACGAACAAATTGCCCTGATGCAAAGTGCGGATAAAGGTGAGGTGCATGTGCAGGTCGCGGTGACCGATGCAACAGGTAGTCAGCCTGTGATATGTGAGATGCTTTGGGCCTGGGTAGCGAAACGCTAAAACTCGCATATGCGAGCCATTTGGGCCGGACTTGCCTTGCTGCTCACGGGGCAGGAGAGATGTTTAACAGTAATTATTATTTTTTAGGTTAAAATCGTATAACAAAATACGGAAAAATGATTGACAGATTTCGGATATAAATTATAAAGCAGGTTGGCACAAGCCAATGACCGATATTTTTTATTTAACCTTAATTGGGGATGCCACCATGGCAAAACTGTCTAAAGAATCATTGTTAAAACGTATTTTTAGTGACCCAAAAAATTATCCCTATGGATTTTCCCGGTCGGGTGATTTTTCCATCAGTGAAAGCAGAGCTCTCAGTCAGTATGGCTGTTTAATTGCCGCCTTGGCTGATGGTCAAATTGAACCAACATCCATGGAAGATGAGTCTTTGATGGATGTCGCATTTGGTAAAACTGAACCCAGCACCCTGGCGGAAAAAGCCTGGCATAAATATCAAAAACGTATTAATCGTCCTAAATTGGGCAATATATACGGTAGCTGCCGTCTTGCCAGCGAAAACAGCGCTGAAGAGATTGTGCAAGACCGTGACTTGAAAATAGAGTTAGATGACTAAATTGCAGTAAATGTAAAAATATTGTCAATTCATCCTATATATATACTTTCATCATGGCTAAACGAAAGGTATGTCCTAATATTTTATTATATTGGGACATATACATCCTTTTTATTACATTTACTGTTTTATCTTTCTATTCCCTCAAGTATAGTTTTCATTCCTTTGGTAGCAAGATTGTACCGAAACCTTTTTTTAATCACTTTTGGGGAGAATAACCGGTGGAAATGATGTCAGGCGCCGCAATGGTTGTCCGCACGCTAAAAGATCTGGGTATCAAACACGTATTCGGTTATCCAGGTGGTGCGGTATTGGATATCTATGATGCACTTTACGCTCAGGAAGATGTTCAGCATATTCTGGTACGCCATGAACAGGGTGCAGCCCATATGGCTGACGGCTATGCGCGATCCACTGGTCTTACGGGTACTGTACTGGTGACGTCAGGCCCAGGGGCAACAAATACCTTGACGGGTATTGCCACAGCCTATATGGATTCTATTCCTATGGTGGTACTTTCCGGGCAGGTTCCATCTATGCATATTGGGGAAGATGCGTTCCAGGAAACTGATATGGTCGGTTGTTCACGCCCTATAGTGAAACACAGTTTTCTGGTAAAGCGGGCCGAGGATATTCCCCTGGCCATTGCAAAAGCTTACTATATAGCCAATACCGGTCGTCCCGGACCTGTAGTTGTTGATCTGCCTAAAGACATTGTCAACGTATTGGAAGAGCACCCCTATCACTTTCCTGAAGATGTGACGATGCGCTCCTATAATCCTACGCTCAAGGGCCACATTAAACAGATCAAAAAAGCCGCCCAGACCTTACTGGCAGCTAAACGGCCTATTTTATATGTGGGTGGTGGCGCTATTGCCTGTGAAGCCAGTGCTTTGGTTACCCAAATAGCAGAAAAACTTAACGCCCCTGTGACATCCACGCTTATGGGCTTAGGAGCCTTTTCCAGTGTACATCCCCAGTTCGTGGGTATGTTAGGTATGCACGGCACGCTGGAAGCTAATAAAGGTATGCACAACGCCGATTGTATCCTGGCCTTAGGGGCGCGTTTCGATGACAGGGTCACCAACAATGTGGCCAAATTTTGTCCCCACGCCACCATCATTCATGTGGATATCGATCCGGCATCAATATCTAAAACGATCGCCGCACATATTCCCGTAGTGGGGAGTGTAGACAAGGTTGCCCAACAATTGCTGGAGCAGTTTGGTTCCATCGACAACGGGGATCAGCAAGCTAAAATGGCGGACTGGTGGCAGCAAATTGGACAGTGGCGTGAGCGTAAGTGTTTAGACTACAAAGCGGACCCTGAGGTTATCAAACCCCAAGAGGTGATAGAGTCAGTTTATAAACACACTAAGGGTGATGCCTATGTGAGTTCGGATGTGGGGCAGCATCAGATGTTTGCCGCCCTGTATTATCCTTTTGCCAAACCCCGGCGCTGGATCAACTCAGGTGGCTTAGGCACTATGGGCTTTGGCTTGCCAGCTGCTATGGGGGTGCAAATGGCCCACCCCGAGGCCACCTCTGTGGTGATCACGGGTGATGGCAGCATTCAAATGAATATCCAAGAATTATCCACCTGTTTGCAGTATAAATTGCCTATCAAGATCATTTCCCTGAATAACCGGGCATTAGGTATGGTCAGGCAATGGCAAGACATGAACTATAAAAGCCGTTATTCAAGCTCTTATATGGATTCCATGCCAGATTTTGTCAAGCTTGCTGAAGCTTATGGGCATATTGGCATTCAAGTCAATCATCCGGATGAGCTGGACGAAGCCATGGCACGATGCTTTGCCGAAAAAGAGCGTTTGGTATTTATGGATATCATGATCGACCAAAACGAACATGTGTACCCTATGCAAATTAAGTTCGGTGCTATGGATGACTTGCGATTAAGTAAAACGGAGCGCACCTGATGAAACGTATTATCTCAGTACTAATGGAAAACGCGCCCGGTGCGCTATCACGTATAGTCGGGGTGTTTTCCCAGCGCGGTTACAACGTTGATTCATTGTGCGTAGCGGCAACAGACGACAAGAGCCTGTCCCGTTTGACCATTACCACAGTGGCAGATGACAAGGTGATTGAGCAAATCACCAAACAGGTAAACAAACTGATAGATGTACTCAAAGTCACGGATCTGACTAATGGCAGCCATGTGGAACGTGAATTGATGTTGATTAAAGTGGCGACCCGTAGCGATTTAATCCGCGCTGAGGTCAACCGAAACGTCGAGATCTTCCGCGCCCAAATCGTAGATGTAGACGTAAATAACTACACTATTCAGGTGACGGGTACGAGCGACAAGTTAGATGCATTTGCGTATACCCTGGGGCAAACGACCGAAATTATCGAGGCCTCGCGCACGGGAATATGTGGCCTGGCCAGAGGAGATAAAGCTTTACGGCCCTAAATAAGGTGCTCATAGTTTGCTAAAAAAGGCCCCTTTAGGGCCTTTTTTATTGGGAGTGAATAAATTACCAGACGACTTCTTTGAAATGTTTGCGACACACTGACTCGTAGCGATCGTTACCGCCCACTTCTACCTGGACACCTTCTTTTACTGCCTGGCCCTGACTGTCCAGACGTACTACAAACGTGGCTTTACGCCCGCAATGACACACTGTTTTCAGTTCAACGAGCTTATCCGCCCAGGCCATAAGATAACGGCTGCCCTCGAAGGCTTCTCCGAGAAAGTCAGTGCGTAATCCATAAGCCAGCACAGGCACATCCATATCGTCGACGACATTCACCAATTGTTGTACCTGTGTTTTACTGAGAAATTGCGCTTCGTCGATGAAAATACAATCTATTTTGCCACTCTTTGCGAGGCTTTGTACTTGTTCAAACAGCTCGCTGGTATCATTAAATAAATGGGCGCTAGCTTCCAGGCCTATGCGTGACGCTACTTTGCCAATGCCAAAACGATCGTCTAAGGCTGCAGTAAAAATCTCGGCACGCATGCCTCGTTCTTTATAATTGTAGGCCGACTGAAGTAAAGAGGTAGATTTACCCGCATTCATTGCAGAGTAATAGAAGTAAAGCTGTGCCATGTAAAAAAAGATCCGGGAAAAAGTATCGGGGTATCTTGCCGTTTTTGCCTGCTAATTCATAGTCGCAATCTAGTCAGATGCATATTTGCCTGGCTTACCCTGAACCAGTTTTACGTTTGGGTGGTATCAGTGAAAGGATTTTGCCAGTTAATCAGGACTTCGTTGCGCATAGGTTTGGCAAGGTAATAGCCTTGCAGAAAATCTACACCCATGGACGTTAGGGCTATCATCTGTTCTTTGCTTTCTACTCCTTCAGCGATTGTTTGGCAATTTAATTCTCGGGCGATAAACAAGGTCGCGCGGATAATGGCTTCACCGTTATGTTCAATATTATCCACAAAGGATTTATCAATTTTAACATAATTGACCGATAAGGTTTGTAACTGGGATAAGGACGAATAGCCGGTGCCAAAATCATCCATTGATAAGTGAACTTTACGTTGCTGGATCGCCGCCAGTTGCTGCCTGATTTTGCTTTGGTTGTCGACAAATATGGATTCAGTGATCTCCAGATGCAGGCGGTTAGGTGCAAGACCACTGCTGCGCAGTGCGTTGTCCAGTGTGCGAATAAAACCGTTATCCATTAATTGAATAACCGAGACATTAACCGATACTGCTGTATTTTGACTATGCTGCCACTGGCTGGCATCCATACAGGCCCGGTTAAGTACCCAGGCCCCGATTTCTTTTATTAAGCCAGACTTTTCGGCCAAGGGAATAAATACATCCGGGCCGATTAACTGGCCGTTAAAATCCCATCTTAACAATGCCTCAAATGCCCAAGAAGTATTATCTTTGGCGCTTTGGATAGGTTGATAACATAAAAATAATTGACGACGTAAAATAGAGTGCTGCAGGCCGTCAAGAATTGCCTGTGATTCGACCACTTTTTGCTGTAATTCAGCACTGAATAGCCGTGCTTTACGGGGATCTATCCTTTTTTGTTCACACATGGCTAAATCTGCCAGCTGAATAAGTTCAGTTGCAGTAGTACTGTGTTGTGGACTCATGGCTATGCCTATTGTTGCACTTAGATGCAGCTCATTGGCATTGACCTGTATAGCCTGGGAAATACTGGTAATGATTGCACTGGCAATAGCTTGGGCCGTTTTGCTATCACTATAGGGCAGGGCCACCAAAAATTCATCTCCTCCCCATCTGCCGGATTTGTTGTCATCGGCAAAAGCCTTAATCCTGTTCGCTACCTCAACTAAAACACTGTCTCCCACCTGATGGCCCATAGTATCGTTGATTTTTTTGAAACCGTCTAAATCAATAAATAACAGGGCTAAGGCGCTTGTACTTTGAGCTGAGCGGGCGGTCAGTTTAGCCAATTCCTGTGTAAAAGCCTTGCGGTTCATCAAGTTCGTTAAGGGGTCCAGATAAGACAGCTGATAAATTTTCTCGGTACGCTTGTTCACCTCATCTTCAAGGTTGAAATTGATGGCATTGAGCTTATCGTAAGCTGCACTTAATTCATTGTTGACCTTATTAAGCTGCTCTTTCTCCACTTTGACCTGCTTTGCCAAACTCGTTTTAATATTTTTAACGTTTATGGACTCGGCAGTAAACCGAGCGGTTTTGAATGAGGAAAAAAAGAGTTTCGCAGTGAAAACAACACCCAAATAGCCCAGGATTTGTCGATGCTCTTCGGGGGACAATATTCCTAATACAGAAATCGGTATCAGTAAAATCAAGGTAAACGAATTGCATAACAGAAGATTCGCCGATAGCATCGATTGGGCGCCGGCCGCCATAGCACTAATGATCACGGCCATTGCGGTGAATTCAATTAGATTCATCTGCTCGAAAATAACGATGGGCAGAGCAGACCAAATACTGGCAGTTAATACCAGGCCCACAGAAAATCGTTTGACACTGTTGCTACCGGTGACGTTTTTAACGCTTAGCCGCTTTGGCCAATAAAGTGCGTCAATCAGGCGCAGGATTAACACGGTGAACATTATCCACCACCAGATTAATTTAGCTTGATCAGTAACTGGATTGGGAAACCCAAATGCCAAAACTGTGCTGACTAATAAGTTAAAGGCGAAACCAATAAAGGCATTGCTATAAAGGAGTTTGGCTGCGTCTTGGCTATTTAAATTCTGTAAATCTTCAGGTGTTTTTATAACGTAACCTCATTAAGAGCTGACGGAGAGAAAATATGCCAATAATATTAGGTTAATATTTTAGTTAGGATATGTATCAAAATGTAAATTTAATCATAATCATAATCAAGCATTATGCCAGCTGAATCTGTCATTTTCAGCAATATGTTCGTTTATTTTTGAGCGTTTAAAAGAGCGACCAAAACTTCACCTACTTGGCTGATGTGTTGGCTAAGCAATTGCTGAGCAAGAGTAGTTTGCTTAGCGCGAATTGCTATAAGCAACCGGGTGTGTTGCTCATAGCTGGTAGGCAGTTGGTCCAGTTCAACTGAATGAAAGCCAATATAGCGTGCACAAAGTTGATGGCGTCTGGCCACGGTATCAAATAGCATAGGGTGATGGGCTGGTTGGTATAAGCAAGCGTGAAACTGCCAATTAAGATCACCTTGCTCGTTGATAGACAGGGTTGAGATACCCCGGGCTTGCTGGAGTATATCCTGGGCCTGGCCAATATTTTGGTTGGATAAATTGGGTATGGCGTAGGTCAGGATCATAGGCTCCAATAGCATACGCATCTGATATAAATCTTGGGCATCAAGTGCACTTAATGGTTGCACCATCACGCCGCGTTTACCGTACTACACCAGCTAGCCTTCATTTTTAAGTCGTTGTAATACATCCCGTATAGGAATACGGCTTACCCGGTAGCGCAGCGCTAGGTTGGCCTGTTTGAGAGGCTCATTAAGAGGCAAGTTATTATCGCGGATATCCGTTTTAATTGTAAAAAACAGGGTATTTGCGGCTTGCTTGTCACCCATATTATTAACTCTCTTTACTGTTATTGGCTCTGTTGACTTGCGACCAGTAAACTTGCACCTATGGTGCCCAGCATCGCCAGGCCTGCCAAGGCAGATATCAGGGCGGCAGGGAATGCGGCCATCAGGCTGGCCACGGCGGCACCGGCAATGATGTTAAATACGCCAGTGGCAATCCCGGCCAGATAACGTTTATCCGGATCCTGGTGAGCTTCCTCACTGGTGCATATGGCAGCGGTGATAGCGGCCATATCGAAAGATAATCTGCCAAAGGGTGCTAGCACCAGGTTCAACAACCCACTCCAACTAATGATAGGGGAAATGGGTTGTTGTTTATAGCCGCTGGATGTTAATACCGCCACGCCCGGGATATTCTGTGACGTCATGGTGACAATAAATAACGGCAGGCCTATACCAATAAGGTGACTGATCTAAAACTGAGGGGTGACCCAAATGGGTTGCGCCATTTCCCAGCGGATCACCTTATAATCAATCAGATGCAAGATATGCGCACAGATAAAACCGCTAGGATAGCAAATCTTGGTGAGAGCCTTCTGGCCAAAATATAAGTCACCAACATAATACTAACCATCAGTGGACTAGCTTGCCAGGCACCAAAAGATCAAGACCAAATTGCAGCAAGAGACCTGCTAACATCCCCGATGCCAATGGCAGAGGAATACACTTAGTTAGCTTGTCAAACCAACCGGATAAACCGGTAAGTAATGTCAGCACGGCCACAAATATAAATACCCCGATAGCCTGATTGATGTTCATAACCGTTAAACGGGTAGCCAACAATGCAGCGCCGGGTGTGGACCAGGCAATGATAATGGGGCGTTTGTAAAACCAGGATAAACCTATGCATCCCGCTCCCATGCCAATCCCCAGACCTAGGTAACGATCATCGCCTGACAGGCACCACAGGCCAGCGCGGCCTGAAACACTATAGCCATAGCGCTGGCAAACCCGACCTGCACAGCAATAAAGCCAGCACTGACAGCAGACAAACTAAGGTCAGATAATAGTGAACGATGGTTCATTTTGTATACAAAAAATAGCAGTTTTACATGCTTATGTCAGCAGATTATCTTTGTTTTGCTGGGCGATTTCGTCAGGCTCAATAATTCAATATTGTTGCCTAAAATGCCTAAATAACTGTGGGTTGTCCTTAATAAAGTGATTGAATTGAAAGGATATTTGCCGATTCTTTATGGTGGACAGATGAAAAGTAACAGGATGATAGGGTAAATCAGGCGCAAATTTCAGGCTTTGTGCTTCGCCCATTTTGTGCAAAAAAGTTTACTACATTCAGCTCCACATCTGTGCCGTCGACCCGGCCATTGATAACCCGTTACAGTGCGATATTGGTATTATGCACCTTTATGGCATGCACTTTATCCTGGGAGATGAGTTTGGCCCACTTAACCGCGCTGAATCCCCGTGGCAAGCTTAAGGATGTGAAGTCAGATAAGCCGTTGACTTCCCGCTCGGCTGGTATTAAAGCTCCACCGATAGTGGTGATAACGGTGGGACTAAAAATCCTGTTTGCCTGGATCAGCTCATTTTCGCCAGCATTGAAAGTGGGGCAATACGGGCCAAATAACGAAATAGGGCCCAAGGCCAGGTGGGCACAAAACTACTGGCTACTTCTTTTTCAATGGCTTTTACCATGGCTTTACAGCCCGTTGTTGTATCCACTATAAAAGGCACGGTTTTGACTTTGGCATTAATTTCGCTGTGGATAAATCCGGGGTGAATGGTCGTTACTTTGATGGGGGTATTGAGTACATCAATTCTGATCCCTTCCGTCAGGGAGGTTAACGCGGCTTTGCTGGCAGCATAGACAGTCATAGCGCGTCTTGCTCCGCGTACGGCACTGACCGACGAAATCGTTACCAAATGCCCGGCATTTTGCTGTCTGAATATTTCCATGGCGGCTTCGCATTGAGCTAAAGCAGACACAAAATTAGTAATGGCAGTTTGCTTGTTAGCATGAAAATAACCGGTACCGACTGAGGCGCCTTTGCCCATGCCCGCATTGACTATTACTCTATCCAGGCAGCCCATATCTGTTGCGAAGGCTTTGATGACCTTAAACACCTGATCATGGTCGTCCACATCCAACGGATGAATAAACACCTTTATGGCTGGATTAATAATAAGCAGTTCACTTTTGAGTTCTTCCAATCGTTCGACCCGACGGGCACATAGGCCGAGGTTACGGCCCATTTTGGCAAATTCTATCGCCATGCCCTTGCCTAGGCCTGAGCTGGCACCGGTGATCACAATATTTTGTCTTCGCATGTTGTTTCTCTGGGTTATTTATAACTGATTAAATGTCGGTTATTACCTTTAAATGTTCCGTGCTCCTTTATGGACGACACACTGATCCGCTTCCGTGAGCCTAAAAGCTTGCTGACACCGCAATTGACCAGTGCCCAGTTCAATTGTATACACGGGCGTTTAAATCTGTACCTAATTGCCTGACTTGCTGCTGACCAAGTTCAGGTAACCAATCGTAATCGTGCTTGCTAAATGAGGCCTGACCGTATCGAATAAGGTAGATATATGCCATTTTATGGTTTGCCTGTTAGCGGCCTATTAACTTATTTTTTGCCGGATTTTGCTGATAACGACGTAGCTCAATACGAGTCACCATGGCTTTATGCACTTCATCCGGGCCATCGGCCAGACGTAATGATCTTGCTCCGGCGGCAAATCGTGCGAGCGGAAAGTCCTCGGACATACCCGCCCCACCATGCAATTGGATCGCCATATCCACCACATCCTGCAACATTTTGGGTACAGCAACTTTAATGGCTGATATCTCGGTCATGGCATTTTTAACGCCCACTGCATCAATTTTCCAGGCGGCATGCAATGTCATCAGGCGAGCCTGATCGATAGCAATGCGCGCCTCAGCAATCCGCTCGCCATTGCCCCCCAGTTTAAGCAAGGGCTGACCAAAAGCGGTACGACTGAGCCCCCGTTTAATCGCCAGTTCCAGGGCTTTTTCCGCCGCGCCAATGGATCGCATACAATGGTGAATTCGTCCTGGCCCCAAGCGGCCCTGGGCAATAGCAAAGCCTTTACCCATACCCACTAACAGGTTGCTTTTAGGTACCCGTACATTGGTAAAATGCATTTCACCGTGGCCAGAAGGCGCATCATAGTCACCATAGGCGCTAAGCATGCGTTTGATTTCTATGCCTGGGGTATCTAGGGGCACAATGACCATACTATGCTGGGAATGCTTGTCATTTTCGGGATTAGACAGGGCCATAAAAATAGCCACCTTGACATGGGGATGACCCAAGCCTGTGGTCCACCATTTTTTGCCGTTTAGTACCAGTTCATCACCGTCACATTCCACTGTGGCCTGCATATTGGTGGCGTCAGAGGAAGCAACATCAGGCTCAGTCATACCGAACACCGAGCGAATTTCACCGGCTAGCAGTGGAGTAAGCCATTGTTTTTGTTGTTGGGCATTGCCAAAGTGATACAGGACTTCCATGTTGCCCGTATCTGGCGCGCTGCAGTTGAATATTTCCGAAGCAAACAGACAACGGCCCATTTGTTCAGCCAGCGGGGCATATTCCAAGGTGGTCAAGCCCTGGGCCAATTTGGCATCAGGCAAAAATAAATTCCACAGTCCTGCTTGCCGGGCTTTGGTTTTCAGCGGCTCGATCAGTGGGTGGACTTGCCAGTTCTTCCAATCGCCCGCTGGATTGAGCTCAAGGGTTTGCTGATAAATTTTATCCTCTACCGGGTAAACATGTTCATCCATAAAAGCTTTTACACGGGTAATATAGGTTTGGGTTTTTTCGCTGTGGGCAAAATCCATGCTGTACTCCAACTGGGGATTGATATTGGCTTTAGCATAGACCTATTTTTTCTTTGAATGAAATGAAAAATTCTATGTGTATACTATGAATAAAATTCATTGTTAAGGATGGCGTATGGCGGATCGACAAGGGGTAAAAAAACTCGATCTTAACCTGCTCAAGGTATTTGAAAGTTTATACCAGCAGCAAAATATGACTCGCACAGCCAGGGAGCTGCACATTACCCCTTCTGCGGTGAGTCACGCCGTGAAACGCCTGCGGGAATGTTTGGGTGATCCCCTTTTTCAGCGCAGTAATAACCGTATGTTGCCTACGCCCGCCTGTCAGCGTATGGCACCGCTGATCATCGATAACCTGACCCATTTGCGACAAATTATGCAGCACTGGGGGGAATTTGACCCAGGTACCAGTGAACATCACTTTCGCATCGGTATGCACTATGCGCTGGAGCCTTCTATTTTACCTATCTTAGCCAAAACGTTGGCGATCCAGGCGCCTCGAGTGAGCTTTTCCAGTATTAAAGTGGAGCGTCCGGATCTCACTCGTGAACTCGGTGCCGGTCATCTTGATATGGCCTTTGATGTGGCGCTGCCAATTAAGCCACCGGTGATGCATAAAAAGCTGATAGATGATGAATTTTGCGTTTTATTGCGTAAGGGCCATCCACTGATCGATACGTTAGATAAAAAAAACTATTTTAATGCCGGGCATATAGGGGTATCAAACCGGCCAAGTGGTGCTGCAGCTGAAGATTTAATATTTCACCAGCAGGGCCTGGCTCGCAGTATAGTGCTTCGTTGTCAGAATTATTATTCTGCTAAAAGCATAGTAGCCCACTCGGATCATTTATTGACTTTACCCAAGTTGCTGGCCACGGCACTAGTACAAGATGATCTGCAACTACTGCCTGTTCCGCTTGCGGTGCCAGACATCGCTATCCATTTGTATTGGCACAAAAATACGGAGCAAGACGGGGCATTGACCTGGTTACGTGATTTGATTAACAGTCAATTTAGACAAAGAATTTGAGGCCTGCTAACACCTTCAGGCTAATCTTTATGGATATAGACCTTGGAAATACACCATTGCCTCCCTCCACTAGCTAAGGGGAGGTGAGTGCTATTATTCGTAAGTTTGTTTACGACCTAATAAGTCCATGGCGGCTTCCTTGGCAGGTTTACCTTGATACAACACCTGATAAATCTGTTCGCAGATCGGCATTTCGACCTCACTGCGTTGCGCTAACAGGTGCACTTCTTTGGTATTGCGATAGCCTTCTACTACCTGGCCGATATCCGCCATGGCCTGCTCGATACTTTTACCTTCACCCAGAGCTAAACCAAAACGCCTGTTACGGGATTGATTGTCGGTACAGGTCAGCACCAAATCCCCCAGGCCCGCCATACCCATAAAGGTTTCTGGCTGGGCACCAAGCTTTATCCCCAAACGGGTTAACTCCGCTAAACCCCGGGTGATCAGCGCCGTTCTGGCGTTTGAACCAAAGCCCAAGCCGTCTGCTAAACCTGCGCCTATGGCAATAACATTTTTCACCGCGCCGCCTAATTGCACGCCTATGAAGTCATTATTTTTGTAGACCCGAAAGGATGTACTACTGTGCAGCATGTTGGCAACATCAATGGATAACTGCTCGTCGGTAGAAGATAAGGAAATGGCCGTAGGCAAGCCTGCTACCATTTCTTTGGCAAATGTTGGCCCGGATATCACCGCCAGGGGGACAGACTCGCCGAGTATTTCTCGGGCAACTTCCTGCAACAGGCGGCCATTTTTGGGATCCAGGCCTTTGGTTGCCCAGATGATACGTTGCCCAGTAGTCAACAGTGGTTGAATTTGTTTAAGTAAATCCGAAAATGCATGGCTGGGAGTCACGATCAGCAAATCACGGTTTTGCCTGACAGCCGCGGCAAGATCCGCCTCAATATGCAGGGCAGGAGGGAAGACCGCTCCGGGTAAATAACGTTGATTACAGCGGGTTTGCGCCATATCCTGCATCTGCTTTTTATCTCTACCCCACAAGCAGGTATGCACGTCATTTCTGGCCAGACAAAAAGCAAGGGCGGTGCCGTAAGACCCCGCCCCTAATACAGAAACAGATTGTTTCGTGTTCATTGCTTGGTTACGCGTCAAGCTTCGCCGGGGCACTTTCCTGTGCTTGCTGGGCACGTTTTTGCATATAAGCTGCAAAGATAGCGTCGAAATTAACCGGAGCCAGGTTAAGTGGCGGGAACGTACCGCGATTGACCAGATTAGAGATAGTTTCCCGTGCATAAGGGAAAAGCGTATTAGGGCAAAAAGAACCTAACATATGTGCTTTATTTGCCTCAGGCATATCGCCGATCTGGAAAATCCCTGCTTGTTGCACTTCACATAAAAATGCTGTTTCTTCGCCCAATTTGGCTGTGACAGTTACCGCCAAGACGATTTCATACAGATTTTCGTCAATTTTGGTGCTGCGAGTATCCAGGTCAAGTTGTACTTCAGGTTTCCATTCTTTTTGAAAGATAGCCGGAGAGTTGGGTGTTTCAAAAGATATATCTTTAGTAAAGATACGTTGAATTGAAAATTGTGGACCTTGTACAGCTTCTGCTGCGCCGTCGCTTGCGTCATTTGTTTGGTTTTCGTCAGCCATTATACTTCCCTTGATATAGCCGCTTATGCGGCGAGTAATGTATCTAATTTTTTTTGTGATTCCAGCGCGAACATTTCGTCACAGCCGCCTATATGCTGTGAACCGATAAATATTTGCGGAACGGTGTAGCCCCCATTCGCACGCTCTATCATTTCAGCTCGTAGTTCGGGTTGCACATCGATTCTATATTCATCGAAGGCTATCCCTTTTTGCTCTAGTAAAGCTTTAGCACGGTGACAAAAAGGGCAATAGCCGCTAGTGTATAATTCAACTTTACTCATATTTTATCTACCTGTTATTTGCTGATGGGTAGATTTGCGCCTTGCCAGGCATTCATCCCACCTTTTAAGACACTAACTTGCTCAAAACCTGCTTTTTGCATTTGAGCTGCGGTGCGCTTACACGTCATGCCCATGGCACATACCACAATAATGGGTTTGTCTTTTTGTTTTTCAAGGGGAGAGAAATCCGCTTTGGTCACTTGTTCAGCTTTAATCTGCTTCGCACCTAAAATATGCCCCTTTTTAAACTCCGCCCCAGGGCGAATATCAAACACCAGGGCGTCTTGCTTATTCATCAGCAAGGTAGCCTCATGGGTAGAGAGTTCTTTCAATTTAGAAAATTGACTCGCCACTGTGGTGTAGAGTAAAGACACCAACAAGGCGGTGAATAAACCAGCCAAAATATAGTGATTTGTGACAAATTCAATCACTTGATCCATAACGATTACGCCTCTTACATGCACTGCACGACAAAAAAATGAGAGCAAAGTATATAGAATTTGTGTGCAGAAACCAGTGCCCAAATCACGACCTGATAATTATCTGACCTTAACATTTTGTATTCCATCCAATTTTTAAGGTAAATGACAGTGACGGGATAGCATGTAAAGGATAATATGGGAGCCTTAGTGGTTAATCTGCAAATAACTTTGTATGTTTAATCTCCTGCCCCAAGTGAATAATATAACCGACGGAGACCTTTATGACTCAGGCCAAAAAAACGCTCGCTCTCATTATTATGGACGGATGGGGGCATAGGGAAGAAACTCAAAGCAACGCTATCGCAGCAGCCCAGACCCCAGTATTGGATGGACTGACCAGGGATTATACCAATACTCTGATCTCGGCCTCGGGGATGGATGTGGGATTACCTGATGGGCAAATGGGTAATTCGGAAGTAGGACACGTTAATCTGGGTGCCGGACGGGTAGTTTATCAAGACTTTACTCGGGTCACGAAGGCAATTAGTGACGGTGATTTTTTTAGCAACAAAGTACTGGTTAGCAATTTGGATAAAGCCATTAGTCAGGGCAAGGCCGTACATATTATGGGTTTATTATCCCCGGGTGGGGTACACAGCCACCAGGATCATATTTTCGCCATGGTAAAATTAGCCGCTAAACGGGGTGCAACAAAAATCTACTTGCATGCCTTTTTGGATGGGCGCGATACGCCGCCGCGCAGTGCCAAAGCCTCACTTGAGGCTGCCGATGCTGTGTTTGCTGAGCTGGGTTTGGGCAAAACTGCGACCCTGGTAGGGCGCTATTATGCTATGGATCGTGACTCTCGCTGGGATCGTGTTGAAAAAGCCTACAAGCTCATCAGTCAAGCTCAGGGCGCATTTAGTGCCGATAGGGCAGTTGCAGCTCTGGAAGCATCTTACGGGCGAGACGAAAATGACGAATTTATGCAACCCACAGTGATTGGCGAAGCCGTTCCCATCGAAGCCGGTGATGCACTGTTTTTTATGAATTTTAGAGCGGACAGGGCACGGGAAATCAGTCGGCCTTTTGTGGAACCTGATTTTAGTGATTTCGACAAAGGTCGACATATTGACTTGTCTGCCTATGTAACATTGACCCAATATGCCGAGAGTATCGATGCCCCTGCGGCCTTTCCACCGGTTCCTTTGGTGAACGTGATGGGAGATTGGTTAGCGCAACATGGTAAAACCCAGTTACGTATTTCAGAGACGGAAAAATTTGCCCACGTGACGTTCTTCTACAGTGGCGGCAAAGAAGACGAGTACGAAGGCGAAGAGCGCATATTGATCCCTTCTCCTGATGTGGCCACTTACGATCTGCAACCGGAAATGAGCTCCAAAGAACTGACCGATAAATTAGTAGCAGCCATCGCGTCACGGAAATTTGACGCCATCATCTGTAATTACCCTAATGGCGATATGGTAGGGCACACGGGCAATTTTGCTGCGGCTGTTAAAGCTTGCGAAGCTGTTGATAGCTGTGTTGGAAGGGTGGTAGAGGCGATTAAAAAAATCGGTGGCGATTGTCTGATCACGGCAGATCACGGCAATGCCGATAAAATGGCCGATGAAACCACGGGACAAGCACACACCGCCCACACCAGTGAATTGGTACCCTTTTGGCATGTTGGACAAAAATCGACAGCCCGTCAAGGCGCTACTCTCAGTGATGTCGCACCCACTATGCTGCATATAATGGGCATGCCCAAGCCCGACGAAATGACTGGCACACCTATAGTCACCCTCGATTAAAAGACGGTTGTGTTGTTAAGCCGTGCTATATGTAGAAAAAAAGCACCAAGCTATTGGTGCTTTTTGTTTGTGTGCCTGCTGTCATTTCAGACCTGTGCACAAAGCAATGACGAGCTAAAAGCTGTACAACAACAAATTAAACATAAACAACAACAGATTGCTCGGCAATTGGTCAAAGCAAAAATATTGCAGACTGAGCTTAAGCAATCCGAGCTGCGGATTTCCCAAGCCGCTAGAGCGTTAAATTCGACGCAAAGTGATTTGGCAGTCAATAACGACGAACAGGATAGGCTCAAAGAGGAACAACAAAGCCTGCAAAATAAACTTAAGCAGCAACAGCATGTGTTGGCCAAACAAATACGCAGCGCCTTTATGACCGGAAATTATGATTATGCCAAGATGCTGCTTAACCAGCAGGACGCGGCGAAGTTTGAAAGAACCATTACCTACTATCAATATCTGAATAAAGCCCGGCGGGAACTGATTGATGAGTTTATTCAATGGGGCCAGAAATTACGTCTTGTGGATCAGCAATTGCTCCGCAAGCAACAGCAATTAGAAGCGCTACGCGTTACCCAACAAAGCCAACAAGCAGAGCTAAACCAGCGTCAAACCTCACGGCAACTGACACTGGTGAAAATACAATCGGCTATCGAATCTGATGCTTCCAAAGTGGAAGAGCTGCAAGTGAATGAACAAAATTTGCGCAAAGCTCTGGCCGAGGTGGAACGCCTCGCTGCACTTAAACCCACCTCCTTTGAGGGCTTAGGCGAGCTTAAAGGTCAATTATTTAAACCTGCCAGGGGCAGAATTCACCGTCTCTTTGGCGATCGTCGTCAAGGACAGGTGCGTTGGAAAGGCATCTTAATTGATGCCAATGCCGGAGATAAGGTAGTGGCCGTGTATGATGGGAAGGTTTTGTATGCCGACTGGTTGCGCGGTTTTGGCTTGGTGACTGTACTTGACCATGGTAAGGGGTATATGAGCCTGTATGGCCATAACCAGGCATTGTTACGCCAGGCGGGTGACATTGTTCTAGCGGGCGAATCCATTGCCCTGGTGGGGCAAAGTGGTGGGCAAGAATCACCGAATCTGTATTTTGAAATACGTCATAAGGGCATACCTGTTAATCCCTCACAATGGTTTAAACCTTAGGCGGTAAAATACAGTTTGGTGGTTTAGATGTAGTGTGTTGCTAAGCCCGAGCTGGCGAGATAGCGCTGATTATTGACGATATCGGCAATAATTCCTATGCTGGCATTACCAATGAGCGCTCCGGGATATGGCAATAGCGATTTTATTTCACTAGGTGCTGACCGGGCGCTACGCTTTGCTGGCAGCTGAACCACAGCGGCACGCGCTGTAATACCAATCCGTATTAATAAGTGCCCACTGAGAATACGTCCAGCGGTTTGAGCAAGGCGCCGTTATGCAGGAATAACCATTTCCTTTCAAAGAGCGATATCGCAGAAAAAATACGCTGGTGTATTCCCTTTGGGCGAGTTTTAAATGGGCTTACTCTGCGTTGCCCGAATTCGAAAGAGTACCACTATTACTTCATTCAAGCGCATTGATTAAGCCCATTTAAATTCTCGCTGAGCGTCATTTGCTAACACAGATTGGTATAACTGATGCCCATAGCATCTATTTCCGGCTTCAAACAACAGCCTGCTGGCATTGCGTCGGCCCATTTTTGTGGGCAGGCGATTTGCAGGTAGGGCAATTGACAGGTAATTAAAACACCAGTTGCGTTTGGCTAACAAGCACGGCCATACCTTGGCTATTGGTCATGTTTATGCACAAACTATGATTTACGCCAATTAGGCAAACACCATATCCAGTTAATTGATCTCAGTGTTATGCTTGGTAAGATACCGCCAGGGTAAATTTTGCCTCGGCGTTTTGATTCAATCGACCCCTGCCTATTTAGGCACAGCCCCTAACTTGGAGTTCATTACATGGCCGCATCTAATTTACTTGCCTTAATCGATGATATTGCCACCTTATTAGACGATGTGGCTGTGTTATCTAAAGTGGCCGCCAAAAAAACCGCCGGGGTCTTGGGGGATGATCTGGCGCTTAATGCTGAACAGGTTTCAGGGGTAAAAGCAGATCGTGAGCTGCCTGTAGTGTGGGCGGTTGCCAAAGGTTCATTGCTCAACAAGCTTATTTTAGTGCCATCAGCCTTGCTGATCAGTGCCTTTATGCCCTGGCTCATTGTTGTATTGCTGGTTACAGGGGGGTTGTATCTATGTTTCGAGGGTTTTGAAAAAATATCCCATAAATGGTTGCACAGTAAAGCTGAGCTGGAAGCCCAGCATCAAGCCAAGTTGAGGGCTCTGGCCGATCCAAACGTGGATCTGGTGGCACTTGAAAAAGAAAAAATTAAAGGCGCTATTCGTACTGATTTTATTCTGTCAGCTGAAATTATTGTGATAGTACTGGGCACAGTCAGAGAAGCCGATTTAAGTACTCAGATTACTGTTGTGGCAGCCTTGGCTCTGGCAGTAACTGTGGGGGTATATGGTTTGGTGGCGGCTATTGTCAAACTTGACGACGCAGGACTGTATCTGTTGCGTAAATCTGTGTCAGGCTCTTTTAAACGCCTGCAACGTTTTGTTGGCCGGGGTCTTTTGATCCTCGCCCCGCTGTTGATGAAGTTTCTGGCCATAGTGGGTACTGCAGCTATGTTCCTGGTGGGAGGGGGAATATTAGTACACAATATTGGGCTGGTACATCATCATAGCCAGAGTTTGATGCAGGCTCTGGCTATACCGACTCAGGGCGTAGTCGCAAACATAACGCCGCTAATAGTTGAAGGTCTTGTTGGCCTTATTGCCGGTGGTTTGGTGCTGTTGGTTGTTTCTATGGCGATCAAATTGTTTACCTATAATAAGTCATAAAGTGACATCGTTAATGGGTTAACAATCTAAGCTACCCGCTTAGACTTTATTGGCTGCTCACTCTAGGTTTTGTTTATGTTAACCAAGCTATGGAGCCAACGGTCTGCCTTATCCGTCATTATCTGACTTGCCAGACAGCGTGCAGCGTGTCTTATACAAAACATGCCCAGGAAATTTATCTGGCGACATTTAAGTATGCCTATGACGAATATAAAGCTCCCCAGCGCGAAGGACAAAGTCCGGAAGAAGTGGTATACAAGGTGGCCTGGTCAGCCGTCAAGCACCGTTATCACAAAGACGAAAATAAGCGCTGGGTTCAAAATACCTAGGATAAAAAAGGAAAAATACTGCCCCGTATTGGGGTATGAAACGATGATTTTGGCTATACTGTAATACCTCAGGCCAAGGCTTATTTTAAAGTGATATGGGTAGTAAATAAGGCGATATAGCCAAATCATCGGTTATGCTTGTATCAGCTGCTATCACTATATTTACTGGCCTAAAAGGGATGTAAAGGGAGACCATCGTCTCCATATCTAATGCATTGGCATAAATACATGTTTATACCTGGATAAAACAGCACAACAGCAAGGAACAATATGAAGAACGAGATTGACAGCAAATTTATATTAGGTGTTTTTGAAAAGATACGTCAAAACGGTGAGACCAAAGGTGAAGGCTATTTGCTCGGTGGCATCAACGCTTTTAGTGATTTCGACGGCTATACCGTTTTTATGGAGGATGCGAATGTAAAGCTGCGTTTTGGTTTTCACAACCAGTATCATTTAGACTACGAAAAAGATGAACACTTGCAGCAATTCGAGAAAAAGCTTAAAAGCATAGATACAAATTATTAGATCATTGCAAAAGCTGATGCATTACCCTTGCGCCATCATTTACTGAGCCAACGCCTTAATTCGGCACCTAGCTTTTTCAGTGCTATTGGTTTGGCCAAATAGCTGTCCATACCGGCAGCCAGGCAATATTCCTTGTCACCTTTCATGGCGTTGGCGGTCAGGGCGATGATAGGGATGTTGGTAGCAATGTTTGGATGCGTATTATTACGGATGGCACGGGTGGTTTCATATCCGTCCATAACTGGCATTTGACAATCCATCAAGATCACGTCAAAGGGGACGGTGACGGTTTGCAATAAATCTATGGCCTGCTGACCGTTTTTGGTTGCTTGCATAGTACAGCCTAATACTTTCAGCATTTCCACGATCACCTGCTGATTGATGAAATTATCTTCCACGATAAGTATATGAGGTGGTTTATTTTGCATGTTGAGAATTTTAGTTTCACTGTTCGGTGTGCGGTGTCGGTTTTGAGCACCGGTGGTAATGGCAAGTCTTAAATTGTTATATAGTCCATTCAGTTTGACAGGTTTATCCAGATAATTCATCTTACCTAGTGAGACAGTCTGCAAGCCTTTTTTTGACCATTGACAAGGTGTCATAAGCGCAATGTTAAGGGCTGTAAACTGAGGGTTACTGCGGATGGCTTTGATAAGTTCCACGCCACTGATACCTGGCATTTCTGCATCGATCAGCGCTAAATTTATGGGTGAGACATCCTGTACATGAGCACGTAAAATCTTAAGGGCCTGTGGCGCATCATCGGCTTGAAAGACCCTTACTTTATGCCTCTCAAGCTCCTTACTCATCATTTCTCTGGTGCTGATATTATCGTCTACTATTAATACAGTGGTAAGGTCAAAACCTGTGCTTTTTTCTATTTGCTGCTCAGTCGGTTGGCTCTGGGCAGGTGATAATACAATGGTAAACCAGAACGTTGAGCCTTGCCGCAATTGACTGTTTACACCCATTGTGCCGCCCATCAGTTCAGTTAGCTGTTTACTGATGGCCAGCCCCAGTCCGGTGCCACCGAAATTGCGTGTGGTTGACGAGTCCACCTGCATAAATTTATTGAATAAATGCTGTTGTTTAGCCTGTTTAATGCCAATACCACTATCTTTTACACTTATGCGTAGCGTCTGCTCGCTGTCCTGACTAACCTGTACAATGATTTCGCCTTGATGGGTGAATTTAATCCCATTATTGATAAGGTTAGTCAGGATTTGCTTGATCCTGCCTGGATCACTATTTATCCATTTAGGCACAGTCTTGTCCAAGCGGATCAGCAACTCTAAACCCTTTTTCTGGGCACGATCAGCGAAAGTGTCAATCACATTATCGAGCAACAAATGCAGGTTAAAATCTATGGCCTGGATGCTGAGCTTGCCCGCTTCAATTTTAGAGAAATCCAGAATATCGTTGATCAATAGCAATAAGGATTTACCGCTACTGTGGATCAATTGGGCGAAATGGCGTTGTTTTTGGGTCAGTTCAGTAGCCAATAACAAGTCATTCATGCCCATTATGCCATTAATCGGGGTACGGATTTCATGACTCATGTTAGCTAAAAACTCACTTTTAGCACGACTCGCTTGTTTGGCTCTTTCTTCGGTTTGTTTCGATTGGGTAATATCTTGAAACGCCCCGCGTAGCTTGACCGCCTTACCGTTTTTATATTCCGCATAACCTACGGCCCGAACCCAGAGGTTATTGTTTTTGGCGGTAATAAAAGGCAACTGTAAATCCCATTTAGTACCCTGTGCAATGGATTGATCAATAGCGTGTTGTATCACTGGGCGGGCTGCAGGGGCATAAAAATTAATGGCATTGTCCAAATCGATAGCAGAGCCCAGGGGTAACTCATGAATACGGTATACCTCATCTGACCACACCACCTTTTTTTCTACCAAATCGAGTTCCCAGCCACCCACACTGGCCATTTGGCCTGTGGTTTCCAATAACTCTTGTTGCCGCTGGCGTTCCTTATCGAGTTGCTTTATTTGGGTGAGATCCCGGCCAACCAGCAGAAATCCGTCCTCCAAGTTGTCTTTGGAACTTAAGGAACTAATCGTTAGTTGCACTGGAAATTGTCCCCCGGATTTGCTGACATAAGTCCAATCGGTTTCCTCCACCTTGCCCAATGTCGCGTTGGAAAATAATGCTTTCAAGGGCGACATTTGTTGTAAACGGGCGAGTCGGGTTAGTTCGTCAGCCAAATGCAAATCTAGAATATTGACCTGGGTAAGCATTTCTTCGTTGGAGTAACCGAGCAAGATTTCAGCGGTCTGATTGCTGCATAAAATATTGCCATGGATATCGCAGGAAATGATAATTAAATTGGCATTGTTTAAGATGGCTTTTTGCATACTGTTTAATTGGCGTAAGGCAATTTCGGCATTTTTTTGTTCACTGATATCGCTCTGGATAGCGATGTATCCACGAAACTGACCATGTTCAACTATGAGTTGGCTATCTATTTTCATCCAGTATGGTCGGCCGCTTTTGCTGTAATTTAATACCTCAACTTTAAAGGGCTGACGCTGACCAATAGCGAGGTGCATTTGCTGGACGATTGCCGGGCTGGTGTCTCGGCCTTGCAGGATCTGCCCCGGGTTTTTACCTTTTACCTCATGGAGATGATAACCGCTAATGCGCGTAAACCCGGCATTCACCCATTTGATATTACTGTATTGATCGGTAATGACCACCCCATAGTCAGTTTCCTGCAGCAACTTGCTTACCAGTTCAGTATTTCTCAATGTGTGGTCAAGTTGTTCATGCTCCTGGTACCGGGCTCTGAGATCATAATTCACCCCGACCATTTTTGTGATCTCCCCCTGAGGACCATGCAAAGGTCTGCCAATCGAGCGGATAAAGCGTTCGGTACCGTCAGGGGTGATGATTCTGTAACTAAGATCAAATTTGCAATCTTCATGGAATGCCTGCTGATAGAAGTCAAAGGTGTGGGCGTAATCGTCAGGATGCAGGCTATCACTCCAATCTTCCAATTTGCCGGTGAAGTTATTTGGATCGATGTCGTAAATAGCAAACATGCGTTCGTCCCAGATGAATTGCCGGGATGCCAAGTCATATTCCCAAATGCCTATTTCAGCCACATCAGTGGCGATTTTCAGGCGTTGAAGCACATTGTTAATGCCATCCTCTGGAGCCGTGTGGCTGGTCGCTTCGACTATTGTGAGCAGATATGATTTGCCCTGTTGCTGGTTTAAAGGCGTAATACTGACGTTTAGTACCAAGGGTTCGCCAGTTTGCTTTACAGCCGTGCAGGTGCCGGTAAAACTTGTTTGGGAGCCGTTGATGGGTTTAAAAACATGTGACGCGAAGCTGTTGTTTACAGCAACAAAGCTGTGAGGGAGTAATGCATTGATCTCAGTCCCGATAACGGTTGCCTGGGGGAAAGCAAACATATTTTCCACTGCCGTGTTGGCATACAAGATTAGACCTTTGTCCGATACTTCTATTACCGCATTAGACACTGCGTTTAACAACGTGCTGGATGGGCTGCAATCGACAGAGGGAATTAAAGACATATTGCCGTTCTACTGTAATTAATTACTTATTCATAGGTCACTCTATCGAATAATATGCACCATAGCTAATAATGATGACCACAAAACAAGGTAAAAAAATATTTATACCCAACTACTTTGTCAGCAGAGTAGATTACACTAGTAAAAATTTTATCACGGAGTAGAAATTGCGAAAGGCAATCGTTAGTGCACCTCAATTTAAATTCTCATTTTTACTTCCCAAGTACTGGTTGACCTGGATCAGCGTGATCCTGCTGTATGCTATTTCCTGGCTGCCATATAGATTACAAACCTATATCGGCAAGGGGATAGGCAAACTTTTGACGGTATTTGCTAAAAACCGGGTCAAGATAGCCAAGCGAAATCTTGAATTGTGTTTTCCTGACTATTCGGTACAAGAGCGTAAGATTATTTTACAAGCCAATCTTGATAATGCTGGCATGGCGGTACTCGAAGTCGGCATGGGTTGGTGGTGGCCAACCTGGCGAGTGCAGCGTATAGGTGAGTTTGAAGGCTATGAACATATTGAAAATATCCTGCAAAAAGGCAAAGGTGTATTGGCTTACACTATTCACAATATGAACCTGGAATTTGCCTGTCGGGTCGCGGGATTGCGGAATCCCTCAGTGGCTTTTTATCGCAAACACAACAATTCTTTGATGGAATATATGCAATATCATGGGCGTAATCGCTCAAACAAATATATGGTGCATAAACGTGATGTACGGGGTTTGATCCATGCGTTGAACGATGGCGAAGTGTGCTTTTATTTACCGGATCAAGATTACGGGCGTAACAAGTGTGAATTTACGCCTTTTTTTGCCGTAGCAGAAACAGCGACGACCACAGGCTCTTTACTGTTTGCGAAAAAGGCAAATTGTGAAACGGTATTTCTGGTACCCATCAAAACCGCCACGGGTTATAAAATTAAAGTGTTCCCGGGACTGGAGAATTTCCCTTCGGGTGACGATAAAGATGATGTGGCAAGGATAAATCAGATGGTAGAAAAAATGATATTGCTTGCCCCTGAGCAATACTTATGGATGCATAAACGATTTAAAACCCGGCCAAACAAAGACGCACTCTCCTTGTATGACCCCAAAAAATTCTAACTTGTGCTAGTAATAGACAATATGGGGCCCAGGGATTAACACCGTCACTACAGGTAACATGAAAAAAAATAGACGTTCAAATTCCTCCTTTTTTTGGGTGAAACATGTATTTTTAGCGATGGTGGTGATAACCATCGCCGCTTTTTTGATCGTGCTGCAACAGATGAATGCCATTGCGCTTATACCTAAGGGAGCCGGGCCAAAGTCCATATCGCAAAATGTGAGCGACTTTTATGCCGATTACCGCTTATCGTCTCGCTATCCGCAGGAGGAAGAAATAGGCGATTTTGTCAATGTGGTGAAAACGTCAGGCAAGCCTTTGGCCCAACGACTCAAAAAAATGGAAAGTTTGCAAAAACCGTTGTCACCTAATCGGGCAGGGGAGCATAAAAATCGCGCCTTTAAAGCTGGCACGACCTTGCGCGAGGCAATGACTGATTACGCCCAATCGGAAGGTATGCAATTATTATGGGAGCTGGATCGTGATTTTATCATCAAACACGATTTTCAAATTGATAATTCTGTTATGGGTAGTCTAAGTACTATCGCTGGGGCGATAGACAGCAACTTTGATGGTACTGTGCGCACTTATGTATGTTCCAGGCAGCACTGTTTAGTTATCACTAATAAAAAAAATGCCTATTTACGAGGCAACTGTAGCGAAGTTGACCCTAATGGGTCATGGCAGTGATAGAGGCATTAACATTCAAACACCCTTTGCCAAATATCGCTAACCTTCTGGCGCAAGTCGTTATATTGCACCGAATCTGGTAATCGACTCTCTTGTTGTAAAACCAGTCTATGATTGCGGTTCCGGTAAGTCAGATAGGCGTCACACAGCGCCTGGGCATCTTGCTCGCTAATGATAGCATTGAGTTTGAGTTTCTCCAGTATACGTACATTGTCTTGCCACTTGGCCAATTGTGGATACTGGTGGGTATAGGCCAGCACATAATATTGCACGATAAATTCAATGTCAGCTATGCCGCCGCTATCTTGTTTTAGATCGAACCCTTTTTGCTGACCACTGCTTAAATGAGCGCGCATCTTTTCACGCATGTCTTTTACCTGGTTTCTCAGTGCCCCCAGCGGACGAGGCATGGCCAGAACACGGTGGCGTAACGCATTAAATTGGCCTAGCAGACTTGTACTACCATAGATAAAACGGGCGCGGGTGAGAGCCTGATGTTCCCACGTCCAGGCGTTTTGTTGCTGGTATTGAGCATAGCTATTAATATGACAGACGAGTAAACCTGCATTGCCTGAAGGACGCAGGCGCATGTCTACTTCATACAAAGCGCCTGATGCAGTTTTGGTATTAAATAAATGCAAGATACGTTGGGCGAGCTTTATATAAAACAACTGGGATTCTATGGGTTTTGGACCATCAGTGGCAACTGAGCTGGTGCAATCATGTAAAAATACCAGGTCTAAGTCTGAACCATAGCCCAGTTCATAACCGCCCAATTTACCGTAGCCAATGACGGCAAAGCCCCGACTCATAATATCCTGCTCATTATCTTCATGTTCGCTAAGAAGTGGCTGACCGTATTTTTCCTGCATATGTTGCCATGCCAGGTTAACCACTTGTTTAATGATACTTTGGGCTAGAAATGTCAGGTGATCACTGACTTTCATTACATCCAGTGCACCGGTGATGTCGGCGGCGGCGATTTTTAACTGCTGACATAATTTGAACTGGCGCAAGGCCTCCATTTGTTGTTCTAAATCAGTTTCTTCTACTCTGAGCATAGCCAAGCGCAGTTCGCCGTCGTATTCAGTCAATTCGGTAGGGTGATAAAGCTGGGCGGGATTAAGTAACTCATCGAGCAACAACGGAAAGCGGCTGATTTGGTCTGTCACCCAAGGGCTGGCTTTACACAGTTTGACCAGTTGCTTCATGGCTCCCTGATTTTCATACAATAAATCTAGGTAAGCAGTACGTCCGTAGATGGCTTTGAATACTTGCAGAATACGGGCCAGAACGTGACTGGCATGGTGGGGTTCATTGCTCAGTATCACCAACAGCAGATGGGGCATTAACTTGTTTAAGGTGTTCTCCCCTCGCTGACCAATTCGGCTACTACTGAGGTTGTCGCGAAAATCGATCAGCACCTGGACCACAGATATGGCCTGTTTACTATCGAGCCAGTTACCGAGCATGGATTGACTTTCATCGGCTGTAAGCTCCAGTAACCACAGATCTTCCAATTTACCCAAGGCTTGATCCCCTTGACTGTTGGGGCTAGTTTCTTCGCCTATAAGCTGAGAAAAATGCTCGTGGATTAAGGTGCTATGCTGGGCCAATTGGTGCAAAAATCCGCTATAATCCTTAAGACCAAGCACGTGCACCAGGCGCTTGCGCCCTAATTCGCTATCCGGAAGTTCCTGGGTCTGTTTATCGGCAAATTGCTGTAAACTATGCTCTATTTTACGCAGCCACAGGTAGCTGGTACGCAATTGTTCTGCGTCACAAAGGGGGAGAATATGCAAATGACTAAGCTGCTGTAAATTATGTAATAAACTTTGAGTTTGCAGGCGAGGTTCCCGGCCACCCCGTATCAACTGCAGACTTTGTACAATAAATTCTGCTTCACGGATCCCGCCGCGGCCCAACTTGATATTGTTGGTTAATTTTCTCCGCCGGACTTCCTTGGTGATCATGCTTTTCATTTTACGCAATGAATCCAATGCACCGTAGTCCAGGTAGCGCCGATAAATAAAGGGTCGGAGTATTTCTTCAAGTTCGTCACGATAGACACTGTCGGAATTGAGTATACGGCCCTTTAACATGGCGTAACGCTCCCATTCACGGCCCTGATCTTGGTAATATTCCTCCAGGGCATCAAAATGCATAACCAGAGGCCCGCTTTCTCCGAAGGGCCTTAAGCGCATATCCACCCGGTATACCTGGCCATCAGTGGTGATTTGATGCAGGGCACCGATTAATTTTTGCGCCAATTTGGTGAAAAACTGCTGGTTTTCAATGGATTTTTTGCCACCCTGGGTATAACCCTGCTGGGGATAGGTGAAAATCAGATCGATATCAGATGAAAAATTCAATTCTTGTCCCCCCAATTTGCCCATACCGATAACAAACAGAGGCTGCTCGCAGTGCTCATCCATAGGCAAACCAAAACGAATGGCCAAATGCTGTTTGAGCCAATCACTGGCCTGCAATATCAATTGTTGTGCGAGCATTGACACTTGCACCAAAGACGATTCGATGGTTTGTATATTGAGCAAATCACGCCAGGCAAGACGCAACATATGCAAATTGCGAAATCGTCGCAGACAGGTAAATAACTCATCTTCCGTGCCCACACTCGTAAGCGCTTCAGCCAGTAACAACCCGTAATCTAATTCCGTGATATGCACCAGATCGTTGTCCACCAACTCTTGTAAGTATTCGGGGCGGTTGAGACAGCTATGGGCAATAAAATCACTCAGGGAGAAGACCTGTTCAATCACGTCTTGCTGGGCTGACCAGTCTTGCCTAAATACTGGGCTGCTTTGCAGTGCTAACCAGTGTTTTTGCCCAAGATTTTTAAGTTCATCAGGAAGTTCAGGAAGTCGTGACATAGATAGGAACTCTTTTAGTCATAAATATTTGCCTATATCCACAGAAATTGCGGTCATAGGGGGGGGGTTGCCAAGGTGAAATAGTTATGTGGGCAGGGCAAGGCACCGGTTACAAATTGGCGTTTTTGCGCCTTGGTGAGTTTTTTGAGCCATAGTTCCATTTTCAGTGCATGTGAATGGGAGTCTAGCTGGCAACAGTAGATCATGGTTAACGGCCCCTTACCGCGTAGCGCCTTGGCACATTTTAGTCCACTGGACTGGTGTTCTGCGTAACGTTTTTGCAGGTTTTTGCAAATGCCGGTGTAATAATGTTGATACTTATTTTCGATAATATATAAAAACCAAACCTGCAAATTTACGTAACCTTAGCCCACAACTGAAGCGTTAATTCTTTGAGTGTACAACTGTACGCTGAACTATTATTATGCCGTTTCACTTTATTACCAGGCGCTGTCATGCAACAACAGGTTCCACCCGTACACCATATCAAGGCTTATACCCTAATCGAAGAGTGGCTAAATACTGTCAGTCACGCCCTGGGGTGCATCGCATCTATTGTAGGCTTGGTTTTCTTGTTATTACGTGCTGAGGGTACGTTAGCCCAAAGTGCATCGATAATCTACGGCCTTTCCATGATCAGCATGTTTTTGTCCTCCACCTTATATCACGGCTTTCGCAACCAAAAGATTAAAAGTATTTTTAAAATTGTGGACCATAGCGCGATATACTTATTGATAGCAGGTACTTACACTCCTTTTATGTTAATAGCTGTAGGGGGCTGGATTGGTCTGCTAGGTATTATTTTGATCTGGACACTGGCATTTGTGGGCATACTGTTTAAATGTTTTGCGCCGGGTAAATACCCCAGACTGTCAGTGATCACCTATTTATTGATGGGCTGGATTGCGCTATTATTTATTTATCCTTTATATCAAGCTCTACCCATTGGTGGCTTGTGGTTATTGGTCTGCGGAGGTCTTTGTTACACAGTGGGCGTGATATTTTACCTGGCTAAAAATATTCGTTACACCCATCCTGTCTGGCATCTTTTTGTGACCGCGGGTTGTATCTGTCACTATTTCGCCATTTACATTTATGTGGTGTAAATAATTTATTTTGCCGGTGTAGTGGCCCTTCATTGTTAGTGCAGCAAAATAAACAAGCAATTGCTGGCATTTTCAACTATAAATTAAGGGATTTTAATTGCTTAGCCATTACTAAGCTGCTCCCCTCGATGGCTTAAGTTAAGGTTAGATTTACTTGAGCCATTAGCCCAACGGACAAAGCATTTTTTATGTATGAAAATTACTACGGACTCACTTCTAAACCCTTTCAATTAACGCCTGATCCCAGTTTCTTTTTTGCCAGTAAGTGGCATAAGCGCGCCATGTCTTATTTGCAATATGGACTTTCTCAGGCAGAGGGGTTTATTGTTATCACGGGCGATATAGGCACAGGTAAAACGACAATCGCCAATAGCTTATTGGATGCCATAGCGGATGATATCGTAGCGGCACAAATTGTGACGCCCAAGCTGACGCCTGACGAATTGGTTAAAATGGTCGCCAGTAAATTTAACATCCATGTTAAAGGCAGCAGCAAGGCCGATATTCTGGATGATTTGGAAAAATTCCTGATGGAGCTGCATAAACAGGGTAAACGCGCCCTTTTACTGGTAGATGAAGCGCAAAATCTGCCTTTGGAAACCATTGAAGAGTTGCGAATGCTGTCTAATTTTCAGGCCGCAGGCAAACCTCTGCTACAGAGCTTTTTACTGGGTCAGGAGGAGTTGCAACCCATTTTGCGGGCCCCTAATATGGAACAATTTCGCCAACGTATCGTTGCCTCTTGTCACCTGGTGCCGTTAACTAATGAAGAATGCCGAGAGTATATTGAATATCGCATGCATCACGCAGAGTGGAAGGGCACTGAGCTATTCTCTGGTGGGGCTTACGACAAAATTTTTAAATTTACCCGAGGTATACCCCGTAAAATCAACACCCTGATGGATCGTATTTTGTTGTATGGTTTTTTAGAAGAGCTCGAAACCTTTGATGAGGCAGTAGTAGATATCGTAGTCGAAGAAGTGGCAGAAGAAATGTTTTTACCGGAAAACCAATCGGCTCAGACCATGACATCAGATGCCCAGTCCACGAGATCAGATGCCCAGGCGGTATCCCCGGATAGAGAGACTGGCGACCAAGGTGATATATTAAAAGATGTGACCTATTACAAAACCATGCTCACAGAGCTTACCGATGCCCTGGATGATGCCATTAGCCATAAAATCAAGTTGACTCGCTATATCGATAAATTGTTGAAAAAAAAGTATAAAACCTATATTCGTTTGAAGTCTGACGATGAAACCAACAATAGCTGATTAATTTGTTATGGCAAGGGAACTTTACGGTAATAATATTACCTGGTAATATTATTACCGTAAATACATTATTTATCGGTTAACTAACGCCATTGACAGTGTTAGCGACCATTTTAAGGGGGTAAGGTAATGAAACGCGTGATGCATGGTAAAAGAGAGGATAATTTCTCTGGAATGCCCTGCCCGTTTAAGGATCGTCGCAAAGGTTATTATCCCGGAAAGTATAATCGACAAGTTTCTTTATTGTTATTATTTGTTGTTTGTATTGGCATCCTGGTTATTTACTGACAATGCAACTTACCTCGTAAGGCCATTAGCCTCCATTTTATAAAGCACGATTTATTCGAAGCGGCATATGCAGTAGTGACAGTCATCTATAGGACGGCAACTCCGTTATCCAATCCGGGCAGTGCACTATCCCTGGCTAGGCTAAAATTTGCTGAGCCGGGATTTAATAAACTCACTTAGCTTATTGCTCGCCTCGGGGTAACGCTCAGCTTGATGAAACAACACTATCTTTATCTTACCCAAAAGCGGTAAGTTTTTGTGGCGGATGATGCTCAACGCCTGGGGTACACTACTTCTGGCCAGTGCACTGATACCCAAACCTTGATTGATGGCGGCGGTGATCCCCCCTAAATCAGCGTTGGTATAGGTAATTCGCCATTGAGTGGTTTGCTGCTTGAGCGCCTGGATGACCCTGCTACGATACACACAGCCATCCGGCGCCAGCACCAGGCTTAGGGTATTGCTGGTAAAGCTTTGATTTTTTTGCCCCACCCAAACCAGATCATCATCGAGTACTAATTCCCCCTCCATTTGTTTATCTGGCGGCACCAATGCCATAATCAAATCGAACTGCTGACGATGGTTGTCATCCAGTAAAGATTTACTTAGGGCTGAGGTGACTTCAAGTGAGACATCCGGATACAGTTTGCTAAATTCACCAATAATATTGGGCAACAGGGTAGTAGCAAACTCGCTGGGAATACCCAAACGCAAGCGGCCCTTTAGTGATGCGGGTGCGAAGTGGCGAAATATATCATCGTTGAGTGCCAATATATGTTTGGCCTTTTGATATAAGGCCAGGCCATCGTGATTAACCTGATGGCGCTGACCTACCTTGTTAAACAGGCGTTTATCTAACTGGGTTTCCAGGCGTTTAATTTGTAAACTAATGGCCGGCTGGGAACGGCCTAAAAATTCTCCGGCTTTGGCATAGCCTTCCAGATCAATAACAGTGACAAAGGTGCGCAGGTTATCTAATGACAGTTGTTTCATATACAAGCCGTAGATTACGTAAGCTGATGAAAAACATTTTATAGATAAGTTTTACTAATGTATGCATAAAAATTTTCAATTTGTTCCAGGGCTCTCCTAAACCTATAATCCCAGCATAATTCCCCACAGTAGATTTATTAACATGCCAAGCAAAACCGTTCTGCATAGCAAACATCTTGAAGCCGGGGCCAAAATGGTCGACTTCCACGGCTGGGAAATGCCCATTAACTATGGCTCACAAATTGAAGAGCATCACACCGTCCGTCGCGATGCCGGCATGTTTGATGTCTCCCATATGACCATAGTCGATGTGACAGGTGAGCAGGCCCAGGACTATTTGCGTCATTTGCTGGCCAATGACGTGGCCAAATTGCAAGAGCGGGGCAAAGCGCTTTACAGCGGTATGTTAAACGAAGCAGGTGGGGTGGTGGACGACTTGATCGTTTATCACTTCGATGTAACTAATTATCGTTTGGTGGTTAATTCGGCCACCCGGGAAAAAGATATGAACTGGCTGCTAGCCCAGACCAGCGGTTTTTCGGTAACTATTACCGAGCGTCCCGAGTTTGCCATGATAGCGGTACAGGGGCCAAACGCTAAGACTAAAGCGGCACAATTGTTTTCAGCCGCGCAAAACGAAGCAGTAGCGGGTATGAAACCCTTTTACGGTGTGCAGGCTGAAGACTTGTTTATCGCCACTACAGGCTACACAGGTGAAGCCGGTTACGAAATTATGGTGCCCAATGCCGAGGCAGCCGACTTTTGGCAAAAATTACTTGATGCTGGTGTGGCACCTTGTGGCCTAGGTGCCCGGGATACCTTGCGCCTTGAAGCAGGCATGAACCTTTATGGTCAGGACATGGATGAAACGGTTTCGCCTCTGGCAGCCAACATGGCCTGGACGGTTACCTGGGAGCCAGCTGAGCGAAATTTTGTGGGCCGTGGGGCGCTTGAAACCCAAAAAATAGCTGGTACTGACAAATTGGTCGGCCTGGTTTTGACTGAAAAAGGTGTATTACGTGGCGGTCAAACCGTACAAGTACAAGGCGGTGAGGGCGTAATCACGTCAGGTTCATTTTCCCCTACTTTGGGTCACAGTATTGCCATGGCTCGAGTGCCCAATACGGTAGGTGATACGGCACAAGTGGAAATGCGCAAAAAGTGGGTTACAGTAAACGTGGTAAAACCCGGTTTTGTCAGAAATGGCAAAAGTGTCCTTTAAAATTTAACATACATTGTGTGGCCCATGGGTAGCCTCGGGCTACACAATGATTGATAAGATATAGTTGGCATGGCAGAACTATTTTCTGACATGCTTAAAATTAGATTAGATACTTTAGGAATAGCTATGAGCAATATCCCAGCAGAATTACGTTATGCCGCTACTCACGAATGGGTTCGCCCTGAATCTGACGGCACTTTTACGATAGGTATCAGTGAGCACGCCCAGGAACTACTTGGGGACATGGTTTTTGTTGAATTACCTGATGTGGGTGCAACTGTGAGCGCAGGTGACGATATAGCTGTTGCTGAATCTGTTAAAGCCGCTTCGGATGTTTATGCTCCTATTGGTGGCGAAGTGTTAGCCGTGAATGAAAACCTGGAAGACAGCCCAGAGCTGGTCAACTCAGATCCCTATGGTGAAGGCTGGTTATTCCGTATTAAAGCCCAAGACGCTGCAGAATTTGAAGCTTTGCTGGATGCTAACGCATACGAAAACAGCATTGAAGAACACTAACAGCAACCATAATCGGCTTGCAGACCATGAGTTTGTCGCCGGTTACCTGTGCAGGGTAAATAAGGGAACACCTTTATTTACCCTACTTCATAGCCGCCAAATACATTTACTATTAACGGGCCCAGCCAAGCCCCTTGCATTAATTTCATCCACCTTTTAAGGAGTCGGTAAGCCATTTATGCCACATGCTAATTTTTCTTTATCCCAGTTAGAACAAAACCAAGATTTTGTCCGCCGCCACATAGGCCCAAGTGCAACCGAGATGGCACAAATGTTGGAGCTGGTTGGTGCCACTTCTTTGGATGATTTGATGCAGCAAACGGTACCCGAAGGTATACGTTTGCCTGCCCCCCTTGACGTGGGTGAAAGCCAAACTGAAGTACAGGCCCTGGCTTATTTAAAAACCATTGCCAATAAAAATAAAATACACCGCTCTTTTATTGGAATGGG
>JBKEFM010000012.1:0-42083 GCA_046709505.1 Paraglaciecola sp. | reverse complement strand
CCTGTGGAAACGAACCGCCACCGTTTAAATAGGAGCCAAAACCGTAACGACGCATATCCTCTACTGTGATGTCACGGATTTCAGGCTGTATAACCTGAGCAACTTTTTGCTCCAGGCTCATGTCTTGCATAATGTTAGTGATCCGCTGTTCGACTTTCGGATCCGTTTTAACTGCAATATCTAATTTGGGCCAGATTGCTGCTAATTCTTTTGCCCCTGTGGATTTTGCTGTTTGGTCAGCGCAGGCAACGAGTGTTAGAAGTGCGGCACAGACAGATGCTTTTGCCAGTGTATTGATACTATTTACCTTCATCTTGCGGGATCCTCTCGCATATTCTAATTTTTTCATTTCCACGTCCCGGGTTTAGAGCCCCAAAGGCCATAATAGGCAATATATAAGTAACAGGTTAACGGCAGGATGAATGACAATTGCAAACCTATAGTATCTGCCAGAACACCCTGCATTAGAGGAACTAAGGCGCCGCCTACTATGGCCAAACACAATATCCCGGAACCCTTGCTCGTCTGTTGGCCAAGACCGGCTAAGGCGAGGCTAAAAATAGTGGGAAACATAATGGAATTAAAAAAGCCAACCAATAAAATAGACCACATGGCCAGACTACCGCTTGTCGTGATGGCGATAGCTATTAGTGTTATAGAGGCAATACTATTGAACGCCAATAGTTTTGTGGCGGATACTCTTTGCATCAGCGCGGCACCGATGAAACGCCCAACCATAGCACCACCCCAGTAATAGGCGATATAGCCTGCGGCTTCTGATTCTGCTAATCCGGCGATATGTGCTTCACCGAAAAAATTGACCAGAAAGCTGCCAATTGAAACTTCTCCCCCCACGTAGACAAAAATACCAATGGCACCGAGTACCAGATGGCGATGCTGTAACGGAGATTGGGTTGTTTGATTGTCCGAAGGGCTATGTTCTGAGGTTTGATGAGCCATGTCCATATTGGGCAGGGCTAATTTAAGAAAAATGATAGCCAAGAAAAATAGTATGGCGGCTAATGCCACATAGGGCAAAATCACGGTATCTGCCGAAGCTTCGCTTTCTCCTGCAACAGCAGAAAAAATCAAAATACCACCGATAATGGGGGCGATAGTGGTGCCTAACGAGTTAAACGCCTGGGTTAGCGTTAATCGACTCGAAGCCGTTGCGGGGTTACCAAGAAGAGTGACCAAAGGGTTGGCGGCCACTTGCAAAATAGTGATTCCCGAGGCCAGAACAAATAAAGCGGCCAAAAATAGCCAGTAAATTTTATTGGTTGCTGCGGGTATAAAAAGCAAACAGCCAATGCACGCAATGGTTAAACCGGCACTGATACCTTTTTGAAAACCTATCTTTTTAACCAAACGTCCTGCAGGTATAGATACAATAAAATAGGCACCAAAGAAGCAAAACTGGATCAGCATGGCCTGGGTGTAGTTGAGAGAAAATACGCCTTTTAAGTGAGGAATGAGAATGTCGTTCATGGCGGTAATGAAACCCCACATAAAAAACAATGAGGTCAAGGAGACCAAGGCGAATCGATGTCCGTCAGAGGTATTTAATTGACCAACAGATGTTTGCTGAGTTTGTGTAGTGGGGATTGTCATTGTTCCACCTAAATTATTGTTAATTGACTCGAGCTTAACAAAGTAATAACATAAATGTAAGCGCTTTCATTTAAAATTTATAACTTAATCTTATTGCTGGTATGGTGAACCATATTTTAAAGCTTAATATTCAGTTGCTTAACTTCAGTCAATAGCCAATTTATTTACCCCCATCACAGACGGCAGTAACGACAAATATGAAAATTTCCTTACCGACCACCTCTCCTCTATGTCACACCGATTTTACTTTTGGCGTAGCCACCGCCGCCTTCCAAATCGAAGGGGCAGCGGAGGGCCGACTCGAATGTATCTGGGATAAATTTTGTGCTACCCCTGATAAAATTAAGGATGGCTCAGATGCTATTGTTGCCTGTGATCATTTCAATTTGTGGCAAAATGATATTGACTTAATCACCTCTTTGAAGGTTGATGCTTACCGCTTTTCAATTTCCTGGGCCCGGGTTATTAAACTTGATGGCAGCTTAAATCCCCAGGGTGTAGATTTTTATATCCAGCTGCTAGATACCCTTGAGACAAAAAAAATCAAGGCGTATGTGACTCTTTACCACTGGGATTTACCTCAGCATCTGGAAGACAAAGGTGGCTGGCTAAACAGGGCCACCGCCTATCATTTTCGTGATTATGTGGCTTTGATTACCCAAGCTTTGGGTCAGCGTGTGTATTCTTATGCCACTCTAAATGAACCGTTTTGTAGCGCCTATTTAGGTTATGAAGTTGGTACACATGCCCCAGGATTAGCCAGTAAAAACTTTGGCAAAAAAGCCGCCCATCACTTATTGCTAGCTCATGGATTAGCGATGCAGGTATTGAGTGAAAATAGTCCTACTACGCAAAACGGTATTGTGTTAAATATTAGTCCTTATTGTGGAAAAACAGACAGTGACGAGGATAAAGCTGCCGCTTACTTGGCGGACCAGCATTTTAACCAATGGTATCTGATGCCTTTATTAAAGGGTTGTTATCCAAATATTATCGATACGCTTCCGGATAGTGAAAAACCGGATGTTTTTAAGGGCGATATGCAGATCATTGCACAAAAGTTGGATTATTTAGGAATTAACTATTACACCAGAGAGGTCGTCAGGGCTGACGAAGAGGAAGGATTTACCAAAGAACAAGACAAGGTCTTACCCTTAACAGATATGGGCTGGGAGATTTATCCTCAGGGCTTAAGTGAAGTGTTGGTCGAACTAGATAAAAGATATAATTTGCCACCTGTTTTGATAACGGAGAATGGTGCCGCCATGCCTGATATTTACGCTAATGGTCAAGTCAATGATCTAGACCGAGTAGAATATATTCAGCGGCATTTGGAGGCTGTGCATAACGCAGTCAACCAGGGCGTCGATGTACAAGGATATTTCGCCTGGAGCCTGATGGATAATTTTGAATGGGCGGAGGGTTATGCTAAACGTTTTGGTATAGTGCATGTGGATTACGCAACACAAAAACGTACAATCAAACAAAGTGGTGTGGCATTTCGAGACTTTATTGATGCCCGGCATTCAGGTATCCGTTTAACCAAGCATCCCAACGTATGAGTTCGCCATGTTAAAGATTAGAGAAAAAATAGCCTATGGTTTGGGGGACACCGCCAGCAATATCGTTTTTCAAACCGTGATGTTATTTTTATCTTTTTTTTATACCGATGTCTTTGGTATATCACCGGCAGTGGTAGGCACTCTTTTTCTGGTGGTGCGAATTTTTGATGCGGTCACCGATCCATTGATGGGAGCGCTGACCGATCGCACTAACACCAAGTACGGAAAGTTCAGACCCTATTTGCTATGGTTGGCGTTACCCTTTGGGGCCATCAGTGTGCTGGCTTTTACTACCCCGGATTTTTCACCTCAAGGAAAGGTGATATACGCCTTTTTCACTTATGGGTTATTAATGATTGCCTATACCGCTATTAATATTCCCTATTCTGCCTTAGGTGGCGTATTAACCGCCAATCCTAAAGAGCGTGTATCAGTGCAGTCGTACCGATTTGTATTTGGCATGCTGGGTGGCTTAATAGTCACCGCATTTACTTTACCCTTAGTCGGCTGGTTTGGACAGGGAGACACAGCCAAAGGTTATCAAATGACTATTGCTGCCATGAGTGTGCTGGGTATAGTGATGTTTATATTGTGTTTTGTTGGTACCAAAGAGCGGGTTTTTCCCCCTACCTGTCAAAACTCGACCTTCAAGAGTGACCTGAAATCATTATGGCAAAATGACCAATTACGCGTACTTAGCGGTGCGGCGTTGTTTGTACTAATGGGCTTGGTTATGCGCTCAACGTTAGCGATCTATTATGTAAAATATTATTTGGGGCGGGAAGACCTGATTACCCAGTTTGTTACCTTAGGTATGGTGGGTAATATTTTGGGCTGTTCTTTGGCCGTTTATTTGGCAAAGTATGTCTGCAAAGTAAAAGCTTATATTGGCCTGCAATTAATCTCTGCAATCATATGCATAGTCAGTTACTTTATCCCCTGCGATCAAATAGCCTTGGCATTTATCACCTATTTTACCTGGAGTTTCCTGTTACAAATGGCCACCCCTTTGTTGTGGGCAAAAATTGCCGATACAGTCGACTACGGTCAGGTTAAAACAGGGGTCAGGATCACCGGTATGACCTATTCGGCAGTGGTGTTTTTTTTCAAGATGGGCTTAGCCGTTGGCGGAGCGCTAGCGGGTTGGTTATTGGCTTATTATGGCTACCAACCAGACATTGAACAGTCAAAACAAACACAGCAGGGCATACTTTTATCCTTTACTATTTTGCCTGCTGTTGCCTTTGTGACAGTAGCCGTTATTATGCGCCAATATACCTTGGTGGATAATGAAGTTGAAAAAATTCAAGTGGAACTGACGAGGATTGCCAGTTTACCTCCGAGATACAAACGAGAAAGATAAGATATGGCGACAATTTACGAAGTGTCAGAGTTGGCAGGTGTTTCACTAGCGACTGTCTCACGGGTGATGAACGGCGGTACCCAGGTCAGTGACAAAACACGGGAAAAAGTTACACAGGCAATGACAGCCTTGAACTACCGGCCCAATTCTATGGCCAGATCTCTGGCCTCTAGTGTCTCAAATAGTGTGGGTATTTTAGTCTCTGAATTACATGGACCTATTTATGGTGCGATGATGAGTGGTATAGAAAAACAATTACGTACCGCTGGCAAACACGTCATCATCGCTGCCGGGCACAGTGATGAGGCCAGTGAGAAAGATGGCATCGAATTTTTAATCGACCGCAGTTGTGATGCTTTAATCTTGCATGTTGAAGCCGTCAGCGATAAATATTTAATAGAATTAGCCAAAACCGATCATTCTTTTATTTTGATCAACCGCTATATTGCGCAAATTGCTGAAAATTGCATTAGTCTGGATAATCACCAGGGTGGCTATATCGCCACAAAAGCACTGTTGGAGCATGGCCACCGGAATATCGCGTATATCTCTGGTCCGTTGTGGAAAATTGACGCCAAACAGCGGTATCTTGGGCATCAACAGGCTTTAGCTGAATTTGGCTTAACCTGTAATAAGCAATTGTTGTTTGAAGGCACCTTCCAGGAAGAGGCTGGTAGCGAAGGCATGGGCGTGTTGTTAAACAAAAATCTGCCCTTTAGTGCAGTAGTTTGCGCCAACGATGAAACTGCCGCTGGGGCCATGCACGCTGCTCGTGATAAGGGGTTGAGTATTCCGGGTGATATTTCGATTATGGGGTTCGATAATGTACTCCTCGCTAATTACGTTTACCCAAAATTGTGCACCATAAATTATCCAGTGTGGGAAATGGGCAGCATGGCAGCCAGCTGGATTTTGAAGAATATCTATAAAACTAAACAACAGGATACAGTGCATGTCTTTCAGCCTGAACTGGTATGGCGTGATTCGGTTAAAACTCTCCAGGGAGAGTCGGTAGAATAGGAGCATCAGTCACAGGGGGCAGTTGATGACGCCCGATGGTATTACCGAGAGTAACAGTACTTTAATAAGTTGATTTGCAAACAGCTTACGGTAAAAAAATTAAACAACAAAACGATTATCAGGATAAGTCTACTCTTGGGATAAAGGACATTTTACGCTGATTAGCCAGATTGCTGGGAGTTTACGAACAAACTTTATATTTACCTGGTGCTTGGCAACAAAGGCTGGTGTTGCAAAAAATAACAACGGTGATGACTTAATCGTGCACTTTCATCCATAGTATGACCAAATTTTTAGCCGTGGGAGTATATACACTCCTGCTTTTTCAGTAAACGTCGACATCAGATAGCAAACTGATTTTTAAAAATCAAAATTGGTGCGACGAAACCTTGCACTAAATTTCAATAAGGAATGTGTTTTGGCTCAAAATAACGAAAATAACGAAAATAACGAAAATATGATAATGATCATCTTGGTCAGTTGTGTGGCCACCATAGGCGGCTTTCTATTTGGCTTCGACAGTGGTGTCATCAACGGTACAGTAGATGGGCTACAAAATGCGTTTGGTTCAGATAGTGTGGGGACTGGTTTCAACGTCTCGAGTATGTTGTTGGGTTGTGCCGTGGGCGCCTTTTCTGCTGGCAGACTGGCAGATAAATTTGGCCGCCGTCCATTATTAATGGTGGCAGCCATACTTTTCATTATCAGCGCCTGGGGATCGGGTATTGCGGGTACATCTTTCGAATTCGTTATCTTTCGTATTCTGGGCGGTTTGGCCGTTGGCGCCGCCTCTGTTATGGCACCCGCTTATATCAGTGAAATTGCCCCGGCACGGTTTCGGGGTACATTAACGTCCGTACAACAATTTGCGATTATTTTTGGTTTGTTTTCAGCTTTTGTCAGTAACTATTTTTTGGCTGATTATGCCGGCTCGTCAATGGCTCAATTGTGGTTAGGTTATCAAGCATGGCGCTGGATGTTTTGGATTGAACTGATCCCTGCTACAGCGTTTTTAATCGCGTTATTTTTTATACCTGAAAGTCCCCGTTATCTGGTTATCAGTAATAATAACGAGCAAGCTAAAAAAGTTCTGGGTAATTTATACGGTGTGTTAGATGGCGAGGTGAAAATGCGGGAAATTGAAATTTCTTTGGCTAAGGATCACCATAAACCTCGTTTGTCAGATCTACTTGATAAAGTGACAGGTAAAATCAGGCCTATTATGTGGGTTGGAATAGGCCTGGCAGTATTTCAGCAGTTGGTCGGTATAAATGTCGTGTTTTATTACGGAGCCGTGTTGTGGCAGGCAGCTGGATTTTCCGAATCTGATGCCCTGATGATCAACATGATCGGTGGTGCAGTCAGTATCGCGGCCGTGTTTGTGACCATGTACCTTATTGATAAAGTCGGTCGCAAACCCTTTTTGTTAGTTGGGTCGATAGGTATGACGATCACGCTGTCGGTGATGGTATATGTATTTGCGAATTCAGGGGTGGATGCTAACGGTAACTTGAGCTTGGGCGATCAGGGTATTGTGGCACTAATCGCGGCCAATGCTTATGTCTTTTTCTTTAACTTGTCCTGGGGACCAGTGATGTGGGTGATGTTGGGCGAAATGTTTCCCAATCAAATTCGTGGCTCGGGACTGGCTATTGCCGGTTTTGCCCAGTGGAGTGCAAACTTCCTTATCACCTGGTCTTTCCCCATCATGCTTAGCGGTATTGGTCTGGCGGGTGCCTACGGATTATATGCGCTAGGTGCCTTTGTTTCTATATTCTTTGTGGTGAAGTTTGTGATTGAAACCAAAGGCAAAGAACTGGAAGAAATGCCTGGCTAAAAAGCTCAAACCAGGTACCAGCATAAATAAAAAAGCCACTTAACAAGTGGCTTTTTTATTACTTATTGCACAGGCAATCATAAGATTCTGTGAACTTTTCTAAACGACGGCGTTTTTACTCTTTTTTGTGAATGAACTTTCATGTCATCCACTGTTTATGGGTCTAAAAGGTTAGATCATCTCGGCTTGGTTGCTGGGTTTTGCGAGGAAATTGACCTAGCCGCCATCATTGATAAAGTGCTGGGTATTTCTGAGCGCAGACAAGTGAGCTATGGTCAGATTTTTACGGCTATGCTGTTGAATGGTTTTGGGTTTACCAGGTGAAAATTGCATATGTATAGTGAGTTTTTTGATGATAAACCGGTTTCCCGACTGATTGGCGAAGGGATTGATGGATCACATATAAACGATGATGCAGGCGTCTGCGATCTGTATCAGCAAATTGACAAAAGGTCGTTGACCACCTCAAACTCCCCTGCGAATTCACTCATTTAGATTCAACCAGCTTTCATTACGATGGCAAGGCCAATTCGGACGAAAAAGAGCCTACCGCCATTCACATTACCAAAGGGTATTCCCGTGATCACCGCCCGGAGCTTAATTAAGTTGTACTTAACTTGATATGCGAAAACCGTTCTGGTATTAGCGTCTATATGCAGGCACAAAGCGGTAATATCAAAGACGTAGAGGGATTTAAAAAGATAGTAAAATCTCATATCAGCAGCCTTAAAGCCGTCCAGAAATGCCGCTATTTAGTGGCTGATGCCGCCTTATATATTAAGGAAACTATCGTTGAATTGGATGCACTGTCTCAATTGTTTATTACCCCCGTGCCACAAAAACTCAAAGAAGCCAAAACACTGATACAAAGTGCAAGCTTACTGAACTTTGAAGCTATTTATGATGGCTACCAGGGTGTCTGGCACACGAGTCATTATGGTGATGTTGAGTAAACATGGTTACTGGTGCGCAGTGAGCAAGCGACGAAACGAGAGCATCATACGTTAAATTCGCGGATGTTGAAGCAAGCAGAAGGGAGTCGCAAAACCTTCAAGAAATTGTGCCAGCAAGCGTTTGCCTGTCGCACTGATGCCCTTGCCCCCGTTGAGCAATGGCAGGAAAAACAAGCCACACTGGCAGTCGAAGCCACCGTGCTTGACGTGCCCGTTTACGAAGGTAAAGGGCGACCGGGTAAAAATACATACCCCGTTCGCACCTATTATGAAATCAGCGGTAACCTATACACGCCATTGGAAAAGCGCGATGAAGCCACCAAACAGCTTAGCCTGTCTATCCTGGCCACCAATGATATTGGCATGCTCAGACCATACAAATCCCAGCAAGCCGTTGAAAAAGGGATTAGAAAGTACACGCTATTTTGTCGACATCGACATCGACATCGAAATCCACTAACTAACTACCCACAAAGCATGCTAATAAATTGTGGGCTGCAATCGTTTACTAGTTTTATGGTCGTTTCTTTGTTGTTCATACACACCTATATTTTGCATTAACTGCAAGCATAAAAATAATAAACGCTCAATTAAAGCTATGCAGTAGATTTATTTAGGTTTGCTCATATAGGTAACAATAAGCTGCATCATTGATAACCTTAATAAGAACTCCCGATTTCAACTTATTTGTAAACAATATCCTCACCTAATTTTCTACGAAATATTAAAAACCGTGAAGGTCAATTCTAGATAAATTTCTATATCAGGGTAATAGATTAAAAAACCCTTATTTATTATGTATATAAAATAAATAAGGGTGAGCAATCATAAAATTCCACATCGTGAGATTATTTTGCATTGCGATATAAAGAGTGTGCGCTTAGAGTATGCAACATATGGTTTACATAAACCTTACTTACACTAGTACAACCATGTAAACAATAATCATGAATTTACTAATTTTTATTTGAAGTAGCGTTTTTGTATTTTTCATTAAAAAACGAAATATGCTGAATTTATATAAAGCGTGTAAGTCACCGTAAGAACTTACGAAAACAGTACGACCTAAACATACAAAAGGACCCTGACCATGATCCCAAATTTTCGCCAACAAGCCCTCGATTATCATCAATTCCCTAAGCCTGGGAAGATTAGCGTTGAGCTCACCACAGCTGCTGATACTGTCACTGACTTAGCATTGGCCTATAGCCCGGGTGTTGCTGAGCCTGTACTGGAAATTGCAGCAAATCCTAACGCTGCATATAAGTACACAGCCAAAGGAAACATGGTGGCGGTTATTTCAAATGGTACTGCAATTTTAGGCTTAGGTAATTTAGGCCCACTTGCTTCAAAACCGGTCATGGAAGGCAAGGCATTATTGTTTAAGCATTTTGCTGGCTTAGACTCCATTGATATTGAAGTAAAGCATCGCACGACAGAGGAGTTCATTAACACGGTGGCAAACATTGCTGATACTTTCGGCGGTATTAATTTGGAAGATATCAAAGCACCCGAATGTTTCGAGATTGAACAAGAACTGATAAAGCGCTGTAACATCCCCGTTTTTCATGATGACCAACACGGCACGGCCATCGTAACTACAGCAAGCATGCTGAATGCACTTGAAATTCAAGGCAAAAAAATTGACGATGCAATTTTTGTCTGTTTGGGGGCCGGCGCAGCGGCAGTGGCGTGCATGAATTTGATGATTAAATGCGGTGCTATGCGCGAAAAAATATATATGTTGGACCGAAAAGGTGTCATCCACACTCGACGTGAGGATTTAACCCCTCATAAAGCACAATTTGCCAACAACACAGACAAACGTACATTAGAAGATGTGTTAGACGGGGCTGACGTATTCTTAGGCTTAAGTGGCCCTGATATTTTATCACCAGAAGCACTCAAACTAATGGCTCCTAATCCTATTGTTTTTGCTTGTTCTAACCCTGATCCTGAAATTAAGCCGGAACTAGCCCATGCAGTTAGAGATGATTTAATTATGGCTACCGGTCGCTCTGATTACCCTAACCAAGTGAACAACGTATTATGCTTTCCATTTATTTTCAGAGGCGCTTTAGATGTCAGAGCATCTGAAATTAATGATGAAATGAAAGTCGCAGCTGTCGAGGCTCTCAGAAGTTTATCTAAAGAACCAGTACCTAAAAAAGTCCTTATTGCTAGCGAAATAAACTCCCTAACTTTTGGTAAAAACTACATTATTCCAAAACCTATGGACCCAAGATTGTGCAAACGTATAGCAACAGCAGTAGCAAAAGCAGCAATTGCTTCAGGCGTGGCTCAAATTGAAAGTTTACCGGATGATTATTTAGATGATATTTAGTCTGTATTGCCGCATATGGTAAATATTGAGTAGGGTAAAGCCTTACCACCTAAACACTTAACAATAAAAAATATAAAGATAAGTCATGACTAAAATCGTATTTTTAGACCGCGACACTCTCGGATCCAGTGTCCAGATCAATAAACCTAGCTTCGAACATCAGTGGTCAGAGTACAATCGCACACAAGCTGAACAGGTCTTAGACCATGCCAAGGACGCCGATATTATTATCACCAATAAAGTACCTTTACGCAGTGACGTGCTCGAACAACTCCACAAGCTAAAACTGATCGTAGTTGCCGCAACCGGTTACGATGTTATCGATATGAACTGTTGTCGAGCAAAAGGTATTCTGGTATCTAACGTGCGAAACTATGCCAGTACTACAGTGCCAGAACATGTCTTATCTTTGATTTTTGCGTTGCGTCGTTCACTAGTAGGCTATCGACAAGACGTTATCGATGGTGAGTGGCAACGGGCAAAACAGTTTTGCTTTTTTAACCACCCTATTAAAGATCTGGCCGGTTCGACACTTGGGATTATTGGTCGCGGTTCGCTGGGAATAGCACTAGGGCAGTTGTCTGAAGCTTTGGGCATGAAGGTAATCTACAGCGCGCGAAAAGGTGCAAGCCAGGTACCAGAAGGTTATGTGTCTTTTGACGAACTGTTAGATCAATCCGATATTATTAGCCTACATTGTCCACTCACTGAGCAAACACAAAATCTCTTATCTTATCCTGAATTCGAGCGTATGAGCCGCCAACCATTACTAATTAACACGGGACGCGGCGGTCTGGTCAATGAGTCGGATCTGGTCAAAGCTCTAAATGCAGGACGTATCTCAGGTGTCGGTTTTGATTGTTTAACAAGCGAACCTATCACCGATGATCACCCTTTCCATCAAATAATCGAGCGCACCAATGTGATACTGACGCCTCACGTAGCTTGGGCAAGTGAAGAGGCGATGCAAGTCCTCTGGGATCAAGTGATCTACCATATAGATAACTACCAGAAGGGTGAACCGAGTCATTTACTTAACTAAGCTGTCGGTAAAGCGGTAGCCTTTTTGAACCGATGTCTGTTGTATGGTTCAGAGTGTGCTTTAGTCTTTCTATAGTAATTAATATTTACCTACTCTTATATTGAGGTTACAAGTTAATGGCGAATTTTTATTCCGACACACAAACTCGAGCATCGCGGCAAATGCGCGAGTCGATTCTGGATATTCCACTAGGTGATGAACGTCACGATGAGGATCCATGCACAGTCGAATTATGTGCCAGGGTTGCTAAAATGCTGGGGATGGAGGCGGCCGTATTCTTGCCATCGGGTACTATGTGTAATGAAATTGCGATCGCAGTACATTGTCAACCAGGTGATGAAGTGATCTGTACCCGTCAAAGCCATGTTATTTTCGCAGAAAGTGGCGGGCCTGCCGCACTGTCAGGTGTGATGATTAACCCGATTGACGATGAACATGGCATGATGACGCCAGATCAGGTACGTAATGCAATACGCCCTAATTCTAGTTTTGCACCGCGCAGCCGATTACTAATTACTGAGCAAACCTCCAATCTTGGTGGTGGCTCGATATGGCCTGTGGAACAATTGAGTGCGGTTGCAGCGACCGCAAAGTCTTTTGGCTTGGCAACACATCTTGATGGAGCGCGTTTAATGAATGCGGTAGTTGCTTCGGGTATCTCAGCCAAACAGTATGCCCAAAACTATGATAGCGCTTGGCTTGGTTTTACCAAGGGCTTGGGTTGCCCAGTCGGTGCAGTTCTGGCAGGAAGTCAAGAGTTCATCAAACGATCCTGGTTATTCAAACGACGCTGGGGCGGAGCGATGCGACAAACCGGCGTGTTAACTGCGATGTGTCTGTATGCTCTAGATAATAACGTTTCCCGCCTTAAAGACGACCATGCTCTGGCTCAGCGAATCGGCAATGCATTGTGTGAATTACCGCTGGTCGAGCGTATGCTACCTATTGATACCAATATCATTATTTTTGATGTTGTCACAACGGGACCGAGTGCCCGCCAGGTGTCTGATTTATTAAAACAAAAAGGGGTTATAGTCACGGTAGTTGGTGATCATCGATTGCGTATAGTGACTCACATGGATGTGGATGACAGAGATGGTGACTTGTTGATTGATGCGTTTAACAGTATTTAAAGTCCAGTAATTAATACTATCTTTGAAACCAGACCCTACAGCTGTACTTTTTATATCGTTATTAAACCCTAGTAGTTCCAACTAGTTCTATTTTCTATCGGTATGTAGTGGCATAATTAATTTGGCCATTTAATGCTGTTATGGTTGATTTCATAACAGCATTAGGTGCAATGATGACAAAGAAGACACGCCCGACCTTTAGTCCAGAATTTAGATTGGAAACAGCACAGTTGATAGTTGACCAAAGTTATACCCATCAAGAAGCCTTTAAGGCCATGGGAGTGGGTTATTCCACCCTCAGCAAATGAGTTAAACAACTACGGGAAGAACGAGCAGGTAAAACCCCTGCGGCGATGCAAATGACGCCGGAGCAACAGGAAATTCGTGAGTTAAAGAAACGAATTAAACGGGTTGAGTTGGAAAAATAAATCTTAAAAACAGCTTAGATACCCCGCTTTCCCCTCTAATTAGAAACATAACGCTATACTTCGAGTGTTCCGGAAATGGTCGTTTGCCTTTTGGAGATGAAATATCCCGTCAATAAACCTGACCTAGGGGAGCTGCGGACCCGATGTTGGTGGCTTTATAAACCCCGTTTAGGAAAATGATTTTATTCGTGCCCCGTCCGGACATCCAAATAGATGAGGTGCATCACGAGTAAGCAATCTAAGAAGTCGCGATCATTACCCGTTATCCATCCTCACGCAGCAGGTATTGATATCGGTGGAAGTTTTCATGTGGTGGCTATTCCGCCCGATAAAACGGATGAGCCAGTGAAGACATTTAACGCTTTTACATTAGATCTGCACGATATGGCAAAGTGGCTGGTTAGTCATGGGATTACTACCGTAGCCATGGAATCAACGAGTGTATATTGGGTATCTGTATATGAAATTCTTGAAGAGTATGGCCTCGAAGCAGTACTTCCAAATGCACGAGATACGTGCACTGTGCCGGGGCGTAGAACCAATGTAAACGCTGCCCAGTGAATCCAACGTTTGCATGCCTGGGGCTTGTTAAAAGTCAGCTTTTGACCGACTACGTTAGTGGTGGAGCTGAGACGTTACTTACGAGTACGTGAACGACTGTCAGATTACGCAGCAGCGCACATTCAGCATATGCAGAGAGCCCTGACGTTTATGAATATTCAATTGAATCTTGTTGTGTTCGATATCACGGGCGTGACTGGCATGCGTATTATCCGCCCTATAGTAGGCGCAGAACGTGCACTTAACATGTTGGCCGCGAATAGAGATAATCGTTCTAAGTCTAGTCAGAAAACGATTGAAGAAGCGCTAAAAGGAAATTATCAAGCCAAGCTATTTCTGGCTGCTGTGACCGCTTGTAAGCATAACCCAGACATTCGTGCTCAAAAAGTACGATTGACACATGCAGGAAAAACAAAAATGCAGATCGTTGGTGCAGCAATGAAAAAGCTAATAGAAATTTTTTTGGTGTAGTCAAAAATCAAACAGAATATAGCCCTCAAGTTATTTAGATCTGTTCTTGAGAGATATCGTGATAGATGGTGTCTACTGTAGCCTCAAAAATGACTTAAAAAAGAAGGAGGTTATCTTCCTTCTTTTTTAAGTGTTGTTGAAATTATACTTTATAAAACAAATTTCACTGATGTTTGTAAGTAGCTAGAGTCAAGATCCAAGCCTCCGTCATCAACTACATATTTACCAAATTCCACACCAATTGTTAGCTTAGGCGTGTACTGTCTGATGAGGTTAACTGCATAGTGGGAACGATCGTGTCCGAGTATATCGGTTTCGCCATTACCATAGAATATTGTGCTGCGATAATCTTCGTTCCATACTCTTCTGTAGCCAAGATACCACGCCGTAGTTTCTTCTACTTTTGTTTTACCGCTTATAGGATCAATAACAATATCGGTCGCTAAGGTTGTACCCACATAGCGACCTGGCTCACCAAGACTTAGCTGAAAGCGGATATCATCTTTACCAACAGAATTGATCTTGCCAGAAAAACTTAATGCAGTAGCAACTTCTTCAATACCACCCTGGTCTACTTTTTTAACTAATCCAGCCACACTGGCCTGACCCCAATCACCTTTAAAATTATATCGAGCGACAAAATCTGGAAGTTTGCTATCAGGGTCGGCATTACTGCCGGTAACGCCGACATTGCCCGATTGTCCATTGCCGTCACTGTCACCAAATGTTTGTGAATTTTCTAAAGCAAATTGCCAGTTGCCAATGGTATAACGGATCTGAACTTGCCGAATAAATCCTTCAGCAACATGTGGTCCACCAAAATCTAAAGACTCAACCAAAGCTGCAAGAGGCATAAAAGTTGACCAAGTTTGACCAATCAACCAATTTTCGTTTTTTACAAAAGCATGACGCAGACGCGGGTGTGTAGAATTACTTATAATTTCATTGCCGCCGCCGCCGTAAAAATCCATTTCAATAAAGCCGGTCCAATCACCATGAATGTAGGAAAAATTAAAGCGACTTTCTTTTATATTAAAACCAAGTGAGGAAGTATCTACTGCACCAGGATTATTACCAATCCAATAATCCTGGTAATTTAAATCACCGCTAACAAATCGTGCATCTGCTTTTATATAACCACCAAACTTCATTTTGTCGCCATTCTTGAATTCTACTTCGAATGGGTCCGCCATTGTCGCTGTACTGAAAAGGCTAGTGCCTGCTAGCAACGCACCAAGCGCAGTACTTTTTTTTATATATTTATTCATGTTTTAATTCCATTGTGTTGAGTTATTCAAGTGTGAAGGGTGCCTTACGACATCATCAGATTTACAAATAATCAGGCTGCGTTATGTTACTTTCGCAGAACTCCTTGATACTTTTGGTATATTTGGACTACAAACTATCGCTATCCCCGAAAATTCATAGGCGTTACTAACGAAAGGATATACCTTAGTTAGTAACAGTCAGACTGTTGGGCGAACCGTGAACTCGAAACACTCAACTACTTCAAATTGTTTACCAAAAATCCTTAAAAACGTTACAGGTTGATAGAAAGCGCGAGGCCTTGCTCTTCGGCCAATACTGCAGCCGCTTGTGCAACGGCCAAATCTTGCAGACCTACGCCTGTACCATCAAATAGAGTGATTTCTTCATCAGAACGACGGCCAGGATGGGTGCCATTGATTACCTCACCAATTGGTATGATATCTTCAGACTTAATAGCACCTGATTTGATTGCATGTTGGGCTTCACCAATTGAGATAGACTGAGCAATTTCGTCGGTAAATACTGTTGAGGCAACCAACAATTCCGGATCAACTTCTTGCTTGCCTTTGGTATCGGTACCCATACACGCAATGTGCGTGCCGGGCTTGATCCACTCTTTCATCATGAGTGCCTCAAACGCTGATGTAATCGTAATAATGACATCAGCCTGTGCACCCAACTTTTCGCGTTCAACTGCTTCAAAAGGCATACCCAGCTCTTCGCATACTTTAGCTAGCCTTTGCAGGCCCGCTGGATGTAGATTCCAAGCCACCACTTTTTCAAACTTTCGCTGTTCGAGCGCAGCGCGAAGTTGGAATGTCGACTGGTGACCTGCGCCGACCATGCCTAGCACTTTGGCGTCTTTACGGGCGAGGTGATCAATCGATACAGCAGACGATGCTGCAGTGCGCATCGCTGTTAAGTGGTTGCCTCCAACCAGTGATATTAGCTGGCCGGTATCCGGGTCAAACAAAAAAATGGTTGATTGATGATTAGTTAGATTCTTACTGATATTGCCTGGCCAGTAGCCACCGGATTTTACACCCAATGCCATACCAGCACGGTCAAATCCAGATTTGAAGCCATAAAGTGCATCGGCGTATCCAATTGCTTCGCGCACAACCGGGAAATTGTAGGCATCGCCTTTAGCCATGGCGGCAAATACGTTTTCGACTGCTGTGAACGCTTCTGGGCGCCCAACAACGGCTTCACAAACTGCTTCGGAAATAATTGTGATAGCTCTGTTGGTCTTCATTTCATCACTTTGAGTGATCATAAAATGTCTCCTTTACTGATAGTGCCATCGCGATGGGATATCCCACCCCAATGGTCTAAATTTGAACTAAAATGCTTTACCGCGTGCGCTAACTGGCCATAAGGTTTCTACCTTGCCGTTCCGTACACCAACATAGTAGTCGTGTACATTACAGGTTGGATCACAGTGACCCGGTACCAGTTTTAACTTGTCGTTAATTTTCAGTACACCATTGGGATCAGAAATTACACCATGCTCATCAGAGCATTTTATGTATTCGACATCGTCACGACCGAAGATATAAGGTAGGCCACTGTCGACAGACTGAACCTTCAAACCAGCATCACAAATCGCTTTGTCTACTTTCGTGTGACTCATGATTGAGGTCAAAATGAACAATGAGTTTTCAAATTCACTAATGTTATTACCGTTTTCGTCGTGGATGGTCTGATAGTCGGCATCCATAAACGCATATGAGCCGCACTGAAGTTCGTTGAATACGCCGGAGTTACCTTCGAAATAGTAAGAGCCAGTGCCTCCACCGCCAACGATGTCGCATTCCAGACCTTCGCTCTTGAGCATTTCGATTGTGCTGGCAACCATCTCAACCGCAATTGCCGTTTTGTTTTGGCGCTCAGCGAAACTTTCAAGGTGCTGCATCGCACCTTGATAAGCTTGAATACCTGCAAACTTTAGTCCTGGTGCGGCATCGATCGCCTTTGCAATATCAATCACCGGTTGACCTGGTTGCACACCACAGCGACCAGCGCCGCAATCAATTTCGACCAGACATTCTATTTCGGTACCGTGTTTTTGGGTTGCCCCAGACAAGTCGGCAACATTTTCTATATCATCGACACAACAAAGGGTGCGTGCACCTAGCTTGGGCAATTGTGCCAAGCGGTCGATCTTGTATGGGGCGCGAACTTGATTGGATACCAGCACGTCCTTGATACCACCGCGGGCAAAAACTTCGGCTTCAGATACTTTTTGGCAACAAACGCCACAGCTGTCGCCAAGTTTTTCTTGTAATAGCGCGATATCAACCGATTTGTGCATTTTACCGTGGACGCGGTGACGCACACCCATCTCTTTGGCATATCGCCCCATGGTACGAATGTTTTTTTCTAGCGCATCCAGATCAACGACCAGACAAGGGGTTTGGATATCTGCTTCGTCCATGCCGGGTAAGGCCGGTACGTTATAACCAACTTCCAATTTTTCGGGACTTTTAAGTGTAGACATTCTGTTCTCCAGTTGGATATTTAAATTAAGTGTTGAGCCACGGAAGTGTGTCGATATCAACATTACCCCCGGTAATAATTACGCCGACGCGCATACCTTTGAAAACCTCAGGATTTTTTAGAATGACCGCCAGTGGCACAGCACAGCTGGGTTCAATCACTATCTTCATTCGCTTCCAGGTTAACTTCATCGCCTCAATGATTTCTTCTTCTGTGGCGGTGAATATATCGGTTACATGGTTGCTGACAAAATGCCAGGTCAGATCTTTGAGTGGTACTTTTAAGCCATCGGCTATGGTGTTTGGCGCATCGTCAGCGATGATGTAACCAGCACGAAACGAGCGTGCCGCGTCGTCAGCATTGAGAGGTTCGGCGGCATAAATCTTTACCTCAGGTGCTATGTTCGAAACCGTTAAGCAAGTCCCTGAGATCATACCGCCACCCCCAATAGGTGCAATCACTGCATCAAGATTAGGAACTTGGCTGAGAAGTTCTTTGGAGCAAGTTGCCTGTCCGGCGATCACCCGTGGATCGTTGTAGGGATGGACAAATTCGGCACCAGATTTGGCAATCACCTTGGCAAATACCGCCTCGCGAGAAGTAGTGGAGGGTTCGCATTCAACAATAACCCCACCATAACCGATAACCGCATCTTTTTTAGCCTGAGGCGCAGTGCTAGGCATCACCACAGTGACCGGAATGTCACGCTGTCCCGCTGCATAGGAAAGTGACAGGGCGTGGTTACCTGATGAGTGGGTAGCAACACCAATGGCAGCCGTCTCATCATCCAGACCAAAAACAGCATTACAGGCACCGCGAACCTTAAAGGCGCCCGCTTTTTGAAAGTTCTCACATTTAAAGAACAGCTTGGCGCCGCTCAGTTCGTTAAGATAGCGAGACGTGAGAATAGGTGTCTCATGTATGTATGGCTTAATCCTCTCATGTGCGGCCAATACGTCGTCATAGGTTGGAATAATCATGTTTTGTTCACTTGAACTGCTCATAAATACCTCAAAATAATTTAACAATAAGTGTTTATTAGGCGGACGCTTGGTTGGCGGTTTTGCGAAAATATTCCTGCGCAGCCACAACACCAGAACCCAGTTTAATTGGGTACTTCAGGTCAGCCATAGCCATTTCAATAGTGGCTAAACCAGACAGCACCATGACATCCGTGAGTGAGCCTAAGTGACCGATGCGGAAGGCTTTGGTATTCATCTCGCCCAAGCCAATACCGAAAGAGACTCCGTAAGTTTTGAAGGCATGTTCGGTTAGTTGGTTACTATCAAAACCTTCTGGGACATAGATGGCACTAACAGTGTGAGAATATAGATCAGGTGAATTAGCGCACAACGTCATGCCCCAAGCTGCCACCGCCTGTCTTACACCTTCGGCAAGACGAAAATGACGTGCATAAACATTTTCTAAGCCTTCTTCGAATATCATTGCCAAGCTTTCTTTTAAACCGTAGATCAGCTGTAGTGGCGGAGTATATGGAAATCCGCCGTTGGCGTTAGCTGCCATCATGTCGCGGAAGTCGAAAAAGGTGCGTGGCAGTTTTGCAGTCTCCATCGCTACTAGCGCCTTTTGACTTACCGCTAAAATCGCCATGCCAGTGGGTAACATGAAGCCTTTTTGTGAACCAGATATGGCGACATCAACACCCCAGACATCCATTTCAAAAGGCATGCAACCCAATGAACTGACACAATCAACATACAACATGGCGGGGTGGTTGACGGTGTTCATTGCCATTCGAACTAATTTGATATCGCTAAGTACGCCAGTAGCAGTTTCGTTGTGAGTCACCAAAATTGCTTTAATCTCACCGGCGCTGTCTGCCTTAAGTCGTGCTTCAAAAAGATCAGCCGGCGCACCGCTTCCCCATGCGCATTCAATGATTTCTACGTTTAATCCATGGCGTTGACAAAGGTCAATCCAGCGGTGAGAGAACATGCCGTAGCGAGCAATTAATACCTTATCGCCAGCAGACAACGTATTACAAATTGCGGCCTCCCAACCTCCAGTTCCGGTTGACGGGAAGGTAATTATTTTTCCACTGTCGGTACCAAAAATACGCTTAAGGTCTCTCAGCACCGGAGCAAGTGTAGCGACAAAATCTGGTGAACGATGATCGCGGGTCTGAACGTGCATAGCGTTAAGTAGCCTACCGGGGATATTAGTTGGCCCTGGTATAAAAACCGGATTTTGGTCAGACATTTTGATTTACTCCGTTAAGGTTAGTCATTTATTATTAATGTTTGCAATGGTTGTACTGAGTAAGTAAAAATCATGTAAACGATATGTTGCACACTCTAAGTGCACGTTAGTAATTCCGCAATGCGAAGAAATCCCACAATATGAAATTTAGAGGTTTTTCTTCTTTATTCGTGTTATCTATATGATAAATATATATTTTTAATTTTTTGCATTATGAGACATTGTTAATTTATTACCATTACATGAAGGTTTGTGTAGAATTAAGTCTGATAATTTTAATTTTTTGCAGAATATAAGGTGAGTGTATTGTCTACAAATAATTTGAAATCGGGAGCACGTATACAGGTTATCGATCGCGCAACATTGTTACTTGATGCACTCTCTCGCTATTCTAAGACGGCAAAATTAAAGGTGCTCAGTGCAGAGACGGGCTTACATCCTTCTACAGCGCACCGTATTTTGAATTCGTTGATCGACAACCATTTTGTTGAAAGGGATAATGGCGGTGACTACAAACTAGGACGACGGTTCTTGCAATTGAATAATCGCCTACATTCCGATATTGATATACGTGCTGTGGCTTTGCCTTATATGCAAAAACTGCGAGATAAATTTGACGAGACAATTAACCTGACGATCCGTGAAGGTGATGTAGTCATTTACTTCGAAAAGGTTACATCTAATCGTATGATGCATGTACAGCAAATAGTTGGAAGTAGGGCGCCTTTGCATATAACGGGAATAGGGAAGTTGATATTGGGTATGAGTGGCAAAGACGGAATAGAAAGTTATGCTCAGCGTACTAATTTGCCAGCTTATACACGAAATACATTCTCATCCTTACCAATGCTTACTGAGGATTGTCTGATGAGTATTCAGCGCGGTTATGCATTTGATAATGAGGAAGCTGAAATTGGGGTAGGTTGTATCAGTGTATTGTTGTACGGAGAATCTAACAATATCGTCGCTGGACTTTCCCTATCGGCGCCTATAGGACGCCGAAAAGATGAGTGGGTGGTTGACATAGTTGAAGCTGGGAAAGATATATCTGCTCAGCTTGGACATTTACCTGACTTGTAATTTTATATGCTCTGCCCAGAGAAATTTTAGGGCAAGCTCTCTAATTTAGGGTCTTAATAATACGCTTATCCGTATTCACGAAAATCTTTAACTCAGGATACTGCTGCAAAGCTTCAGGTAAACTCAACTCAATATACTTGTGGGGGCTTTCAACTATCACGCTAAAATCAGCCTATACCACCGTTGTTATTTGAGATATGTTCAGTTTGTTGTCAGTATTTTTAAAAGAGTCATTGCTTGTTCATTTGGATTTAGTATTTATTAAAAATAGTAATACTCACCAAAAAATTTAGTTATACAATATGATTTATAAGGAAAAAAATGAAAACATGGGTGGTTTATTTGTCAGGAGAGATCCACACCGATTGGCGTGAACAGATTATTGACGGCGCAAAAGCACTTAATTTACCCGTTGAGTTTACCTCCCCTGTTGTTGTGCATGAGGCGAGTGATGCAGCAGGTGATATGTTGGGTACGCAAGATAAGCCTTATTGGAGAGATCATCAGTCATCTAAGATTAACGCTATTCGCACTAAGACGATGATTGAGAATTGTGATGTGGCTGTGGTTCGTTTTGGTGATAAATATAAGCAGTGGAATGCTGCATTTGACGCTGGTTTTTGTGCGGCATTAGGTAAGCCATATTTAACCCTACATGCCGATTATATTATTCATCCATTAAAAGAAGTGGATGCGGCGGCAATGGGCTGGGCACAAACACCACAACAGGTTGTTGAAGTTTTACAATATGTAATAACAGCCTAGTAATTATGACCAGTCCTATAAAACATGCGTTCGGTAAGTCGTTTTAATTATTTTTTGATTTAATACCTCGTCAGTTACTTCTAGCTGACGCTGTTTCAAATTTCACTTAAATTCAATCGTATTTGTCTTTTTTTGTAAATTTTTAATCTTCGTGAATTTTAATGGGCATAACTTTAATTTCTGCTTGTTAACACTTCTTTTGATTCCGGCTCTATTTCATAACGTGCAATTTAGCGCAAAAGCTTTTTTTGAGACTATGGCCAATACATTTGCTAATAGTCATATTTTTCGATATTCAAATGTCAACCTGATTACCTATAAACATCAGCCAGTCTCAATAGCCGGTATGGCATAGGCGGGGTTTGTAGTGCGATCTTCGCTAGCCTTGACAGTAACACCCTAAGATCGAACCGATTAATGAACAGGTAATAATATTCTGCCAAGTGCCGTGGCAAATGCTTTACGCCAATGGAATGGCAACTGCCCCGCAGCGAATTTTTCAAATTTCCTATTACGGTGTTTACCCATTTGAAAGCAGGATGCTCTAGCATATTCAAATGACCACCTGTGACTCCTCGGAAATGATGCTTATCCTCACTTGTAATCGCTCGGAAGCAGGCCAAGCTGTGGGAGATAACAATAGTCTGAAGCTTTATATGCCGCTGTGACAATTGGGCTATCAGCTTAGATTTGAATTCTTTTACTACGCTCAGTTTCATCCGTACCGAGTGAACTTCCTCATTCAACTCAACGGCGGCGACAAATGGCGACTTACCAGCTGCGCTTTCCCCCGCGTCGTTTACCTCTCCAGTAGGAGTTATCCAATTGAACAATTCTGTCAATGGGATGTTGGTCATCCTTTTCTTTTATCTCCTGTAATAACATGTGTTTTAGCTTCCCGGCATTGCTGATGGCGACATCGATTACATTGCAACAACCTACGGCACTTAAACTGGCAATATGTCTTTTTGCCAAACCCCCGACACATATAGCCTGCTGGGAAACGCCTATTAAACCGTACTTTTTCACACTTATCTTCCGTGCCAGAGTCTTCCATAAATTCGAATCAACTATACCCTTTGTGGAACTGAACTTGGTTCTTCGCCATGATCTGCACCTATCGATTGCTGTATGAATGCGCAGTGTAGCGGTGGCTGAACAATGAGGGTAATCAGGAATGTCAATTATATCGCATAAAAGCACATTTATATTGACGCACAGGCACAGATTAATAGATCCGCCATACGGGAAAGTATCACCATGTGAAATTTAAAGCTTATTAAATGGGTTGCTTGGTCTTATCAATTATCATATTGTCATTTTAGTTAGCAACAACTCAATAACAAATGAATAACAATAAATTATTAAGAGTAACAGTAACATTAACATTTACAATAACGTTTTGGTGGAGAAAATAATTATGAAAAAAGTAAGCACTATTTTGTTTGCAGCTATATCAGTTGCATCTATATCAGTAGCATCAATCTCATCAGTTCAAGCAAAGGAAAAACGTATATTACTTAAGATGCCCATTTACTACAACTCAAACCTCCCGGGCCTAGGTTCTCCAGCCAAATATTTAGAAGATAACGCCAGCATTTTGAGTGGTGGTACTATTAAAGTAAAAATGTATGAACCAAAAAAATTAGTCGCACCTGGTGAAATCCTAGATGCGGTGTCTTCAGGTAAAGTACAAGCAGGTTACGGTACGCCCGCTAACTGGGGCGGCAAAATTCCTGCAGCACGATTATTCTCTGCGGTTCCATTTGGTCCAGAAGCCCCTGAATATTTAGCGTGGATCATGTACGGCAACGGAGCCAAACTACACCAGGACCTATATGATAAAAAAGGTTACAACGTTAAAACACAGGTATGTGGCATTATCGCACCAGAGACATCAGGCTGGTTCAAGAAAGAAATTAAATCAGCTGATGACCTCAAAGGTTTAAAAATGCGTTTCTTTGGCTTAGGTGCTGAAGTCATGGAGAAATTAGGTGTTAGTACTGTTGGTCTGCCTGGCGGTGAAATTTTCCCTGCACTTGAAAAAGGTGCTATCGATGCAACTGAATTTTCGATGCCTGCTGTCGACAAACGTATCGGTGTTAGTAAAATCGCTAAATATAATTACTACCCAGGTTGGCATCAACAAGCGACGGTTATGGAATTGCTGATCAACAAAGACACTTGGAAAGAAATGAGCAAAACACAAAAAGCGGTTATGACACAGCTTTGTCGTGCAGCCACATTAGATTCTTTGGCACTGGGTGAAGCAATTCAAGCTCCTATTATGCGGGAAAACGAAGCTAATGGCGTTAAAAACATTTATTGGTCTACTGAAATGCTAGATTTATTTGAATCAAAGTGGGACGAGGTTGTTATAGAGCAGGCTGCAGAAGATGCTGACTTTGCTGAAATTTGGGCTGACCTTTCTAAGTTCCGTGCAGATTATTTACTTTGGGAAACAAATGCATTCTTACCCCGTGGAACCAAGTAAATTTAATACCTGATTTTTACTTTACAGAAGTCTATATCGTGTTTTCAATGCGGTATAGACCTTTCTCCCCTACTTGCAACCATTTGGATCTTATTAAATGTCTATAAGCCAACCTTCTTGCGATCCAAACTCACCCAACAGCCATTCAATGTTGAGTAAATTTGCCGAGCAGTTAGCAAAGTTAGTTCATTACTCTTCCTTAATTTTTTGCTGGAGTTACGCCTTATTAATCTTTGCTATTATCGGCAACGTTGTTTTGCGTTACGGTTTTAGCAGCGGTCTAATTATTTTTGAAGAAATACAATGGCACTTATATGCTATCGGCATGATGTTTGGATTATCATTTGCTGAAATAACCAATAGCCAAGTACGCGTTGATATTGTTGCTGAAAGACTACGACAAAGAACCGTGAGAAAATGGGAAATTTTTGGTGCTGTTGTATTTGTTTTACCCTTTGTTTATCTGTGTGTGTTTCACGGTATTGAATACGTCAGTGATTCTTACCGTGTTGGCGAGTCCTCTAATTCACCTCTTGGGCTTCCTTTCCGTTGGGCAATTAAGGCGGTTATTCCGCTAAGTTTTAGTTTACTGGGCATTGCCATATTCTCGCGGCTTATCACCAATATTGATGCGCTTATTAACAATAAAGATAATGAGAATAATGATGGAAATTAATGAGATTTTAGTTATAGGCATGTTTATATCCTTCATTGCATTCTTATTTACAGGTATACCTGTTGGTTATGTTCTTGCTGGTATTGGCGTTACATTTGGTTTTTTAGGTTATTTTTCAGACATTTACCTTGGGACAATTACGGGTTTAGATTTTAATACTTTGGGTCTGATTGTTCCACGACTGTTTTCTCTTATGGAAAACTGGGTACTTGTCGCACTTCCTATGTTTATTTTTATGGGGTTAATGCTAGATCGCTCCGGTATTGCTGAACGTTTAATGCTTTCTATGCAAGATCTGTTTGGTAAAGTACGCGGGGGTCTTGCACTAAGCGTGACTTTTATTGGCATTATTCTGGCTGCTTCTACCGGTATTATAGGCGCTTCGGTTGTATTACTTGGATTATTATCTATGCCCGCTATGATGAAGCAGGGCTACAGTAAATCACTGGCCGCTGGCACCATTTGTAGTGCTGGAACGCTTGGTATTTTATTACCACCGAGTATTATGTTAGTGATTATGGCCGACCAACTTGCTCTCTCGGTAGGTGATTTATTTATGGGTGCGGTATTCCCGGGCCTACTTCTTGGCTTTTTATATTTAACTTATATTCTTGTCGCTGCCTACTTAAAACCTTCGATTGCGCCACTACCCAAAAATGCTCCAGATTTAGAGTGGAAAATAGTGGCTGGTGTCTTAAAAAATATCTTGCCTCCACTGATTTTAATATTTGCAGTACTGGGTTCTATTTTTGCCGGTGTAGCTACGCCGACAGAAGCGAGTGGTGTGGGTGCACTTGGTGCAATAGCGCTTGCAGCCTATTATAAAAAGCTAACCTTCCCTGTTTTTAAATCAGTCAGTCTAGATTCTTATCGTACAACGTCTTATATATTTATGATTTTTATTGGTGCAACCATGTTTGCATTAGTATTACGTGAATTAGGGGGTGATGAACTTATTGAACGCGCTTTAACAAGCCTTCCTTTTGGTCCTTACGGCGTATTGATTGCAATTTTATTGATTGTCTTTTTATTGGGTTTTTTGCTCGATTGGATTGAAATCACTTTAATTGCCCTACCTTTGTTGGCGCCAGTTATCTTAGGATTGGAATTTAATGTGCAGGGGTATGGCGTTATAGATGAACCAACTCTCATATGGTTTGTGATGCTTGTTGCGATAACGCTGCAAACATCATTTCTAACTCCTCCCGTTGGCTTTGCCTTATTTTACTTAAAAGGGGTTTGCCCGCCTGAGATTAAATTAATGGATATTTATAAAGGTGTGATCCCTTTTATTATTCTGCAGTTGATTGGTTTAAGTATTGTTATATCGCTCCCCGGGTTAGTCACTTGGCTACCCGCATACGTTTACGGAAATTGATTAGCTTTACCTCTACTAGTGCTGGATAGGAGTCATTAATAAAGCCACTATTATAGTGGCTTTATTATTTAAGGTGTTTCAATTGAGATCATTATTGAAGCATTGAAGTGCAATATAATGTGCTACCTATTGTCTTGCCCCCATATTTTAGCGCGCTCTTCACGCTGTTCTGCGCGCTCTATTTCCAGCATACGATCACGAACATTACGAATATGTTCGGCCGCCACTTTTTTGGCAGTTTCAGGCTTACGATCAATAATAGCATTATAGATTTGTCGGTGATGCTTATCAATCTGCTGCTTTTGGCGATCACGATGGTAAAGGTTACTTACCGAAGCCATGACACTATTGAGCATAAGTTGCATTAAACTTTGCAAGGTATGCACTAGCACAGGGTTATGAGAAGCTTCATAGATTGCACGATGAAATGCGTGATCTAGTTTTGCCATATGCAGCCGGGACTTGCCAATATCGCTGGCTGTGCTGGTGCCTTCATTAAGTGCTTCGGGCGGCGCACTCATAGCATTATAAGCTTTTGTTATTTTATAGAAATCTTTCTCGGTGCCTCTTTCAGCAGCCAAGCAAGCAGCTTCACATTCCAATACTTCTCTTACATCGAGTAAATCATAAAGTAGCCGGGGATGACTATCGTATAAACGCGCTAATGGCGTTGTATCCTTAACGTTACTCAGCATACCAATAATAAAAGATCCCTGCCCATGGCGAGTTTCTATCACACCCCGGCCCCGTAGCTCCTTTAAAGCCTCCCTAATCATTGGTCTAGAGGCGTTTAAGCGCTGAGTAAGCTGCCTTTCGGAAGGCACTTTGTCGCCTGGTTGCAATGTACCATCCAAAATGAGCTCTTCTAAATGGCGAGAAATTCTCATGGAATGGGTTTCAACAATGTCGTTTATGCTCACCAATGTCACCTTATAAATTAGCGTTTTAATATACTGCCACAACATGGTAATACCAGCAATCACGCTTATGAAAACCCCCATTTACTAAGGATAATATAATCTATAAAAATCAATAAGTTAAAAATAAAAATAAAAAATCAAAAAATATTACTGGTATTACCAGCAACTAAAAAGCTGGACAATCATAACCTTGAAGCACTAACTTAGCCACCTAGCAATTTTTAAACATATCATTAACATAGGTAGTTGCCATGAGCCAATATATCAATAAAGGCGGTATTCAAGTTTCAACCGTATTAGACCAGCTATTAAATAATGAGATCCTTCCAGGCTTAGACATAAAAGCAGAAGACGTATGGGCAGGTTTTAGCAAGCTAATCGATGACTTAGCGCCGGTCAATAAAGCATTGTTAGAAAAACGTGATGAAATACAGGCGCAAATTGATGTTTGGCATAACGACAACCCTGATGGTTTAAGTCAGCATGAAAACTACATCGAATTTTTAAAAGACATTGGTTATATTGTAGAAGAAGGCGAAAAGTTTTCCATAACCACAGAGAATGTTGATGCCGAAATTGCCCATGTCGCAGGCCCTCAGTTGGTCGTTCCAGTTAATAATGCTCGGTTTAGCCTAAACGCTGCTAATGCTCGCTGGGGTAGTTTATACGATGCTATGTATGGAACTGATGCGATTTCAGATGACGGCGGTTGTCAACGCGGTGTGCAGTTTAATAATAAACGAGCTACTCGTGTTATTGCCACTACCGTACAATTTTTAGATCAGGCTATTCCACTAGCTAACCATGTTAGCCACTCAGATGTTGCCCAATATCAAATCACCCAGTCGGGCGACTTATCCATTACGTTAGGTAATGGCCAAACCACTACATTGGCTAATAGTGATCAATTTATTGCTTATACAGGTGAACGCGATACACCAAACCTTATTCTGCTAAAGAATAATGATTTACATATCGAATTACATATTGATCCTAATCACTCTATTGGCCAGCTTAACCCTTCTAGCATAAGCGATGTGGTTTTAGAGTCAGCCGTTAGTACTATTCAGGATTGCGAAGACTCGGTTGCCGCAGTCGACGCTGAAGATAAAGTTGTTGTATATCGTAACTGGCTTGGCTTAATGAAAGGCGACCTATCGGAAACCTTTAGTAAGGGCGGTGAAACCTTAACACGTACCCTTAACCCAGACCGTCAATACACCACAAAAACCGGTGGCACACTTAGTCTCCACGGACGCAGTCTATTATTGATCCGCAATGTAGGTCATCTGATGACGAGCAATGCTATTTTGGATGCATCAGGTAATGAAGTGCCCGAAGGCTTTATTGATGCGCTATTTACTACTTTGTGTGCAATGCATGACTTTAAAGATGATTGCAAATTGCACAACAGCATAACCAAAAGTATCTATATTGTTAAACCAAAAATGCATGGGCCAGAAGAAGTGGCTTTTAGCAATCAGTTATTTAATCGGGTAGAAGATGTTTTAGGCCTACCGCGTTACACCATGAAAATTGGCGTAATGGATGAAGAACGCCGTACTACTGCCAACTTAAAAGAATGTATTCGTATGGTTAAAGATCGTCTGGTTTTTATCAACACTGGCTTTTTAGATCGCACAGGCGACGAAATACATACCTCCATGGAAGCCGGTCCTATGCTTCCTAAAGAATTGATTAAGCAACAAGCTTGGATTGGCGCTTATGAAGACTGGAATGTTGACATCGGACTTGAGTGTGGCTTACCTGGACATGCTCAAATTGGTAAAGGCATGTGGGCCAAGCCCGATGAAATGGCACAAATGCTTGAGGCCAAATCAGGCCACCCAGCAGCAGGTGCTAACTGTGCTTGGGTACCATCACCAACCGCAGCTACATTACATGCCATGCATTACCACACAATTGACGTGCATCAACGTCAAAGTGAAATTGCATCTCGGGGACGTGCGAGCTTAGTTGATATTTTAACGCCCCCAATGCTGGGTGACCTTCGCTTAAGCAGCGAAGAAGTCCAACAAGAACTGGATAACAATGCACAAAGTATCTTAGGCTATGTGGTTCGATGGATTGATCAAGGCGTCGGCTGCTCAAAGGTACCTGATATTAATAATGAAGGCCTAATGGAAGATAGAGCGACTTTACGCATATCCAGCCAACATATTGCCAATTGGGTACGTCATAGTGTTTGCAGCAAAGAACAAGTGATAGAAACCATGAAACGTATGGCGCGAATTGTGGACGAGCAGAACACGAGTGATAACGAATACCAGCCTATGGCACCTCATTTTAACGGGATTGCTTTCGAATCTGCCTGCGCACTGGTTTTAGAAGGTGCAAGCCAACCCAGTGGCTATACTGAACCACTATTACATGCTTACCGAGTTAAGGAAAAAACGGCCAAGGCTTAGCTATAAACAACCATTTAATTAATACATAAACTAGGAAGAAATAATGCTTAATATTAAACGCTTGAGTCTACACATGGCTAAAATATTCATCGAAGGTGCCAGCATCAAAGCCACCGAAATAGGTGTGCCTATGTGTATCGCTGTGGTTGACGAATCGGGTAATTTAATTGCTTTTGAAAGAATGGACGGAGGCAAAGCCCACAGTATTATTGTTGCCCAAGATAAGGCATATACCGCAGGCGCCGCGCGCAAAGCAACACATGAATACAATGCCGTCTGCATCCCAGGTAATTTAGCCTTTGGTATTCATACTGAAGTGGGTGGCCGTTTAAGCACGGTTGGTGGTGGTTTACCTATTCAGGTTGATGGCGACTTTGTAGGTGGAATTGGTGTTAGTTCTGGCAGTCCACAACAGGATATGGAATGTGCTCAGGCAGGTATAGAGTTTTTCTTTAGCCAGCAAGCATAACGTCTTAAATACCCGCGCTACAAAAATAGGTTGCATTATGAATCAAATAACGACGCCAGAGCTATCAGAAAAGCTAAAGGTATTTATTAATCATGAATATGTGATTAGCGATGCAGAAACACAAAGAGTGTATGAATGCGATGGTTTATCCGCTTACTGTGAAATGCCGCTGCTAGTGGTCTTGCCCGAAACTGTTGAGCAAGTACAACGTGCCCTTAAATTGTTTCATCAATATGCAATTCCTGTTGTGGCGCGTGGCGCAGGTACGAGTTTATCTGCTGGTGCAACCCCTCATAAAGAGGGCGTTGTTCTATCTCTTGCAAAGTTTACAGAAATTATTCAGATAGATCCTAAAGCGCGGACAGCTCGCCTACAACCCGGCGTACGCAACCTTGCCATTAGTGAAGCTGCTGCTGAACATGGTCTCTACTATGCGCCCGATCCGTCATCGCAAATCGCCTGCTCTATTGGCGGTAACGTAGCCGAAAATGCAGGGGGCGTGCACTGTCTTAAATATGGTTTAACTGTGCATAATGTTTTAAAAATTAAGATGATTACCGTAGAAGGCGAATTAATTTCCATAGGCAGCGAAGGCCTAGATAATTACGGCATGGATTTACTAGCCTTAATCAATGGGTCCGAAGGTATGTTAGGGGTTATTACCGAGATTACCGTTAAGTTATTACCTATCCCACAAAAAGCCCTTGTTATACTTGCCGGTTTTGACTCTGTTAAAACCGCAGGTGACTCAGTAGGCGAAGTTATTTCACAAGGCATTATTCCTGGCGGTTTAGAGATGATGGACTCCTATGCGATTAAAGCCGCTGAAGCCTTTGCTAATGCAGGCTATCCTTTAGACGCAGAAGCATTGTTATTATGCGAACTCGACGGTACCGAAGAAGAAGTACAAGCTAATACCAAACAGGTTGCCGATTTATTTACCAAACTGGGTGCAACCAGTGTGCGTATCTCACAAAGTGAGGCCGAACGTGCGCTTTTTTGGAAAGGAAGAAAATCAGCCTTTCCTGCAGTAGGGCGTCTGTCACCTGACTACTACTGCATGGACGGCACAATCCCTCGCGGCCAGCTTGCCCATGTACTCACAGAGATTAATCGCTTATCCCAAGAATATGATTTACGTGTTGCGAATGTTTTTCATGCGGGTGACGGAAACTTACACCCACTGATTTTATTTGATGCGAACAAGCCCGGTGAATTTGAAAGAACCGAAGAATTTGGTGGAAAAATTTTAGAGCTTTGCGTAGCTGTTGGCGGCTGTATTACCGGTGAACATGGCGTGGGTTTAGAGAAAATCCGTCAAATGGCAACACAGTTTAACGATTTAGAAATAGCCCAGTTTCACAGTATTAAATTTGCCTTCGACCCCGGTACAACCCTTAACCCAGGCAAAGGCATTCCCATGTTAAAACGCTGCCAAGAATACCGATCCTTAAGCAAAGGCAATGATAAGAATAGAGTCGGCCATACTCATAAGACAGGAGAAAATGTTGCATGAATACTACACCTAAAACATCTCTCGCTGATTTTACTGCTAATGATGATGCAAAAAACCTCATTAGCCTAGTCAAGCAAGCTTATGAAAATAAAACGCCCATTAGTATTGAAGGTAATGGCACTAAGCGCCATTTAGGCCACAGTATTAACAGTGAGCACACTGTTATCTCTACGCGTGAGCACAGCGGCATTCTTAACTACGAACCTGTAGAGCTGGTAATGACAGCACGTGCAGGGACAACACTGGCCGAAATTGATGCGGCACTTGGCGCGAACCAGCAAACCCTCGCCTGCGACCCCGCACGCTTTAATGGGCAAGCTACCATTGGGGGCTCTTTGGCCACTAATCAAGCAGGCCCATCAAGGCCCTGGACAGGATCGTTACGTGATCATGTACTGGGAGTGAACCTTATCAACGGTAAAGGTGAACACCTGCGTTTTGGCGGTAAAGTAATGAAAAATGTTGCCGGCTACGATGTCTCACGATTACAAGCAGGCGCTATGGGCACGCTAGGACTGATGACCGAAATTAGCTTTAAAATCCTTCCCTTCGCTAGCGCCACTATGACTGTGAAACAAGCTATATCTCAGGCTGATGCCATTAACGCCATGAACCAACTAGCAGGAAAACCAACGCCTCTTAGTGCTGCAAGTTGGGTCAGCGGCGATTTATATCTACAATTTTCAGGCGCGCAAATTGCTGTTAATAAAATACTAGAAACAGTCACCAGTGATAACCACAATGCTGAAATATTGAGCTTAGAACAGGCTAGCGATTTTTGGGCAAAACTACGCGACAAACAACTCGACTTTTTTAATAACCTTTCCAGCGATGAATCTCTATGGCGTTTTTCTATTAACCCTACCGCCTCGGATGACTTTAGTAAGAGTATTGATGAAAAAGCATGGTTGGCAGATTGGGGTGGAGCTTTACGTTGGTTAAAAGGCGATTTTGAGCAAGAAAAGCTCAGCCAATGGGCACAGACGCATGGTGGAGAAGTCACATTATTCGCTAAAAACAGATCCCACAATGAGATCTCTTTTACAGGTGCAGGCCAAATCACTCTGCCGCCGATCAATCCTGTTGTACAAAGAATTCAACGCAATATTAAAAATTCATTTGACCCTCATCACATTTTAAATGTTGGTCGTTTATATCACTGGATTTAAGGTTATATAATGCAAACAAATATCCATTCCGACATAGCCGCACGACCTGATGTAATTGAAGCAGAAGAAATTCTTCGCTCCTGTGTACATTGTGGTTTTTGTACCGCCACGTGCCCTACTTATCAACACTTTGGTGATGAAAGAGATGGTCCTCGCGGTCGTATTTATCTCATTAAACAATTATTAGAAACAAATGAGGCGACTGAAAAAACACAAACTCATTTGGATCGATGCTTAACCTGTCGTAGCTGCGAAACCACCTGCCCGTCGGGCGTCAAATATGGTCGACTGGTGGATATTGGTAGAGGTATCGTAGAAGAAAAGGTATCACGCAAGCCTATTGATCGTTTTACGCGTTGGTCACTACGCAAGGTATTACCTTATCCTAAACGTTTTGGATTTTTATTATTTTGGGGCCAATTAGTTAGACCGTTGCTGATTGGAAAATTAAAAGCAAAGGTACCGCCAAAGAAAATAGCGTCGCCTTGGCCTGTATCTAGTCACTCACGTAAGATGATTGCACTGGCCGGTTGCGCCCAGTCTATTACCACACCTAACACCAATGCTGCTAGCGCACGGGTGTTAGATAAACTAGGAATTAGCCTAGTAGAAGCCCCAAAGGCAGGATGCTGCGGTGCAGTTGATTATCATTTAGCTGCACATGATGATGGCTTAAACGCGATGCGGAAAAATATTGATGCATGGTGGCCCGCCATCGAAGCTGGCGCTGAAGCCATTGTAATGACCGCAACGGGATGTGGTGTAATGGTAAAAGAATATGGTGAGCTACTCGCAGGCGATCCGAACTATGCTAAAAAAGCCCAACGGGTAACCGAGCTTACCAAAGACCTTAGTGAAATTTTAGGCAAGGAAGACCTAGGGCCACTCAACATTAAAGACAAAAAGCCCACGGCTTACCATTGCCCTTGTACGTTACAACATGGGCAACAATTAACCGGAGGGGTAGAAAGCATACTTGAAAAAGCCGGTGTACCGCTGACTAAAACAAAGGATAAACACCTATGCTGTGGTTCTGCAGGAACGTATTCTATTTTGCAGTCAGACACTAGCCAGCAGTTATTAGATAACAAGCTAGCCGCTTTAACGATTGGCCAACCAGAACAGATTGTGACGGCTAATGTCGGTTGTCAAATGCACCTAGAAACAAAAGCCGGCGTACCCGTAAAACATTGGATCGAATTACTCGATCCAAAAGCATAAGGCGAAGTGAGCGTATTCCTAGGGTTACTCTTAGGAATACCGCTATGCCTAAGGTTGCGTCTTCGATGCTATAGAGTTTTCCAAATATAACTAGAAATCACTAATTGGTAGCAGAAAGTTGGTTAGATTTACCAATTGCAGAAGATAAAACCAGCACCACTGGAACCCGAAGATATTTTTTAATCACATCATTATTTGCAAAGGCCAACTATGTCAGCAAACGACACATCACGTTCTTTATATACTCATCATGCTGGCCCCGCTTTGCTTGAAACACCGCTGCTTAACAAAGGCAGCGCATTTACTGAAAAAGAGCGTAAATCATTTAACTTATTAGGATTGGTTCCGCCAAGATACGAATCTATTGAAGAGCAGGTCGATAGAGCTTTTATGCAATACAGTAGTTTTGTTAGCCCGATGAACAAGCATATATTTTTACGTGCAATCCAAGACAACAACGAAACCTTATTTTATCGGTTATTGCAAAAGCATATAGAAGAAATGATGCCGATTATCTACACCCCAACGGTGGGGGAGGCTTGTGAGCGTTTTTCTGAGATATACCGCTCGTCGCGCGGGCTTTTTATAAGCTACGATGAACGCCATTTAATGCAAGATATACTGCGCAATGCAACAAAACGCAAAGTGCGTGTAATAGTGGTCACTGATGGCGAAAGAATATTGGGCCTAGGCGACCAGGGTATTGGTGGTATGGGCATTCCCATCGGTAAATTATCTTTATACACTGCGTGTGGTGGGGTTAGCCCAGCTTATACATTACCAATCATGTTAGATGTTGGCACTAACAACCAAAAATTGTTAGATGATCCTATGTATATGGGTGCCCGTCATCCTCGTATTAAAGGAAAACAATACAACGAATTTTTAGATATGTTTATCAACGAAGCCAAAGCGCGTTGGCCCGAAGTGATGATTCAATTTGAAGATTTTGCCCAGTCTAATGCCATGCCATTACTGCAGAGGTATCGCGATAAAGTGTGTTGTTTTAATGATGATATTCAAGGGACTGCGGCGGTTACACTAGGGACTATTTTAGCCGCTTGTAGGTCGCGCGGCGATAAACTCTCAAATATGAAAGTGGTTTTTGTGGGTGCTGGTTCAGCTGGTTGTGGTATTGCTGAAATGCTTATTCAACAAATGATATTTGAAGGCTTAAGCGATGCCCAAGCGCGTTGTAATGTTTTCATGATTGACCGCTTTGGTCTATTAACCCGCGGCATGGAGGGTTTACGCGATTTTCAAGAAAAGCTAGCCCAGCCGAAAGATAATATTAGCGGATGGGTCTATAGCGGCAATTATGCCTCTTTGCTTGATGCGGTTAATTGCGCCAAGCCTGACATTTTGATTGGTGTGTCTGGTCAAGCCGGCCTTTTCACTGAACAAGTGATCACAGCAATGAGCCAAAACTGTGAAACGCCTATTATCTTTCCACTCAGTAATCCCTCAAAACAAGTAGAAGCTCACCCACAACAAGTGATTGAATGGACTAAGGGCAACGTAGTTATTGCCACGGGTTCACCTTTTGATGCGGTAGAATTCGAAGGTGTGACCCACCCCATTGTCCAGTGCAATAACAGTTATATTTTCCCAGGTATAGGCTTAGGTGTTATTGCCTCTAAAGCTAAACTTATCAGTGATGAAATGCTGATGGCGGCCAGTAATGCATTAGCAGATGCTTCGCCATTAGCAAATGGTGAACCGGGAGGCTTACTACTACCACGTTTAACGAAAATCAGCGAACTATCACGAAAAATCGCATTTGCGGTTGCAAAAGTCGCGATGCAGCAGGAGCTTGCTTTGCCCCTTTCAGACGATGTCCTACTGGCAAAAATAGAAAGCAATTTCTGGAAGGCAGAATACCGTCCCTATAAACGAGTCAGTTTGTAATAATAACATTTGATACTCTGGCAGCAATAATGTGTGTTGCTAGCGTATTCCTTGTATTCTGTATTCTGTAATTTATTTTTAACTGAAGCGATAGGAGTTGAAATGAATTTTATCAACGGTTTAACCTTGTTGTTAGTGTGTCAGCTACTTGGCGAAGTTTTATCTAGGTTATTGCAAATACCTATTCCGGGGCCTGTTCTAGGAATGTTGCTACTATTTTTATCTTTATTTTTCTTTAAAAAAACTAAACGCCTCGTTAACAAATCATCGTCTGCGATACTTAGTCATTTATCGCTATTATTTATACCTGCAGGTGTTGGCCTAATGACTCACTTTAGTCGCCTAGAACAAGTATGGATGCCTATTTCCGTAGCACTTTTTTTTGGCGCCATTATTAGTTTTGTCGCTACAGCATGGTTGATGCAACTGACTATTTGGTTGATGAATAAAAAAGTAGCACCGGAAAGTGGTGATGAGTAGTGATGATCAGTTGGCAGCAATTTGGGTCTATCTATCTGCCACGCCTTTAATTGGCTTAACATTAACGTTAGTTGTTTATAGCGTGATATACAAAATGTATATTCGCAGCCATTCTAATCCGTTATTGAACCCAGTATTATTGTCTATTATCGTTATTATAGGTGTACTACTTATCACAAATACGTCTTATCAAACCTATTTTGATGGCGCACAGTATATTCATTTCTTATTAGGACCTGCCACAGTCGCATTAGCGGTTCCGTTGTTTGAACAACTTCCTAAGCTTAAACGCTTATGGTTACCCGTACTGGTATCCATCGTAGGTGGTGTATTTATTGGTGTAACTAGTGCGGTATTGATTGCCCGTGGTTTGGGTGTGAGCTTAGAAATTCAACTTTCTATTGCGCCTAAGTCGGTTACCGCCCCTGTTGCTATGGGAATTTCTGAGCAGATAGGCGGCTTACCTTCTTTAACCGCCGCATTTGTTGTCATAACCGGTATCTTAGGTGCTTTGTTAGGTATTCATATATTGAAATTCGTCGGCATAAAAGATGACGCGGTGAAAGGGATCGCTATAGGCGTAAGTTCTCACGGTATTGGAACGGCGCGCGCTTTTCAAGAGAGTCAAGAAATGGGTGCATTTTCGGGCTTAGGCATGGCCTTAGCCGCATTGACTACCGCTGTCATCTTGCCTTGGATAATACAATGGTTGTTTTGATAAGTGGGAAGTATAAGAAAAAATCTTTATATGTGAACTATGCAAGAGGTATTAAACCTATTGTGTTTATGGTCATTAAATTGATGACTGGAATGTGATGGCGCGAAGATGCTATCTAAAATTGATTAATATTGCATTAACAAATGCGACAAAACTTAAGGTACAGCGGAGTGTTTTTTAAATCTAATCAAGATGACAAACTTAATAGTATATGTTGTGAACAACTAGCCGAAATATTTGAAGTTGAAATAACGGAGGCGTCTGATTGGTGTCGGGTAAAAAAAGGTAAAATACAGATCACTTTGCCTTTTGCAGCCAGAACCCTTGAGCCGGTAGTAATTGAAAAACTAGTAGCTGCGGGTATTAATACTGAAATGCTGGCAATTAATACCCATATTATGGCTAAGAAAACTAAACTCGCAAGGCTCGCCAAGGTCAAAAATATAATAGCGGTTGCTTCCGGTAAAGGCGGTGTTGGTAAGTCAACCACTAGTGTGAATTTGGCTTTTGCGCTACTGCAAGAAGGAGCAAAAGTAGGCCTGCTCGATGCGGATATTTATGGTCCATCTGTGCCGATTATGCTTGGCAACCCTAATGCTCAACCAAGTAGCGAAGATCAGCAAAACATGTTCCCTGTAGAAGCTTTTGGGTTGGTAGCCAATTCCATTGGCTACTTGGTTCCTCCTGAAAATGCGACAATCTGGCGAGGTCCTATGGCCAGTGGAACGTTACAGCAGCTGGTAACTGAAACCATCTGGCCTGAACTCGATTATCTTATTGTTGATATGCCTCCCGGGACCGGTGATATTCAACTTACATTGTCACAACAAGTGCCTGTTACTGCTGTTGTAGTAGTTACCACTCCACAGGACTTGGCGTTAGCCGATGCCATAAAAGGTATAGCTATGTTTGAAAAGGTCGATATTCCTGTCTTGGGTCTGATAGAAAATATGAGTCATTACCAATGCCTAAATTGCGGTCATCAAGAACATATTTTTGCTGAGGGTGGAGGCAAAAAGTTGGCCGCCAGATATAACATTGAATTGCTCGGCCAATTACCCTTGGATATTCGTATTCGCCAACATACAGATAGCGGCAAGCCACTTATGATAGCTGAGCCTCAATCCGCATTGTCAGAAAATTATCGAAGTGCTGCACGAGCTATTTCAAAAAAATTAGCTCTCAACACTGAAATAAAAGCAGACAATAGTATTCCAATTACAGTGAGTCTATGAACAAAAGCCTGCATGTGCCGGTACAGTTCATTTGTTCTCTCAAGACTGATAACACCACTAACAATAATTAAATAAAACAGCATAAAAATAAAGATTGCAATGATTAGCCTCTCTCGGTGAAAGTCATATGTAAAAAATAATAAATGGGGACCCAACTTGAAAACCATCTAGTATGGATGTTCTATTAATTTTGGTCTTTATTGTATCGTTTTCAGTTGCTCGCGATAGATAACGTCATTTTGATTATCTACTGGTTGATAGTAATAGCTTGATACTGGGATATTAAACAATTGACTTATATGGGTAATACTCAAGGTTTGTTCCGCCTTTCTCATTCGTTTAATCACTTTAATGCTGGATTGTCGCGAATGAAAAAGGCGGTTGCCTTTTTTAATAAAGCCCATCCCTTTTTGAGACAGCGAGTTGCTTTTCTAGCACTTGAATACGGCGCTTATCACCGTCCAGTGCCACTTTAACGGTGCTGACCTCTCCTCGTTGCTCTTCTACCATTAGTTTGGCATATTCTAATCTTTGAGCTGAGGTAACACCTTTGCGAACCTTTCTAGTACTGTCGGTTATTTATCCCCGTAAGGGTTGACCTACCTATATCGTTACACGCATCGGGTGGGGATAGCCAATAGTCGATTGTTGGACGTTAACCGTGACAATGTCACCTTTACATACAACCGACATTCCGCACCTAAAGTCGATACTTTACATTCGGAGTCTATTTTCGTTCAAAACACCGTCAGGTTGTAATGAGTGTCGCTAAAAAAATATTAATAGAGTGTTTTTAGAACTAAGTTTGTACAAAAAACGAATTGTTTTTTCAAGTGCGGATTGTCAGCTATGCTACCAACTTTTCACGCTGGAAAAATAATCTTAATCAACTTTTTTTACCGGTAAATATCGACTCAGTATTTGTTCCAGCGCCGCTAATTTTAAAGGTTTAGTTAAATATTCATTCATGCCAGCGGCTTTGGCTTTACTGGCATCTTCTTTCATGGCGTTTGCCGATAACCCACAAATTACTAATGTTGTTAAGCCTTGTTTGCGGATCTCTATGGTCGCCTCATAACCATCCATTATCGGCATTTGCACATCCATCAATACAAGGTCGTAATGAGCCGAATTAACCACCTTAGTCACGGCTTGTTGACCATTTTCGGCTATATCAAAGGTGACACCCAATACCCTTAACATTTCACCGGCCACAATCTGGTTGATACTGTTATCTTCAACCAGCAAGATATGTCCCTCATACTCAGTTTGCACATGCTTATGTTCAGCCTCAGATCTGGATTGACCCATCAGCGGATTATATAAGGCGTGTACAAATGTAATTAATTGGCCTGGCGTATAGGGGTGGGTCAGGCAAGAAAATGGCCATTCTTTTGACAATAGTTCAGGTAAGTTACTTGGTTGAGTCTCCGTCACAAAGCCAACAATGATCTGTGAATCGTGCAGAGACCTAAGTTGTGGCTGCAGTGCTTTATGGGCAACTTGATCGTGTACATCAATCATTACGGCATCGTTAGGGCTTATCTCTCCTAACATAGTCTCAAGTTGGGACAGCGGAAAGTGGTGATGTTCCAGTTCAATATTGGCCAAATATTGCGATGAAACTAACCCCTGCGGGCCTTTGCTAAAATAATACAGTTTGTGTTTGGGTCTTTTGGGGATGGTAAAGATACATGACGTTTCAGTTTGATAGCGTAATTTGAATGAAACGTTAAAGTTACTGCCTATGTGCAATTGTGATTGTGCTTTAACTTCACCACCCATTAAGTTAACCAGTTGTGTGACTATTGATAGACCCAGTCCGGTCCCGCCAAAATCACGGCTAGTTGAGCCATCGGCCTGGGTAAACTTATCAAAAACTTTATCCAGTTGCTCTTTAGTCATGCCAATTCCGGTGTCGATAACTTCAGCGTTGAGCGTCAGTTCATCGCTCCCAGGGTGACGTTCATAAGAGATATTAATGGTAACGGAACCATTGCGGGTAAATTTAATGGCGTTGCTACTGAGATTGAGTAACACCTGGCTGATGCGAAGCGGATCACCAACCAGGGTTGAAGGAATATTTGGATCACAATTAAATATTACATTTAGATTTTTTTCCTGGGCCCGGGCCGAGATATTAGTTAATAAATTGGCAAATACCGAATTGAGAGAGAATTCAACTTGCTCAATATCAAGTTTGCCGGCTTCGACCTTAGAAAAATCCAGAATATCGTTTATCAGGCTCATTAGAATTTGGCTTGAATAGACAACCTTATTCAATTGTTGGCGCTGTTTGGTCGTCAGATCGCTTTTCATCACCACATCCAACATGCCGATGATACCGTTCATGGGAGTACGTATTTCGTGGCTCATGTTCGCTAAAAACATGCTTTTGGAAAGCGTCGCCTGTTCTGCTTTATGTTTAGACTCTGCCAACTCGGCGTTAAGTGCTTCCTTGCGAGCATTTAACATCCTTGATTCGGAGAGTAAGTGGGTAGTTTGGGTATTTTTTGCATGAAAAATATCCGCTGCTTTGGCCAACTGGCCAATTTCATTTTGTTGGGTAATACCTGGTATGGCGTCCACATCTTCGCCTTTTGCCAGCTTTTTGAATACCTCGGTAATAACGTTTATGGGTAACATGATACGGTGGGTTAAAAACAGAGCGGTGAATATTGCGAGTAAGATACCAAAAACTGAAAATACATCGCTACTTATCTGATTATTCCGAATGTTTTTCTTAACTTGCTGATTGGTATCATTGAGCTTGTAGGTTACCAATCGATTGAGTTCCCGGGCCAGAAATAAAAATTCGTTGGCGGAGCCTGCCATCACCACATTGACTAAAAACAGATAGCCACTGGTTATACTTGTCAGCTGGATAAATTCTGCTTCGACGGTATTGAGTTCAGCGATCACATCTTTATACATATCAGCTTGTACATCGTCTTTGGACATGACGGCTCTGGCCAAAGCGAATTCATCACTAAATTGTTCGACGAACTGGAAATCTGGATTCAGCAAATATTGCAGCGAGATATTTTCAGCCCGAGAGATATGATATTTGGCTTGATTGACGTTCAAAAAAAAGGCGTCTTGAACGGCTGTATTTTGCCGGGATACCCTTTCAATGATATGGTCTAAATCCATAATTAAGCTGCCGTCAAAAAGCGAACTACGTTTATTGCGACCGGTCACAACACTGGAAAAATTATCCTGATAATTGGCTATATGAGTGCGCATTGTGGAAATATAGCCTTGATATACTTCTACTTGGGGGTCGTTAAGGGTTAGCTGTTCAACTTTATT